>NZ_MIJF01000010.1 GCF_001730235.1 Vulcanibacillus modesticaldus | reverse complement strand
GTGGTCTAAACTTATTGAGTTGTCACAGGAATTTATTTTAGAGCAACAGTCTGCTTAATCTAACAGTATTAATTAGGCTCTGTTTTAAGAGTCTGCTTCAGTATGCTCTTTTTTGTCACTGTTTAAATGAAGTCATGCTTTTGCTATACTTGTTTAACCCTTTGTGAAGTTCTTTGTTCCCCAATTTTGTCATTCTTAATTTCTTTTTCACCAAACGTTTAATTTTTCATAGAACTTTTGACACTACCCGAATTACCTTAGTCTGTTATAAAATTAATAATTTTTTCTAACTAGACTGCTTTGTTGATTTTCTCTCTATTAATTGATGCTGTAAAATAACAAACTGATTTTCAATCGGCTCTTCGTTGATATGTTTTGTTAAAAATCTCATGGCTACAGCTCCAATATCGTACTGTGGTATAGAAACCGTTGATAAGAGTGGCCTTACCATTGAAGATATAGGTGTATTGTCAAATCCTCTAACTTCAATATCATTTGGTACGTTCAATCCTTGATCTTGAATTTCATGTATCGCGCCTACTGCCATTTCATCACTTACAGCAAATACTGCTGTGGGTTTTACATCTAATGAAAGAAAATACCTCATAGCTTCCATACCAGATTCATAATGGTAATTACCGATTTTAACATACCGCTCATCAAAAGGGATATTAGCTTCATCTAATGCCTTTTTATAACCTTGAAATCTAGCATAACCAGTTAGTGGATCGGTTAATTGTCCGGAAATAAATGCGATTTTTCTATGACCTGCTTCAATGAATGCCATTACAGCATCTTTCGCGGCTTGAAAATGATCAATATCGACTGAAGGAAAAATATTTTTTGGATCTTTAGTAGCCGCTAAGACTACTGGAACTGTGGATGATTGAAAAATATCCACATGTTGCTCTGTAACTTCACCACCCATAAATAACAGACCATCAACCTGTTTTTCTAATAATGTATTGATAAGATTTAACTCTTTTTCAAGATTTTTGTCTGAGTTAGATAAAATAATATTATAGTTATACATATTTGCAATATCTTCAATACCCCTAACTACTTCAGCAAAGAATGAACTTGAAATATCCGGAATAACAACGCCGATAGTAGTCGTTTTCTTGCTAGCTAGCCCTCTCGCAACCGCATTAGGTCTATATCCTAATCGCTCAATCGTTTCTAAGATTTTTTTTCTGGTGGCAGGTTTAACTTTTGAACTACCATTTATCACCCTTGAAACGGTTGCCATTGAAAAACCCGATTCTCTAGCAACATCGTAAATAGTTACTGGCATAATATCTCCCCGTTCGTATTAATTGTGTTAAAATTTAATATCATTCTACGATAAAAAAAATTTTCATTCAACGATTATTAATCCAAATTAACACCTAGTTTTACATATTTAAATTTTTTTCGACAAATAACACATATATTCCTCCATATTATTTACTTAAATCATATATTCCATCAAAAAATAAGCAAAAGTTCCTAAAAAAATCACCCAAACGGGTGATTTTGATGGTGTTTTTATCAGAAATAACTACTTAGAAGAAGTTTGCCTTTTTTAAGGCTGTCATTAAACTATTGAATTCATTTAGGTCTAACTGTTGATTAGCATCAGATAATGCTACCGGGGGATCCGGATGAACTTCAACCATTATCCCATCAGCACCAGCAGCTAAGGCAGCTTTTGCAATTGGTATTGCAACGTCTTTTCTACCAGCTGAATGGCTAATATCAACGATAACTGGTAGATGACTTTCTTGTTTAATTATTGGAACTGCCAAGATATCTAAAGTATTACGAGTCCATTTCTCGTATGTCCTAATTCCTCTTTCCACTAAAATTACCTGGGTGTTACCTCTAGATACGATGTATTCAGCTGCAAATAAAAATTCTTCTATGGTAGCTGCTAAACCACGCTTTAATAGAATTGGTGTATTTACTTGCCCAGCAGCCTTTAATAACTCGAAATTTTGCATATTCCTTGCTCCAATTTGTATTACATCCACATACTCTGGGGCAATCTCAATATCTGCTGGATTTACGATTTCACTTACAACCTTTAACCCGTAATTATCGGCAACTTTCCTTAATATTTTAAGACCTTCTATACCTAAACCTTGAAAATCATAAGGGGAGGTTCGTGGCTTAAATGCTCCTCCACGTATCAATTTAACTCCCTGCTCGACTAAACTTTTAGCTACGATACTTACCTGTTCTTCACTTTCAACTGAACAAGGACCGGCAATCATTATTGGTTTTTTACCTATTTCAGTATCTCCCACTGTGACGATCGTATCCTCTGGATGACGATCTCTACTTACCAACAACTTTTTATTATTATCAACTTCTTGCAAGTCTAATGAAGCCTTAAATATCTGCTTGAAAAGATGAAGAATTGTATTATCATCAAAAGGACCATTATTATTAGCCCTTATTTTATCAATCATTTCCCTTTCTCTTATAGGATCAAATCGAGGCATGCCTTGTTTTGTTTTAATATTTCCAATTTCTTGAATGATCTCCGCTCTTTTATTAATTAAATGTAACAACTGTAAATTTATCTCATCAACTTTAGCTCTTAATTCTTCCAATTCCTGATTACTCATAAAACAGCCTCCCATATTCTTGAGCTCACATACTTCAGATTATAACCTTTTTAGATTCAATTGCAAAGAAAAAAGGATTATTATAGGCTTAAGGAGAATAGAAGATAAATGACGCTACGTCGAAACTTTGTCGAAGAGGTGACAACTGTGGAACAAGAAACAGCTATTTTTGCTCTGGATATTGGCACAAGAAGTGTCATTGGAGTCATCCTTCAACCAACATCTGAAGGTATCTTTGAAATCAAAGATATAAAATTAGCAGAACATAAAGAGCGGTCAATGCTCGATGGTCAAATACACGACGTACTAGCCGTTTCAGATACAATTAAAATGGTTAAAAAACAGCTAGAAGCTGATCATGGCCCACTGAATAATGCTGCTGTTGCTGCAGCTGGCCGTTCTTTAAAAACAAAAAGAGTTACTATCGATCTTAATATAGATGGACAACCCTTACTTAGAAAAGAAGATATTCGTGCATTAGAACTATCAGCAGTTCAAGAGGCTCAGAAACAATTGATAGAAGAAATCAAGTCAGACTCTGCTACCAACTACCACTGTGTTGGATACAGTGTTGTTAACTATTTTCTAGATGATCAAATAATCGGAAGTCTGATAGACCAACGTGGTAAGAAAGCATCTGTAGAGATTATCGCAACCTTCTTACCTAGGGTTGTTGTAGATTCTTTAATATCGTCACTAAAGAGAGCAAATCTAGAGATGTCTGCACTCACATTGGAACCGATTGCAGCCATCCATGTTCTCATACCTCCTTCAATGAGAAAATTAAACATTGCCTTTGTAGATATCGGTGCCGGAACTTCAGACATTGCTATCACTGCCGAAGGGACGATAATTGCCTATGGAATGGTGCCATTTGCAGGAGATGAAATAACAGAGGCTATCAGTCAATCTTATATTTTAGACTTTCATATTGCTGAAGAAATAAAAAGAAGAATTTCGATACAAAAGGAAGTAACTTTTACTGATATTCTTGGGATGGAATATACCATTTCATCAGAAGAAATAATCAATCAGATTGACCAAGAGATAACCAAGTTAGCTGATAATATTTCACAAAGGATTTTAGATTTGAATGGGAAACCACCACAAGCTGTTATACTAGTCGGGGGAGGAAGTCAAACTCCAAAATTAACCGAAAAAATTGCTTCTTTATTAGATCTACCCCCTCAAAGAGTTGCCGTTAGAGGAGCCGAAGCAATCCAACACAAAATAATTTGGCCAAAAGATACTTCTAAAGGACCGGACTTAGTGACCCCTATCGGAATCGGAATTTCTTCAAGAGAAAATCCAATAAAGTACATTTCATTTTATGTTAATGGTGAAACTGTCCGTTTATTTGAAATGAAATCCTTAACCATTGGAGATGCTCTAATTGCAGCAGGGATCCCTATCAAAAGTCTTTTTGGAAAACCAGGGATGGCAATGACCGTTAAAATAAACAGCAAATTAATTATGATCCCCGGAGAACATGGAACCTTACCAGAAATAACTCTAAATGGAGAAACAGCTACTTTAGATACAATTATCAAAAGCTTAGATAAAATTGACGTTAAACCAGGAAAAAACGGTAAAAATGCTTCATTAACACTTAAGCAAGCATTAAAGTATAGCT
Source organism: Vulcanibacillus modesticaldus (assembly GCF_001730235.1). Lineage (GTDB taxonomy): Bacteria > Bacillota > Bacilli > Tepidibacillales > Tepidibacillaceae > Vulcanibacillus > Vulcanibacillus modesticaldus. The sequence goes on along the minus strand of NZ_MIJF01000010.1, from coordinate 37,685 downwards.
CGATTCAACCATTTAATATTCAGATCGAAGATCAAAAAATAGAGTTATTACCTTTAGTTGAAATAAATGGAATCGATATGGATTACTCAGCAACGATTAAAGATCGTGACACGATCAATTTTCATCATGTCAAAAATATTGAAGAGGCACTAATTCTAGCAGGTTATTCAACAAAACCATATACAGAAAAAAATATTAGTTTTCAATTAGATGGCAAAACCCAAAACCTTATATATTCAGCTAGACAGATTTATCAAAACGGAAAACCAGTCAACATAAAAGACCCTATACATGATGGAGATATCATAACTTTTGACAAACAGGATAAACCCTTCCCTACCATAAAAGATATTTTACAAGAAGAAACTATATCTGGCTGGGAAATAGGCGTAACATTTAATGGTCAACCTATCAAGATACAATCATCATCCTTTAAAGTTTTTATGAATCAGAAAGAAGTAACACTAGATTCTACTATTGAACCTAATAGTTCAATTGAAATTAAGCTTGGAAATAATCAAACACTAACTTTTAGCGATGTATTCAGATACGTTGATTTTGATACAACACCACCAAAAGGCTCTATCAAATATGTTATTCGGATAAATAACCAAGAAGCGGATTTCAAAACTCCAATCAAAGATGGGGATAAATTAGAACTTTATTGGGAATAAAATCCTTATCGAATATATACCACAATATTAAGAAGGAGAAAGATAATGGTAGCTGACAATCCTTTTAATATTCATATTCAAACAACAGAAATGGGTAAAGATTACGTCTTCATCATAACCGGTGGAACAGCTCATATCGGAGCTGTGGCTACTGCATACCTAAATAATAACCAAATTAATGTCGACCTTCTAGAACTACCCGGACATAAAGAGGGGGAATTGGCAAAAGAATGTGCTGAACTAGCAGTTAAGGTTCTAGGACATACTTCATCTGTACTTATCGGAATCCACGTTGACAACGCTTCTAAGGAAGATATTGAGTATATAGTGAGCTTCGTTAGGAGTGCTATGAATAAAGAATTAATCAGAATAAAAACAAGCCCTTAGAATCATATTCTTAGGGCTTATCTAATATTCAGAAATATTTTAAGCATTTTGACATTCACTACAAATGCCATATATCTCAAACTTATGGCCTGTTATTTTAAAATCTTCATTGCATTCTTTAAGCAATTCCATAGGACATTCAGGAAGAATATATATTTTTCCGCAATTATTACAAATTATATGATGATGGTGATCATCAGTACAGGAAATTTTAAATTTAGACTCACCATCTTGCTTCCTCACTTCAATCAAATCTAATTCAGACAAAATAGCTAGATTTCGATAAATAGTATCAAAACTAACGCTTGAAAATCTTCTTTGTACTTGATTCAAAATTTCTTTTGCAGAGACATATCGATTTTTGTTAATTATTGATCGGATAATCTCCTTCCGCTGTTCGGTCGACTTATAACCATTAGCCTTTAAGATCTTTAAGACCTCGTTAATATCCAATATGCCCACTCCCAAAACTTCTCAACATCAAGTACAGTATATTTATTTTTTTTATTTTCGTCAAACTTCTGTCCTAACCCTTGGTTCACGCTCTGCTGCTTTAATAAACATCATTTCATATCCAACATAGTGACAAACTAAACATTCCACTTCGGTATCACCTTGTTCTGAAACAAATGGTATTTCTGTTCCCATTGAAACAATTTCTCCATTAAACGCATCTTTTTGTACGTCTTTAGCTTTTCTTTGAATAATCCTAAACTTGGTACGATTACCCCTGCAATTAGGGCAAAAATAAGGCTTAACTTCCAAAAACAAAACCTCCTTTCTTTTATGTTATGATTTTCATTTTTTACGATTATATGTATCGTATCATACCACATTTTTACTTTTTAAAAATGTAGCCAACTGTCTATCCACTTTTCCAATATGATTTACCAACCAATCAATAACTTTGCGATTAATTTCAATAACTAAGCCAATCGATGAACCTTCAGAGTCTAATTTATTTTTCAAATTTTTCACTTCATCAATAAATTTATCATGTAACATCTTGTGATTATCATAGTCAGGATAACCATATTTTTTTTGATACTGCTCTTCATCTTTAAAGTGAGTAACAACGTATTCCAATAAAAAGTCGATCAGTTTTGCTACTTCTTCACGACCTTTTCCTAGATTACAAGCATTTAATAATTGGTCAGTCCGTTCAAAAAGTTCTTTATGTTGTTGATCAATTTTGTTAATTCCAACAGCTAAATCTTCTCTCCATTTTAAAGCCATAATTTTTACCTCCCAAAATTGCAATATTATCCAGTTCAATAATATCCTAAAGAGACAAGTCTGTCTACAGAATAAGTTGAGCCCAAATTTATACCTTTAAATAACATTTATCCTTACTAGGCCATAGACTATATGGAAGTAGAGACTGGGAGGTTTAAATAAAATGAACTATCACTATAACCCTCAAATGAACTGGATGATGGTTAGATTCAAAAATTATCCGAAATTTCTTGATGACTTACAGTTAGCTATCGCAAATGAAAGAAAAACTATAAATTTTTACACTGAATTATACAAGATCGCTCCTACAGAATTTGCGAGACATAGCCTAAAAACAGCTTTAGATGATGAAAAAATTCATGATAAAAAACTTACCAAATTATATAAATATCTAACTGGAAGTAAACCAAATATAGACTTTAAAGATGTTGAATTTAACCATTTTTACGATGGTTTGCAAAAAGCCTTTATAGGTGAAATTGAAGCAGCTGAATTTTATAAGGAAATGTACCTGTCAACTAATTGCCAAATGATACGTGATCTATTGTATTCGATCCAACATGACGAATCAGAACATGCTGCATTATTTAACTGGACATTTACAGAAATTAAATAATCTAATTATATAAGGGCTAAATGGCCCTTCTTTTATAGACAATTTTTCTGATTAATTTTTTATCAAAAAGTTCATAATAAGAGTAGGTTATAACTTTTTTAAGTTTAGCTAATACTCACGGTTATTAGGAGGACTGCATATGGCAAAGAAAAACCAAAAAAATCAAGGCCCTAGTAAGACTTCAAATCTAAATTCTGAACAACAAGATTGGCATGCTGTTACCAGTGATGATGAAGAAGCATATGTTAACGAAATGGAACAACTTTATAAGGATTGAAAAAATAATATTAAAAAAATTCACAAAATTTTATAATTGACAAATAATTTGGTTTATGTTATGATGATAAAGCCATTGTTATTTGTTTTATAAGTAAGTTTGAATAATAAACGGATCTTTCATGGAAGGTATTTGGATATTATTCATACCTTACTTTCCTGAAAGATCCTGTTTTTTTATAACTTAAGCAATAACGATGGTTAATAAAAGGTTAAAGCGCAATAGCGCAATTTGTAGGAGGTATTTTTAAATGCTAGAAGGTACAGTAAAATGGTTCAATTCTGAAAAAGGTTATGGATTTATTCAAGTTGAAGATGGAAACGATGTATTCGTACATTTTTCAGCAATCCAAGGTGAAGGTTTTAAAACTTTAAACGAAGGTGAAAAAGTAAGATTTGAAATCGTAGATGGCGATCGTGGCCCTCAAGCAGCTAACGTTGAAAGATTATAAGAGAAGTTAATCTTTAACATATAAGATTTATGCTTCTAATATTATAAATTAATTTCAAACTTACAACGGTCCCTAGATGTTCTAGGGACTTTTTTTATAACTTACTTATTAAAAAGTGTAATAATCAAAATTATAACAGCATATATTACTAGTTAAGTTTAAACATAAGGAGGAATGGAAATGAAACTCCTTGCAATTTATGGTAGTTCACGAAAAAACGGTAATACAGAAGCATTAACTAAAATTGTTTTACAAAATTTAGATAAAAATAGTTATAACGAGATATTTTTGATGGATTATCAAATCAAGCCAATTATTGATCAGAGACATACTTCTACTGGATTCCAACGGATAAATGACGATTATGATAATTTAGCAAAAGAACTTCTTAATCATGATGCAATCTTATTCGCCACCCCATTATATTGGTACGGAATGTCGGGTCAACTAAAAATCTTTATTGATAGATTTTCCCAAAGTATCCGCTCTCAAGAATATGATTTCAAAGAAGAAATGAAGGGGAAAAAAATTTACCTTGTAATTGTTGGAGGCGAATCCGCCCCTTACACTGCTCTTCCCCTGGTCCAACAGTTTCAATTGATATGCCAATTCTTAGAACTTGATTTTAGAGGTTATATAATTGGAAAAGGTGTTAAACCGCTAGAAGTATTAGAAGACGAGGAATCTATCTTACAAGCTAAGCAACTAGGAAAAAAAATAAAAACAGATCTTTTTAAATAAATTCATTCTTTAATTTATAACTATCTCCACGATTTATTAACATCTGAACATTCATGTAGTAAAACACGAACATTTGTATATAATTTTGTAAATAATGTTTGTAATTTAATCGAAATATGTTATGATAAATAATGTGAAAATTTGGTTATAAGGGTGAATTATATGGGTTACCACAATTATTATGATGTTATTATCGTGGGAGCAGGTCCAGCTGGTATCTATGCCAGTTATGAATTAACGAAGATTAATCCTAATATTAGACTTCTGCTCATAGACAAGGGACAAGATATATATCGTCGCTCCTGCCCCATACATAAGGGTTTTTTAACCGAATGTCCTACAACTAAGAAATTTGAATATCAAGGATGTTATCCAACATGCGCCTTAACCGGTGGCTGGGGTGGATCTGGTGCTTTTTCCGATGGTAAATTCAATATTACCACCGATTTTGGGGGGTGGATGAACGAATATTTGGACCGCTCAGAATTGTTGAGTCTTATTGAATATGTGGATGAGATCAATTTATACTTTGGAGCAACACAAGAAACACACGGTAGCCTTGAAATTTCAGAGTCAATCAAGAAATTAGAGCGTGAAATTGATGATTTAGAATTTCGTATTGAAGAAAATCAATCTCTAGAATTAAAAAAGTCTTTAAAGGAGTTAAAAAAGCGATTATTTTCCTTAACTAAAATCCATGAAATTGAACAAAAAGCTACTTCTGCAGGAATGAAACTTTTAAAAGCTAAGGTTCGTCATTTAGGAACAGAGGAAAACCTAAAAATATTAACCAAGATCTACGAATATCTGAAGGATAAACTAGAAATAAGACATCGTACTAAAGTTAAAGACATAATTATTGAAGATAAACACATCAAAGGTGTTATTCTTGAAAATGATGAACATCTTTTTGCAGATTTTGTTTATATTGCTCCCGGTAGAGATGGAAGTGAATGGCTTGCAAATATCTTAAAGAAACAAAATTTAAAATTAACAAATAATCAAGTTGATATCGGAGTACGAGTTGAAGTTTCTAATACTGTAATGACCGATATTAACGAGCACTTATATGAAGCCAAACTTATTTATAACACCCCTACATATAGCAATACTGTACGTACTTTTTGCGCTAATCCTTCGGGACGTGTTGTGATCGAAAACCATAGTGGTATTATGACTGTAAATGGCCACGCATATAAAAATGATAGAGAAAAACAGTTCAATACTAACTTAGCATTACTCGTTTCTCATCATTTTACCGAACCTTTTGATGAACCAATCCAATATGCAAAATATATTTCTAAATTAGCCAATATGCTAAGTAACGGTAATGTTATCATTCAACGTTATGGTGATTTAAAAAAAGGAAGACGTTCTACAGAGAAACGAATTAAAAAAGGTTTTGTGGAACCTACGTTAAAAACCGCTGTTCCGGGTGATTTAGCATTAGTACTTCCTCATCGTACAATAACCAGTATTATAGAAATGATTGAAGCATTAGATAAAGTCTCCCCCGGTTTTGCAAGTGAACATACTTTACTCTATGGTGTTGAAGCGAAATTTTATTCAGCAAGACCAAAATTGTCTAATACCTTCGAAACAGAAATCAAGGGATTATACGTCGGCGGAGACGGTGCAGGGATAACAAGAGGTCTCTCACAAGCTAGTGCCTGTGGTGTAGTTGTTGCAAGAGATATTTTACAGAAACTTAAAAAATAGATTTTATATAATTTTCTTGACTTTTATCTTCAAATCATTATAATTATAAAGCAATTAATATTATCTAAAAACGATGATGGAGCCAGTAAGATTGTTCGGGTTGTTTTATAGAGAGAGAAACCATGGCTGAAAGTTTCTCCAACCCCCAATCTGAACCCACTCCTAAGTGTCTGTGATGAACAGAACGTTTTCCAGCGTTAATGGTCTTAAGTGAACACGTATTTTGTTTCTAAGTCAATTATACGTGTTAATAAAGGTGGTACCACGGAGTCTTTTCGTCCTTTAGGGATAAAGACTCCTTTTTTAATTATTTTCTTTATATCTAATTTTATTTTCAATTCCAACCAAACCAAATGTAAACATAGTCAAATTAAAATAAAGGAGTGAAGATTTTGGAAGATAAAAAGTTTGTTAAGGAAATTCAAAGTATGGAAGAAGACTATTCTCGCTGGTATTTAGATATTGTTAAAAAAGCAGATTTAATGGATTATGGTCCAGTAAAAGGAACAATGATTATTAAACCATATGGGTATGCTATTTGGGAAAACATTCAAAAAGACTTGGACCGACGTTTCAAAGAAACAGGACATGAAAATGCTTATTTCCCTCTTTTAATCCCTGAATCCTATCTACAAAAAGAAATGAACCACGTCGAGGGATTTGCACCAGAAGTTGCTTGGGTAACCCAAGGTGGAAATGAACAATTAGAAGAACGTCTTGTTGTACGTCCTACATCAGAGACAATTATTTGTTCAATGATGAGCCAATGGATTCAGTCCTACCGAGACTTACCAATGAAATTAAATCAATGGGCAAATGTAATGCGTTGGGAAAAATCTACCAAACCTTTCTTGCGTACATCCGAATTCTTATGGCAAGAAGGACATACAGCTCATGCAACTTTTGAAGAAGCAGAAGAAGAAGCTCTAACCATGTTAGATGTTTATAAGTCTTTTGTGGAAGAAGTCTTAGCAATGCCTGTTATCAAAGGAAGAAAAACCGAGAATGAAAAATTTGCAGGTGCAGTTCATACTTACAGTATTGAAGCTTTAATGAGTGATGGTAAAGCATTACAAGCAGGTACTTCTCATCACTTAGGACAAAACTTCTCTAAAGTATTCGAAATCCAATACTCTGACAAAGACAACAAATTACAATATGTTCATCAAACATCTTGGGGTGTTTCCACCCGTTTAATAGGTGGTTTAATTATGACCCACAGCGACGATAGAGGTCTTGCTCTACCTCCGAAGGTAGCACCTATACAAGTTGTGATCATTCCAATTTTACGTAAAGATAAAGAAGAAGTAAAAAATAAAGCTCATCAAATCAAAGATCAATTAAGTCAACTTGGTATCCGCGTTAAAGTAGATGATCGTGAAGAAATGACGCCAGGCTGGAAATTCAATGAATATGAGATGCGCGGTGTACCAATCCGAATCGAACTTGGACCTAAAGATATAGAAAAGGAACAGTTCGTTTTAGCTAGAAGAGACACAGGTGAAAAAGAATTTCTTTCTCTAGCTGATCTGACCAAAATCATACCTGCCAAATTAGATGAAATACAACAAAATATGTTCAATAAAGCTGAACAGTTCCTTAAAACACATACCTTTGAGGCAAACTCCATTGATGAAATGAAAGAACAATTGCTAAAAGAAAAAGGATTTATAAAAAGTTGGTGGTGTGGAGACATCACTTGCCTTGATAAGGTAAAGGAAGAAACTGGTGCTACAGCTAGAAATATTCCATTTGATCAACGTGAAGGACAAGGAAAATGTATTTGCTGCGGAAAGGAGAGCACTACTACAGTAATCTTCGCAAGAGCATATTAAAATTTTACTCCCTAGTTCTTATAGATCTAGGGAGTAAATTATTGTTAAAGAAAACAAAAAAAAAGGGCCGTAACTAAACGTTAGTTACGGCAAAAGCATAACATTATGTAACTCTCACCAAACATTTAACATATTTGGTGAGTTTATAATACCATTGTCTAGCCAGAATGTGAATATCTTTTTTAAAAATAATTTTTTTATTTTTTTCCAATTTCAAAATGTAGTATATTTTGAAAATCTAATCGTTATAAAAGTGTTTATTTTTTCACTTTATGGTATATTAAAATATGCGGGCTTTTCTGATATAAACCCTTGTTTTAAGCTGATTATTGTGTAAAGATAGATGTAAAGACATTTATATTTTCATTGAGGTGACAACACATGGAAATAATAGAAACCGATGTACTGATCATCGGTAGTGGTATTGCTGGTTTATTTACCGCTAATCTTCTTTCAGATAAAAAAAATGTGATTTTAATCACGAAAAACAATATTGATAACAGTAATTCCATCTTAGCCCAAGGAGGGATTGCTGCAGCTATAGATGATAACGATAACTGGGAAGATCACTTTAAAGATACTATAATTGCTGGAAAGAATCATAATCTTGAAGAAACAACAAAACAACTAGTAAAAGGTGCAAATGAAGCAATCAAACAATTAATTGACCTAGGAATACCTTTTGATCGCAACGAAGATAATCAACTGGAGTTGGGTCGTGAAGGAGGGCATCATAAAAGAAGAATTGTTCATGCGGGTGGAGATGCAACGGGAAAAGAAATTATTAAGAGCTTAATAAATCATGTTAAACAAAACATCACTATTCACCAAAGAGTTATGGCTTACGACCTCATAATTGAAAACGGGAAATGCGTAGGTACAGTCGCTAAAAATGATCTAGATCAATTGATTATCTATAAGGCAAAACATACGATACTTGCTACCGGGGGAATCGGTAGATTATATACAGTTACCTCAAATGATCCAACAATTACTGGCGATGGAATCGCAATGGCTTATAGAGCAGGTGCTGATTTGGCTGATCTTGAATTTATTCAATTTCATCCGACTATGTTAGTCAATGAGATTAGCTCCAATTCCTTGATTTCTGAAGCAGTTCGAGGTGAAGGGGCAAAAATTATCAATGATAAGGGTCAATTGATCATGAAAGGTGTACATCCTTTGGAAGACCTAGCTCCAAGAGATATTGTTGCTAGACAGATTTATAATTCTATACAAAGTGGCGAAAAAGTATATTTGGATATATCTATGATTCCCAATTTCAGACAACGTTTTCCTTCAATAACAAAGTTATGTGAACAAAATGACATCAATATCGAAGAAGGAAAGCTACCAATATCACCCGGAGCCCACTTTATCATGGGCGGGGTAAAAACAAATCTGCATGGTGAAACCACTATCCCACGACTATACGCTGTCGGAGAAGTGGCTCATACAGGTGTACATGGTGCTAACCGCTTAGCAAGCAATTCGTTACTTGAGGGAGTAGTTTTTGCAAACAAATTAGCCAAATATATTATCAAACAACCTACCAGAGTTGTTGATTTTTCTCTTCCTACTTTAATTAAGGAAGACTTATCATTACCAAGCTTGCAAGAAATTCAATCAGTAATGATGAAAAACGTTGGAATAGTTCGAGGTAAAGAAGGGCTCCTTACCGCTAAAAAATGGTTTGAACAATTTATCCCATTTATTAAAGCAAAACACGTTTTGGATATTCCAATCGAGCAGAAGATAAAGTTAAATATGATAACAGTTGGTTGGCTAATTACTACCTCTGCATTACAAAGAACTGAGAGTCGCGGAGGACATTATCGTAATGATTACCCAGATTCTAATGATAAATTATGGTTAAAACGTTGCATTATTAGAAGGAGAAATGAAAATGAATCCTATCAAACTGAAAATGCTTTTACAACAATTGTTTAATGAAGATTTAGGTGAAAGAGATATAACAAGTGAAACTATTTTTTCGATAGATGAAAAGACTACGGGACAATTCTTGATAAAAAAAGATGGAGTTATCGCTGGTCTACCAATAATCAGGGAGGCTTACTCATTATTCGATCCTTCCATAGAAGTAAATTTCCATGCTAAAGATGGAGATCTAGTAAAAGCTGGAGATATTGTAGCAACAGTTAATGGACCGATAGCCTATTTATTAAGTGGTGAGAGGGTTATTCTCAATCTATTACAAAGAATGAGCGGAATTGCTACCATGACTAGAATGGCTGTTGATAAGTTAAATAGTAGCCATACAAGGGTATGTGATACTAGAAAAACGACTCCTGGATTACGGATGTTAGAAAAGTACGCTGTTCGTTGTGGCGGTGGCTTTAATCATCGTTTTGGCTTATATGATGCCGTAATGATTAAAGATAATCACATTGCATACGCAGGAAGCATTACAAAAGCGGTAGAACTGGTAAAAAAACAGCTTGGACATATGACAAAAATTGAAGTAGAAACTGAATCAAAAGAAGACGTTATTGAAGCTGTTAAGGCAGGTGCAGACGTAATTTTATTTGATAATTGTAGCCCAGAAGAAGTGAAAGAATACGTTTCTTTGGTTCCAGATTCTATTATTACTGAAGCATCAGGTGGAATTACCTTTGAAAATATCGCTAACTACGGAGACACAGGTGTTGATTATATTTCATTGGGTATGCTTACCCATTCTGTACACGCATTAGATATTAGCTTTAATATATCAGGAGGTAAAAAATATGAAACTGTTGGATCTGAGCGTTAAACAGATGGAGGATCGGGTACGAGAGATAAAAGAAAAGTTTGGGGATCGGCTATATATTCCTGGGCACCATTACCAAAAGGATGAAGTTATTCAATTTGCTGATGATGTTGGCGACTCTTTACAATTGGCTAAGCTAGCCGCTCAAAACAAAAAAGCAGAATTTATCGTATTTTGTGGTGTTCACTTCATGGCTGAAACTGCTGATATTTTAACAAGACCTGATCAAAAAGTTATCTTGCCTGATCTAAATGCTGGATGTTCAATGGCTGATATGGCAAATATCGAACAGACCCAAAGGGCTTGGGATAAATTAACGGAACTATTTGGAGACACTATCCTACCTTTAACTTATGTAAACTCCACAGCGGCTATCAAAGCATTTGTTGGAAAAAATGGTGGAGCTACAGTAACATCATCAAATGCAAAAAAGATACTTTCTTGGGCATTAACTCAAAAAGAACGTATTTTATTCTTACCAGATCAACACTTGGGTAGAAACACTGCATACGATCTTGGAATTAAACTTGATGAAATGGCTGTTTGGGATCCGGAGGAAAATCGTTTAGAATATGAGGGTGATATCCAAAATATTAAAATAATATTGTGGAATGGATATTGCTCTGTCCATCAAAACTTCACTGTAGAAAATGTAGAACAGGTCAGAAAAAATGACCCAGATCGGAAAATTATCGTTCATCCTGAATGTACGTTTGATGTAGTACAATTATCAGATGAAAATGGTTCTACAAATAAAATTATCCAAACAATCAAAAATGCCCCTAGTGGCAGTAAGTGGGCAATTGGAACTGAAAATAATCTAGTTAATCGCCTAATAAAAGAGCATCATGATAAAGATATCATCTCTTTAAACCCATTTACTTGCAATTGTTATACTATGAATCGTATTGATTTACCATATTTACTATGGTCTCTAGAAAGATTAGAAGAAGGCCAAGTCGTTAATCAAATTACTGTAGAAAAAGAAATTGCTGATAACGCATTGTTAGCTTTAGAGCGAATGTTGACTATTAAATAACACTGGTTAATTACCGGTGTTTTTTTTGTTATAATTTATAGGAAATGTAGTAATATAGAAGTATTAACGGAATGGAGCTAAAGAAATGATAAAACTTCCTTTAGATTTTATGAATCGAATGCAAGAGCTTCTTGGTAATGAATATGATCAATTCATCGAATCATACAATAGACAACAGACTCATGGTTTAAGAGTAAATCTCTTAAAATGTGATGTTAAAGATTTTTTATCAATCTCACCTTTTTCTTTAACACCTATTCCTTGGTGTGATGAAGGTTATTATTATAATGAAGAGGATAAGCCCGGTAAACACCCTTACCATGCTGCAGGGCTTTATTATATTCAAGAACCCAGCGCAATGGTGGTGGCAAAAATCCTAGAACCTAAACCATACGAGAAAGTACTAGATTTAAGTGCCGCACCGGGTGGTAAATCAACCCATATCGCCTCTTTAATGGGAAATACTGGTCTCTTAGTAGCCAATGAAATCCACCCCACAAGAGTCAAAGCACTTGCAGAAAACCTGGAAAGATTCGGAGCAAGAAATGCAGTAATTACTAATGAATCACCAAATAAGCTAGCAAAAGTTTTTCCAGAATTCTTCGATCGAATTATAGTTGATGCACCATGTTCAGGCGAAGGAATGTTTAGAAAAAATCCTACTGCTATAGAGGACTGGTCAATAGAAAATGTTAAGTATTGTGCAATAAGACAACTAGAAATATTAGACGAAGCTCAAAAGATGCTCAAACCAGGTGGGGTACTTGTTTATTCTACATGTACCTTTGCACCAGAAGAAAATGAAGGAACCATCGCTAATTTCCTTAACAAATATCCCATGTTTGAGGTTGAACAAGTTACAACTCAACTTAACTCCCTTTTAGACGAAGGACAACCTAAATGGATAGGCCATTCAGAAGATTCTCCTCTTAAAAAAACTATTAGATTATGGCCACATCATTTTCAAGGAGAAGGTCATTTTGTCGCTAAATTACGCAAAAAAGAAGGTATAGCTACCTCAAAAATAAAGTTGATGAAATTCAAACCACTAGCTGAAGCAGTGGAATACTATCAAAAATTTGCTAACGAATATCTCGAGGATATTCCTTCTGGGCATTTTCATTCCTTTTCTGAACACCTTTATCTAGTTCCTGATCAATTACCTGACCTCAGAGGAATTAAGATTGTAAGATTAGGTTGGCATTTAGGGGAACTTAAAAAGAAACGATTTGAACCTAGTCATGCCTTAGCTATGGGATTAACGAATGATCAAGTGAAACAATACTATGACCTTGATGTAAAACAAGCGACCAAATATTTAAGGGGCGAAGCAATCCAAAGTGATACCTCACAAACAGGCTGGAGCTTGATAACTATTGGTAAATATCCATTAGGTTGGGGGAAAATCTCTAATGGACAAATAAAAAATCATTACCCAAAAGGGTTAAGATGGAAATAATTTTAGCACCCTGATATGGGTGCTAATTTTTTATATAACCGAGTAATTCATTCCATAGCTGATCTTTACCTAGTCCAGTCTCCGCTGAAAAGATAACAAATTTATCAGATGGATCAAACTCCAGAGTTTCTTTCGCAATCTTTTTGTGTTTATCCCATTTTCCCTTAGGTATTTTATCGGCTTTCGTTCCTATTACGATCACCGGTATCTGATAATATTTCAACCAATCATACATTAATTTATCATCTTTTGTAGGTGGATGACGAAGATCAGTAATTAGGATTACCACTTTAAGTTCTTCCCTACTTATAAGGTACTCTTCGATCATCTTCGCCCACTGTTCTCTTTGTTTTTTAGATACTTTGGCGTAGCCATAACCAGGAAGGTCTACAAAATAGAAACTTTCATTAATCAGATAAAAATTAAGGGTCTGAGTTTTTCCCGGTTTAGAACTAGTTCTTGCCAATGCTTTACGTTGAATCATCTTATTGATTAATGATGATTTGCCAACGTTAGACCGCCCCGCTAGTGCAATCTCTGGCAGGGATCCTTTAGGATATTGTTCAGGTTTTACTGCACTTATAATTATTTCAGCTGCTGTAATCTTCATCATTTCACCAATGCCTTCTCTAATACTTGATCTAGATGGTCTACTAGAACAAATTCCAAATCTTTTTTTACGCTATCGGGAATATCTTCTAGGTCCTTTTCATTTTCTTTTGGAATAATAATCGTAGTTAGACCAGCTCTATGGGCAGCCAATGTTTTTTCTTTTAAACCACCAATTGGAAGTACTCTTCCACGTAAAGTTATTTCTCCAGTCATTCCTACACTTTTTGAGACCTTTTTACCAGTTAAGGCAGATACTAATGCGGTTGCCATAGTTATTCCAGCCGACGGTCCATCCTTTGGTATAGCTCCCTCTGGCACATGAATATGTATATCCTTCTTTTCATAAAAATCCGGTTCAATCTGCAATTCTTCAACTTTTGCTCTTATATAACTAAATGCCGCTCGGGCAGATTCTTGCATAACATCTCCAAGTTGACCTGTTAAAGTTAATTTTCCTTTACCAGGATACACAGAAACCTCTACTGTCAAGGTATCTCCTCCAACTGGAGTCCAAGCTAAACCAGTTACTGCCCCTATTTGATTTTCCCTTTCTGCCATACCATAGCGATATTTGGGTTTACCAAGGTATTGAGCAAGATTTTTCGCAGTAACGATAACTTTTTTCTTTTCACCAGCCACGATTATTTTTGCTGCCTTCCTACATAAGGTAGCCATTTCTCGCTCAAGATTTCTAACTCCAGCCTCTCTAGTATATCGACGGATAACCTCAATTAGTGCACCTTCTTGCACTTGTAATTTATCTTTAGAAAGGCCGTGAGCTTCTAATTGTCTTGGAAGCAAGTATTTTTGGGCTATATGTAGTTTTTCTATTTCTGTATAACCAGATATATTTAGGATCTCCATACGATCTAACAAAGGTCTTGGTATAGTATGTGTTGAATTAGCAGTAGTAATAAACATCACCTTGGATAGATCATAAGGGATTTCAATATAATGATCGCTAAATGAATTGTTTTGTTCTGGGTCTAATACTTCTAGTAAAGCAGAAGCAGGGTCCCCTCTAAAATCGGATGACATCTTATCTATTTCATCTAAGATAAATACTGGATTTACCGTACCCGCAGTTTTCATTCCCTGAATAATTCTACCAGGTAACGCTCCAACATAGGTACGTCGATGTCCTCTAATTTCAGATTCATCACGTACCCCCCCTAGAGAGATACGAACAACTTTCCGCCCCAATGATTTTGCAATCGATTTAGCTAAAGAAGTCTTACCAACACCTGGAGGACCAACTAGGCATAAGATAGGTCCTTTCATCTTCTTAACTAACTTTTGAACCGATAAATATTCTAACACCCTTTCTTTAGCCTTTTCTAATCCATAATGTTCTTGATCAAGTATCTCTTCTGCCCGATGAATATCTAGGTCATCTTCTGTTGATTCTGTCCAAGGAATGTCAAAAAGCCAATCAATATATGTACGAATAACACCACTTTCAGCAGAAGCAGCAGGAATTTTTTCTAAACGATCAATTTCCTTTTTAATTTTTTCCTTAACATAATCAGGAGCATCAAGATCTTTTAGTTTTTCTCGTAGCTCAGCGACTTCTCCTGCAATTCCATCCTTTTCGCCAAGTTCTTTTTTAATCGCCTTCATTTGCTCCCGCAAATAATACTCCTTTTGTGTTTTCTCCATCTGTTTTTTTACCCGCTGGCTAATCTTCTTTTCAAGTTCAAGAAGTTCCCGTTCATTATTTAGTATATCCAAGATTTTTTCTAAACGTTCTTTAACCGATATAGTCTCTAGAATGCGCTGTTTATCTTTTATTTTTAGTGGTAAGTGTGAAGCAATAACGTCAGCGATCCTACCTGGTTCGTTAATATCTGAAACGGTTGCCAAAGTTTCTGGAGATACTTTTTTGGAAGCATTAATATATTGTTCAAATAGGTCTAATACTGCTCTAGAAAGAGCATCCATCTCTAAACCTTCTTGTTCTTCATCATCTAATTTTTGATATGTCACTTCAAAGTATGTATCATCATTTACATAATCTATGATTTTAGCCCGATATAGTCCTTCTACCAGCACCCTAATTGTTCCATTAGGTAGCTTTAGCATTTGTCTAACTTTTGATATTGTCCCTATCCTATAAATATCATCAGGTGTTGGTTCTTCTATTTGCACCTCTTCTTGAGTAGCTAAGAAAATGAAAGAATTATCTTCCATCATTGCTTGGTCAAGGGCTTTTACAGATTTATCTCTACCAACATCCAAATGTAATACCATACTTGGAAATACAAGAAGACCACGCAATGGTAATAGAGGAATGGTCTTTTTATGATTAGAACCCAATTCTAATTACACCTCCGATTGTTACATGATGAATGCTACTTAAAAAATTTTAACCTAAATACCGGTTTTTGTCTAATTTAAAGATTTAAAATTCAATGTTGCAGATGCTGGTAACACATCCTTTATTGAAGTAAAACCTTCATTTTTCTTTTCTATTAAAACTATCTCTAACACCTCTTGTATATTCTCAACTTTTATAATCTCAATATCTTTTATGTCTTTAAATATCTCTTGCCAATTCTCCTTAGGAATGATTACTTTTTCCACCCCTGCTTCTTTAGCCGCTTCTATTTTTGCAACTACCCCCCCTATCGGTTTAACCTTCCCAAAAATACTTAATTCACCAGTCATCGCTATTTTAGGATCAACAGGGATTTTCTTAATGGCAGAATATATAGCTGTCGCCATAGTGATCCCTGCTGAAGGTCCATCAATCGGAGTTCCACCCGGAAAATTAACGTGTATGTCGTAATCATAAGGATCTATATCAGTTGTACTATTTAATACCGTTAACACATTTTCTAGTGATCCTAATACCATACTTTTTCTTCTAATAGTCTTTTGATTACCACCTATTTCTTCTTCTTCCACTACCCCTGTAATTTTAATTTTTCCTGATGACTTAGTAACCTTCTTAGCTGTAACCTCAATATCCAATAATACCCCCATGTTCGGACCATAAACTGCCAAACCATTTACTACACCAATTTCTGGATGATCTGAAACCTTTTTCTCTGGTCTTGGTGTTAGTTGGCTATTATTTATTACCCACTCAATATCTTTAGTCAAAATTTTCTTTCTTTGTTCAGATAGAGCAATTCCTGCAGCAATTTGAACCAAATTAACCGCTTCTCTACCATTTGATACGTAACGCTTAGCTATTTCTACTACACCAGGTTCATATTCAAGTTCAATCTTGTTTAGTGCATTTTTTATAATTGTTGCAATATTATCTGTGGATAAAGGTTTGAAGAAGATCTCTAAACATCTAGAGCGGATCGCTGGTGGTATTTCGTCAGGTTGTCGAGTTGTAGCACCAACTAACCTAAAATCTGCCGGTAATCCATTTTGAAATATATCATGAATATGTTTTGGGATGTTTGTATCTTCTGAACTATAATACGCACTTTCTAGAATAACCTTTCTATCTTCTAACACTTTCAATAATTTATTCATTTGGATTGGATGTAACTCTCCAATTTCATCTATAAAAAGAATTCCTCCATGTGCCTTTGTCACTGCACCAGGCTTTGGTTGTGGAATTCCTGCTTGACCCATAGCACCGGCACCTTGATAAATAGGATCATGGACAGAACCAATTAACGGATCTGCAATACCCCGTTCATCAAATCTAGCTGTAGTGGCATCTACCTCTACGAATTTGGAGTTTTCATTAAAAGGAGAGTACGGTAATCTTTTTGCCTCCTCTAACACAAGCCTCGCCGCAGCAGTTTTTCCTATACCTGGAGGACCATAAATTATTACATGTTGAGGGTTTGGACTACATAAGGCAGCCCTTAAAGCCCTAAGTCCTTCTTCTTGACCTATTATTTCTGCAAAATTGCTTGGTCTAGTTTTCTCAACTAACGGTTCGGTCAAGGAAATCTCTCTAAGCCTTTGCAATTTGTCAAATTCTTTCCTTGATTCCCTATCTATAGAAGTTCTAGTGTTATGTTGATTTTTTAGCAAATTCCAAAAGTACAAACCGATTACGATCCCAAAAAATAACTGAACAATGATAATTAACGCTGTCAAATTCATATATACCTCCCAAAGTTTTCAATGATTTGGGTAACTCCAATAAAACCCTAAAATATAGTATTTCCTTTGGGATGGACACATAATCAATAAATATACATTTAATACAAGAAATAAAATATTAAAGAACATTTGAACAAAGAATAACCGCCAATTATCTGGCGGCTTTTATCTAGGCACTTTCTTCAGTTTTAATATCAAAGTTTACGATTTTCCCATTATGATCATAGAGGATCGGTGGAACTTTCTTAACTATCGTGTCTTCTGTAATAACGCATTTGGAAACATCGGTTCTAGAAGGTAGCTCATACATCACATTTAGTAAAATACTTTCAATAATCGAACGTAATCCCCTAGCTCCAGTATTCCGCTTTATTGCTTCTTTGGCTATTGCAACTAAAGCTCCTTCTTCGAATTCTAACTCAACATTATCCATTTCTAAAATCTTACGATATTGCTTCACTAAAGCATTTTTAGGTTTAGTTAAAATCTCTATTAAAGCTTCTTCATCTAATTGCTCTAATGTAGCTAAAACAGGAATACGTCCCACGAACTCAGGAATTAAACCGAACTTGAGCAAATCCTCAGGTAAAACTTTGGATAATATATCTTCTTTTTTAACCTCTGAAACACTTTCCGCTCCAAATCCGATAACCTTTTTACCAATTCTTCTTTTAATAATGTTTTCGATTCCATCAAAGGCACCACCAACAATAAACAAGATATTGGTAGTATTTATTTGAATGAATTCTTGATGCGGATGCTTTCTTCCACCTTGCGGAGGAACACTTGCGATTGTACCTTCTAAGATCTTTAATAGGGCTTGCTGAACTCCCTCTCCAGATACGTCACGCGTTATTGAAGGATTATCAGATTTTCTAGCGATCTTATCTATCTCATCAATATAGATGATACCACGTTCAGCACGCTCTATATCAAAGTCTGCAGCTTGTATCAACTTTAACAAGATATTTTCAACATCCTCACCAACATAACCTGCTTCTGTTAATGAAGTTGCATCAGCTATTGCAAAAGGAACATTAAGTATTTTTGCTAATGTTTGAGCCAACAACGTTTTTCCGCTTCCTGTCGGACCCATAAGCAAAATATTACTCTTTTGCAGCTCAACGTCATCCAACTTATTGGAAGAATTTATTCTTTTATAGTGATTGTAGACTGCCACTGAAAGCGTTTTCTTTGCTTTGTCTTGCCCTACAACATATTGGTCTAAGATCTCTCTAATTTCTTGGGGTTTTGGTATATCTTTAAGAGTTATTTCTTCTTCAGCACCAATTTCTTCTTCTATAATCTCATTGCATAACTCGATGCATTCATCACATATATATACTCCGGGTCCAGCAACCAGCTTACGGACTTGATCTTGGGATTTGCCGCAAAAAGAACATTTTAAAGTTCCTTTTTCGTCGCTAAATTTAAACATCTTTATTCACCCCTTCTTTAAGGTATAGCCCTTAAAAAACTTCTACTTTATTCTACCATATAAAAATTAACATTTTCATCCTTTGAGTTGCAAAGTTCCACTTTGGTTTTTTTTTTAAAATAAGGCACGGAAGACCGTGCCTTATTTATTATTTTCGTCTTTATATATTATTTACGTTTTCTTAAATTTATTTACTCTGTCCAACTAAGAAATCAATCGCTTTACGGATTCGAAGATCTTCTCTTAAACCGTCTAATCCATTATCACGGGAAGTGAAAATACTTTTGATTTCTTCTAAATCACGCTTATATAATTCAGCAAGACGCTTTAATTCCTCTTCGACCTCTTCTTCAGTTACTTCAATATTTTCTTGCTTAGCAATAGCCTCTAATACTAAGTTAGTCTTCACACGAATTTGTGCATTATCTTTAAATTGCTCTTTTAGTGCTTTTTCATCAGTTCCGGAGAATTGGTAATATAATTCAAGGTTCATTCCTTGGTACGTAAGTTGTTGCTCGAACTCTTCAGTCATTCTTTTAATTTCTTGCTCGATCATCACTTCTGGAATATCTACTTGGGCATTTTCAACAGCTTTTTCAACTACAGTATCTTTGCGATAGTTCTCTTCATCCTTTTTTGCTTTCTCTTCTAATTTATTTTTAATGTCAGCTTTCAATTCTTCTAAAGTATCGAAATCCACATCTTTAGCAAAATCATCGTTTAATTCAGGTAATTGTTTACGCTTGATTTCGTGAACTTTTACCTTAAATGTAGCTTCTTTACCCGCTAAATCTTCAGCATGATAGTTTTCTGGGAAAGTAACAACAATATCCTTTTCTTCTCCCTTTTTCATTCCAACTACTTGATCTTCGAAACCCGGAATAAAAGAACCAGATCCAATTTCTAATGGATGTTTTTCTCCCTTTCCACCTTCGAAAGGAACACCGTCCATAAAACCTTCAAAATCAATAACTGCTGTATCTCCTTGTTCAACAGTTCCATCTTCTACAATGATTAGCTCAGCATGACGGTTTTGTAATTGTTTCAATTCTTCTTCAATATCCTCTTCTTTAACTGTAAAGTCTTTCTCTGGGATTTCTAAACCTTTATACTCACCAAGTTCAACTTCTGGTTTAACTGTAACTGTAGCTTTAAAAATTAAAGATTTACCTTGCTCTAATTGCTCAATATCAATTTCCGGACGATCAACTGGCTCAATACCTGTTTCTTTAATAGCCTCTTCATAAGCCTTTGGTAAAAGGATATCTAAGGCATCATTGTATAAAACTTCAACCCCAAAGCGAGCTTCGAAAATCTTACGAGGTACTTTCCCTTTACGGAAACCTGGAACATTAACTTGTTTTACTACTTTTTTAAATGCTTTGTCTAAAGCTTCAGCAACTTGCTCAGCTTCTACTTCAACATGAAGTATTCCCTTATTTTTTTCGTTTTCTATTTTTCCCCAACTTGCTTTCATTAAATGCTTCCTCCTTAATCTTTCAACCATTCTCAATAAAAAATATATAATTAAGGTTTTTATTATCTAATTGACAGTATAACCATTACATTATAACATAAACCCTTTTCTTTTCAAGATTAGAACCATACAAAATTATCTTCTTCTATTATATTATTACCAATCCTGACCTATGGATATTTTTTTATCAAACAATATAAAAAAAACGCCTCCGATGATAGAGACGTTTATGTACTGTAATATGGCGTCTCAGGAGGGATTCGAACCCCCGACACACGGCTTAGAAGGCCGTTGCTCTATCCAGCTGAGCTACTGAGACTTAAGTTTTCGTCATCTCAGACGACAAGATATATTATATCAAGGACGTTTAATTTCGTCAAATACTTTTTTAAAATTTTTTTATCACTCTCAGTAATTCTTTCAACGCATTAGAACGATGGCTAATTTGATTTTTTAGCTCTGGAGTGATTTCAGCCATAGTCTTATCATATTGAGGTAAATAAAATATCGGATCATACCCAAAACCAT
Source organism: Vulcanibacillus modesticaldus (assembly GCF_001730235.1). GTDB lineage: Bacteria > Bacillota > Bacilli > Tepidibacillales > Tepidibacillaceae > Vulcanibacillus > Vulcanibacillus modesticaldus. Next base: position 16,349 of record NZ_MIJF01000010.1, on the reverse strand, counting down.
TTTTACCTCTAGGCTCATAACTTATCAAACCTTCACAGGTCCCACGTACTATTATAGTTTCTTCGCCTGGAATAGCTAAAGCTATAGCACTCACAAACCTTGCCGTTCTTTCTTTTATCTCCACGTCTTGCAAAAGACTTAGTAATTTTTCCATATTTTTTTGATCATTTTTTTCTTCGCCTGCAAACCGCGCAGAATAAATTCCCGGTTTACCATCAAGAATATCAACCATTAAGCCTGAGTCATCAGCAATTGTTGGTAAGTTGTAAAGATTTTTAATAAACTCAGCCTTTTTCCTAGCATTTTCCTCAAATGTTTCCCCATCCTCAACTATTTCTGGGACATCATCAAAATCTGTCAATGATCGTACATTGATCCCAAGATCCCCTAACATCTTCGAAAATTCTTTTAATTTCCCTTGATTTTTCGTTGCTACAATTACTTCTTTAAACATTTGCTAAACTCACTTCCCAATTAATCCGGCAATCTCGCCCAATGTTTCTTTTTGAATCTCGATTAATTGCATAATGCCTTGCTTACCTAGATGCAATAATTGATTAAGCTCTTCTTCGCTAAATGGAGACTCCTCACCTGTTCCTTGAATCTCTACATACTTTCCTTCGCTAGTCATAACGATATTCATATCAACCTTGGCTTGGGAATCTTCTTCATAATTTAAGTCTAACATCGTTTGGTCGTCAATTACTCCAACACTTGTTGCAGCTATAAATGATTGAATCGGCATTTTCTCAAGTTGTTCTTCCCGTATTAGCTTGTTACAAGCATCTACCATTGCGACAAATGCTCCAGTAATTGAAGCTGTCCTTGTTCCACCATCAGCTTGAATTACATCGCAATCTACCCAAATGGTTCTCTCTCCTAAAAGTTCTAAGTCAACTACAGAACGCAAAGCTCTCCCAATTAGTCTTGATATCTCCATCGTTCTACCGCTAACTTTACCTTTTGTCGATTCTCTTGGGTTTCTTGTATGGGTGGCCCTGGGAATCATTGAATATTCAGCTGTAACCCAACCTTTCCCTTCACCACGCATAAACGGAGGTACTCTATCTTCAATCGTAGCAGTACAAATAACCTTGGTATCACCTACTTCAATCAGAACTGAACCCTCAGCATGTTTTATGTAATCTCTAGTTATATTAACTTTCCTTAACTCTGTATTTTTTCTTTCATCATTTCTCATATTTTAACCTCCAATTTGCTTTTCTCTCTTATTATGACCAATTAATATTATGACAATAATTAGATAGATGCTTATCATATCATCATATTAAAGCAAAGTAAAAAAAGAAAAAAGGAGTGTTAAAAAATCTCCTTTGTAATACACGAAAACGCTTTTGATACATTATACCATTTGGTTAATTTCCCCTCAAGCAAGCAACAAATTAGCCCCTACCTTATCCTTTAAAGTAGGAGGTTTCTTTACGGTATGATTTAGAAGACTATTGAATTAATTTTTTCTGGCCGCATAATCGGTTCAGATAAGATTCCCGGTATATTTCCTGTTTCTCCTTTTATCTTAATTTGAATCGTTGGAATATTTGTGTTTTCGGTTAAAGAATATACAATCATATCAATCAACTGATTAGATAATTGTTTGTCCAAGCCTAGTATTTCTTCGTCAAAGTCAGCAACTAAATAATTGTCGCTGACTTTAACGCTTAAGATTTTTGTTGTTGGTAACAATGATGATGTTAAATTTGACCCAGGTTTTGGACCAATAATCAACTGTTCTAAAGTTGCTTTTGCAATATCATCAGTTTTTGGAATTAGTCTTGTAACAGGTACTAAATACTCCTTATCTTGCAAAGTGCGATAAAAATATAGGGTAACCGGAGTAGTTCTAGAAATATCAAGATTACCCGCCAATTCTAAATTTATTCCATCAGCTCTACTTAAAGGACCTACTATCGGAGTTTTCCATACTGGCATCTCTTCTAAAATATATCCATTAACCCTAATTTCAACTTGCTCTACTGTTGGAAAACCAGTTATACTCCAAGTAATCGCATCCAATATTTTCTTCTCTTCAGCGGGTGATTTCGCTTGATAATTTAGAAATTCTTTGGAAAAATCGATAATAGCCAATTTTTGCTCCGGTTTTACATTCATTGTAAATGTAGTTCCCGCAGGTAAGACTGGTCTAAAACCGGTTGGAATAATCTCTTCCGCTGGACCACCGACAGTCATATACTTCAACATCTGTTGTCCAATACCTTCTACTTTTGGAATATCTAAAGTTAGCGGAACAACATCATCACTTTGATCAAAATAATAAATAGTTAATCTAACTTTTTTATTTGCCTGTTCATCATTTACCTCTGTAGAAGATAATTCGTCTGCAGCAACTTCTGTCGTATCAAGACTTATTTCCGTATCATTTGGTACTTCTAATGTTACTGGTGGTGGGTCTATTTCTACCGCTTCCTCAGGTCCATATAATCCACATCCTGATAAAAGAATAATCAAGCTTAATATTACTATTACCATTAATCGCTTGCTTGTAAACATTTTTCCCCCTCCTCAATGCATCTCTAGTTCTATGTATACGAGCATTAAGGAGAAATATTACCCATTTTGTCCAAAAAAACAAATAGAAGTTTAATAAGCTATAATTCATTGAAAAAATATTGTTTTAAAATAAAAAAAGATGCTGTTCAGAGAACAGCACCCATGATTTATAATATAGTATTTTTTGCAATTACGTCTCCTGTTTTATAGGAGTTTCAAGATAAATACTTCGGCTTGGAAATGCGATTGAAACATTTTCTCCTTCTAAGATTTTTAATATCTTTAAATTGCAGTCTTCTTTAACCCGCAACCATTCTCCCCAATTAGTTGTTTTGGTGAAAAAGTATAGAAAAATATCTAAACTGCTTTCACTAAACTTATCAAAGCGGACAAAAATTGTTTCTTGATGTATTTCTGGATGCGTTTCTAACATTTCTCTGATGCGTTTAACAACAGTTTCAATTTTTTCCCGAGGGGTATCGTAAGTAATACCTAGATAAAAAGTAATCCTTCTTTTACCCATTTTACTCCAATTTGTGATCGGTTCATTGGCTAAAGTTGAGTTAGGGATCGTAACTAAACTTTGAGCAAAAGTTCGAATTTTAGTACTTCTAAATGTAATATCTTCGACCGTACCTTCAACACTAGGCGTCTCAATCCAATCTCCTAAAGTAAATGGTTTTTCAGTAATAATGACTATTCCACCAAAAATATTGCCAACCGCATCCTTTGCAGCTAAAGCAAATGCTAAACCACCAAGACCTAAGCCTGCAATTAGGCCATTAACATCATAGTTCCATTCTTGAGCTACGATACTAATCGTTAATGCGATAATTATAAACTTTAAAACCTTTGAAAAAAATGGAATTAAAATCTTATCGATCTCTAAGTTATACCTTTTCCCTAACCATTCGATCCATAGTTGAGTTGAATTAGATAAATTTGCTGTTCCCCAAGCTAGTAAAATAATGATTGCGGAACGAAAAATTTTTAAGCTGATTACATCGTACCCCGAGCTAAGCGGTAAATAACTTAATGATAAATATAAACCAAATATAACAATAAAAAGTCTTAATGGCCGTTGGAAAGCCATGAGAAAAATCTCATCCACGTCTGTCTTCGTTTTTTTAGTCATTTTTAAAAATAAGTTAAAAAGGTATCTAGTAAATATTTTTCTGAGAAAAAGAAAAAAGAGAAAAATAACAAAGGCAATCACATAATTAATAAGTATTGTTTGCCAATTATTAACTAGATCTTGTGCGTAAACAAATATATCCGACATTTGTTTCCTCCATGGAACATTTTTTCATAAACCAATTACATCAATGTTATTGGCTATCAAGATTATTAGCGTAAAAACCAATTTTCTTAAGTAATGCTATTGCCAAACGTTTTTCTTCAACATCAATACCGGAAAAAATCTTCTTAAGAGCCTCACGGTGTTTAGGAAATATTTCTTCCATTAACCTTTTTCCTTGCTCAGAAATTTCAGCATATATTACGCGACGGTCCTTAAGACAATTCTTCCTATTTAACAAACCTTTCTCTTCTAGTTTATCAACAACATAAGTAATACTACCACTAGCTAATAATATTCTTTTACCAATATGTTGTAATGGTTGAGGTCCTTTATGGTAAAGTAATTCTAATACACCAAACTCTGTTGGGTTTAAATTGTAGTTTTGGATATCACGTCTGACTAGCTCAGCAATCTCTCTATATGAACGGGCGAACACTATAAAAAGATTTAATGATAATTCTGTATCCTCATCTATCGTTGTATTCTCGAATTTTTCATTATTCATGATATTTCATCCTTTTCGTGTTACGTCAGAAATAAATTCATCTATTAATTATATTACATTATCATAGATGAAGTCTATTAGACACCATTTTACTTTATAAAAAAAATAAGCAGCTGATATTATTAACAGCTGCAAACTTAAAATTATTTTTCAGATTTAAGTGCTTTGGCAATACGTGCTACCCGACTACCAAGTCTTTCTGCCATTAATAACTCCCTCTCATTTGGTATCAATGATCCATCCGGACCAGCTACTGTTGAAGCGCCATATGGTGAACCTCCGATCCCATCAGCCGTTAACTGTTCTTGATTTTCACCATAAGGAAGACCAACAAATATCATACCAAAATGTAATAACGATATTGCCGTAGTTAAAATAGCAGATTCCTGACCACCATGTATTGAACCGGTACTATTGAAAACCGCAGTAGGTTTTCCTTCTAAAGCCCCGGTCATCCATTTACCACCAGCAGAATCTAAAAATTGTTTCATTTGAGCTGGCATCAAACCGTATCTACTTGAAACTCCCCAAATTATTCCATCCGCCCAATCAAGATCATCCAATGTTGCTTCAGGAACATCATTTTGGACCGCTTGAGCTTTAACGTAATATTCTTGAGTTGATAGAGCTTGTTTAGCAACCTCAATTTCAGGTATTTTTACTAATTTAGCTGTACTACCCTCAACTTTTTCTACACCTTTAGCAACTGCTTGTGCCATTGTATAAATATGGCCATAAGCGCTATAATAGGGAATTAATATTTTGGTCACAGAATCACTCCTTAAAAATTTGTCTCTAAAATATCTCGAATTCAAGATATAATTTTAAAAAAATTTGTAATGTGCACATCCATTGAAAAAATTAAGTATAATATCTTGAATTAAATTATTTTGAATTCAAGATATTATACTTTGATTATATTTGTTGTTTAAATAAATGTCAATACGTTTTTACGTTAGCCACTTCTAATTATAGATCAATATGTTCTACGTTTATCTCCTGTTGTAACCATTTCTCACCAATTTGTTTAAAGTGTTTTTTATCTCCTGTAGTAAAAAAACGATGACTCGGTTTATTAATGTGTGAAGCTAATAAATCTTGGTAATGAAGAATCATACTTACCTCTCTAGCCGTTTCTTCAGCAGAGCTTAAAAGCATAACTTCGTTACCGACAACCTCTTGAATATACTCACTTATTATAGGATAATGGGTGCATCCCAATATTAACGAATCAAAATCGTGATTCAAAATAGGCTTGAGGGCCTGTTTAACTACTTTTTTAATCGTTTCTTCTGATTGACTACCGTCTTCCACTAGCGGAACTAAAGTTGGACAGGCAAGACTTGTAACAGTTAAATTGGGGTTGATTTGATTTAATGCCTTCTGATATGCACCACTTAAAATCGTACCTTCTGTTCCAATTACCCCTATTTTACCAGTTTTCGTGTTTTTAATAGCCGCTAAACTACCCGGACGAATGACACCAACCACTGGAATTTTAACTTTTTCTTTTACCGCATCTAGTGCAAATGATGTAGCCGTATTACATGCAATTACAATCATTTTCACGTTATATTTTAATAAAAAATCCACTATCTCCAAAGTAAACTGCTTTACTTCATCAATCGGTCTTGAACCATAGGGACATCTGGCAGTATCCCCAACATAAATCACTTCTTCATGTGGTAATTGTCTGAAAATCTCTTTAACAACGGTTAATCCACCAACTCCAGAATCCAAAATTCCAATAGGTTGATGTCGATCCATTTTATTTCTTCCCCCTACGAAATATTATTACAGATTATAGTATGAACTATAGTAACAACAGTTTCTCAGCTATTACCCAATTTATCTATTAGGTATTTGGTACAGCAATTTTCAGTTATCAATCATTATAGCAGAAAAACATTTGGTAAAGAGAAGAATATTATAATAATGGACATAATTAAAAGCTCTACCATGATAGTAGAGCTTTTAGGGGTTCACAAGGGCTCATATTTTTAGTTCCCCGAGCCGAACCAATTCTACAACTGCTTGCGACCTTCCCTTTACACCTAGCTTTTGCATAACATTACTTATATGGTTGCGAACGGTTTTCTCACTTATAAATAATTGTTTTGCAATTTCTTTGGTTGTTTTATCCTGGACTAATAATTCGAATACTTCTCTTTCTCGATTGGTTAATAACGGCTTTACATGCTGGTCATTACCCTTCAAAAGTTCCACCCCTCCTTGCTCGGGCCCATCAATTCACAAGGGTGATTTCAGATTATATTATGTTAGAAATAACAATAAAGTGCATGGGTAGTAGCTTAAATTAAGGGAATTTTTTGTATTTAAAATAAAGATAGCACTAACTTATATTATTTTATTACTTAGGTAGTCGTATAATTTCTTGAGGTGCAATTGTGATAAGTTCTAAACCAGTCTCTGTAACCACATATGTGTTTTCGATTCCAATAACCCCTTTATTAGGAAAGGTGAACTTTGGTTCAATGGCAATTACCATTCCAGCCTCTAAAGGTCGATCTAATCCTTTAGCTAAAATTGGTAATTCATCTAACTCCAAACCAACTCCATGTCCTACGAACTTAACTTTGTTTTGCTTATAACCCATAAAATGTTCTTCTAAGCCGGCCTCTTTTGCAAGACGCTTAGCCGTTTCAAAATGTTCTGACCAAGTTGTACCAGGTTTAGCGCTAGTTTCTATTTCCTTAATTATCTCTAAAGAAGTTTGATATGCATGTTCTAACTCTTGGTCTAAATCTCCAATTACAGCCATTCGTGTTTGATCAACAATATATCCATTTACAGCCGCCGCTATATCGATTAATATCGGCTCATTTTCCTTGATTTCATTCCATCCAGCCCCTTGTGGCATAGCTGGTGAAATCCCTTGGCCACCGGCGGGACCATCAAATGATGTTGGAACGGCAGCAGATATTCCTGATGCCACCATACCTAAAACAAGTTCCATATTATATCCTCTAGTTCTAATATAACCTAAATGCCCTCTCAATCTAACAAACCTTTCTAATTCAGCTTGAAACTCAAACTCTTTCATCCCTTTTTTTAAAATCTTAGGAACTTCCAAGATTGCTTCATTAACAACTTCTGCAGATTGACGTAAAGCTTCTATTTCAAAGTTAGATTTAATACTTCTTTGTAATCTGGTTACTTGTGAAATATCTGAAAAATCCGTCCCATTAAATGCCCTTTGAATCCGTTGAAATTGATTATAAGGTAATACGTCTAATTCAATACCTACTTTTCTGTATGTTAAGCCTCTATTATCAATAAGTTGAGGAAGATCTTTAACGCTAAGCATTGGTTCCACAGAAAATAAGGTTTCCTTCATCGCCCTTTCCACACTTTTTTTTACAAAGAGAACCGGTTCACCTGCTGCAGGTATATACATCATAGAATTTTGCATACTACCGGAGTAGTAAAATATTTCCACGTTGTTAGTTAACAGTACCCCATCGAGTTCTAATTCAGTTATTTTTTTTTGGAGATTATCTACCCTTTTCTTAAGTTCCTCTATAGGAGTTAATTGATAGGACATAAGCGACACCTTCTTTGATATTTTCTTAATTTTCATAACATTTTCATTGTACATCAAAATTTAAAAAGAAAAAACCTCTTTATATTGAGGCTTTATATTCCCCTATTCTTACTTTCTTAAGCAATTTAATTCGTTTAAATTGAATAAATGGACTTATGCGCTCCAATTGATTAAAATAAAATATTGGGGTTTTAGGGAATATTTTTCTGAGATCAGACATTAACTTTAACGTTTCCACAACAAAATAGTCTGCAAGACGAAGATCTATAGCAGGAACACCTACTTCATTTTTGGATAATTGTAACATAGGTAGGGGTAATTCTTTAAAGACTACCACTACGTTCCCAAAAGAAAAACAGGATTCTAAACAATTCTGAATAGAATAGGTATCGCTCGATTCCAAAAAGTGAACTGGTTCAAAACCAAACCGTTCTACTAAATGAATTCTATCCTTTTTTTGCTCCATTTTTTGTCTTTTAATAGTTAATCTAGGAGATAAGATTGGGTATTGAAACAACATATGTTGATAATTAATACCATGAAAAAACAATTACTTTCCATCTCCCCACAAAAAAATCATCTATACAGTTTAAAAAAATTTTTATCATAAAGGCATTTTCATTTAAATCGATTTGAATAATCTGATCCACCTATCGTATTCTTCATCAGTTTGTTCGAGTGGTGTTTTTTCGAAATATTTCTCAGCCCAATTAAGCAATTCACTTCTACCATTAAAAGTAAATGTTTCTTCTCCCCAATCGGTTGAAATTTTACTAACAATGATTTTACGTCCTTTTATTTCTAAATTCATCTGATTCCACTTATCTATCTTATATATTTGATATTTTTTCACTGTTATTCCTCTCCTTTATTTATCCTACCTTTATTTTTTCTACATTTAATCTTAGTAATCATAGTATACTACATTCAAAAGCGTTTAAACCAATATATATATATAACACTTACAGCAGCAATTAAGGGAACCAGAGAGATTTTGATTGATTTGTAGCCTTGTGATTGGTTAAGATGTTATTATGATAAGCAATCAAAGGATGAGTCAGATGAATGAATTACTAAAAATTAAGATAGCTAAAGATTTCGATGGTTTGATGATAAAGGAAATATTATATGACCATTATCACTTTTCAAGAAAGTCTCTTGCAAAAATTAAAAATAACAAAGGTATTTTTTTAAATGGTGTGCACGTTTATGTAACGATGAGAGTTAAAGAGGGAGACACTTTGCAGATACTCGTACCCGAGGAAACATCAACGGACATCATCCCCCAACCAATACCAATAAATATTGTCTATGAAGACCTTGACATTGTTGTAATAAACAAACCCCCAAATATCGTAGTACATCCTACAAAAAACCACTTTCTAGGAACAATTGCAAACGGACTAATGTACTATTGGCAAACCAAAGGTAAACAATACCGCTTCCGTCCTGTACACCGCTTGGACAAGGATACTTCTGGATTGTTTGTCGTAGCAAAAAATCAATATTCTCACCATAAATTGGCTCTTCAACTTCAAACAAGAAATCTAAAACGGATCTACCACGCCATAGTCCACGGAACTGTAGCTAAAGAAGCAGATATTATCGATGCTCCAATTTTAAAGGATCCAGATCATGCTGTGAAGAGAATTGTAGTCCCAAAAATTCTTAAAGAAGGTAAACCAGCAATTACTTTCTACAAAACTATTAAAAGATCAAAAGATTTTTCTTTAGTGGAGCTAGAACTTGCAACTGGAAGAACACACCAAATTCGAGTCCATATGAGTCATATAAATCACCCCCTTGTTGGAGATGATTTATACGGTGGACAAAAAATAGCTGGGATGAATCGCCAAGCATTACATGCCATTAAATTACAATTCAATCATCCTATTTCTGAAAGGTTTCTTAGTTTTTCAGTCCCTTATCCGGAGGATATGCAACAATTTATTTCATTGAATGTGAATTAAAAAATTTTTTTACTAAATGAACTGGAGGAATAGTATGTATTTAAAAGAGCAAATAAGACTTAAAATTTCCAAACTTCCTTCAAAGTATAAAAATGTTTATGATATAATTTCAGTCATTTTAGCTATCGTTGTCATTATTACTTTAACAATCGAAATGAATTACAATCTTACCGATGAGCAACTTATGAGTTTGCATCTTATCGATAAAGCCATCTTAATTATTTTTGCTATCGATTATTTTTTTCGTTTATATCTAGCAAATAGAAAATTAAAATTTATCAAAGAAAACATCTTTGATTTATTAGCTATCATCCCACTTGATTATCTATTTATGAGTTTTAGATTAGCTAGATTATTCCGCATATTACGTGTAATTTCTATTTCTAAGAGATTATGGTTGCCCCTTCTAGAGCTATTAAGAACAAATAAACTACACTACGTGTTATCTATAACAACAGCCTTAGTGTTATTTGGCTCTTTGGGAATTATGTATTTCGAAGATTCAATAGATAGTTTTGGTGATGCGTTATGGTGGAGCATTGTAACAACTACAACTGTTGGATATGGTGACATCTCTCCGGCTTCTACAGGAGGAAGAATTGTGGCTGCAATTCTGATGTTTATGGGAATAGGAACTATCGGTATGTTAACGGGTTCGATTGCAACGTTTTTTATTAATCGAACCAAACCTAAAGACTTATCATTACATGATGAAATAATCGAATTAATTAAGGATAAGTTGGATAATTTAGATCGGCTTTCACCTAATGAAATGCGTGAATTAAAGGATATTATAATAACTTTAATTGATAAACATTTAATTCTTCATAAAAATGACAAAGAAATTTAAATTAATAGATAATGATATATCCCTTCTTTCTAGGTAATACTTAGAATAAAAAGAAAAGAGGGTTAGGTGATAAATATATTATGAAAAGAGTTCCTGCCCATGTACACATACAAAATTTTTTAATTAAATATTTATTATTTTTATTAATTTTTTTTTCATTTCAAATGGTCCATTTAATTATTTTACCAAAGCTTTATCTTTTCCTTATTCCTCTCTTTTTTACCTTTATCGGAGTTATAGCTGACTGGATAATTGTACCTAAGTTTCATAATATCCCTTCTGCTTTAATGGGAAGTATTTTTATGGGTACTACTACATATTTAATTCCTATAGTCTTTACTGATGGTCAAGTTCCCCTTTTATCCACTCTTTTATTAGCCTTTTTTCTTGGAGTTGTTGAAATAAGTTTACATCGATTAATTGTTAAACCCTATTTAAAAAAAGGTTAATCTTCAATACTTTACAAATCAATAATTTGTTGATATTATTTATACATAATAAACTATATTGTATATAAAGTTATTAAAGGAGATGTGGATAATGGAGGAACGTAATGGAATAGTTACATTTGCTGGTAATCCAGTAACTTTATTAGGACCAGAAATAAAGGTTGGCGATAAAGCTCCGGATTTTACAGTTGTAGATAATTCCCTTAAACCTGTATCACTTTCTGATTTTGATGGTGTCAAACTGATTAGTGTAGTACCAAGCTTAGATACCCCCGTTTGTGACGCGCAAACTAGACGCTTCAATGAAGAAGCGGCAAATTTAAATGCTACAGTATTAACGATTAGCGTTGATCTTCCATTCGCACAAAAACGTTGGTGTGGAGCTGCAGGGATTGACCGTGTAATAACCCTATCAGACTATCAATCTATGTCTTTTGGAAAAGCGTATGGAACATATATCAAAGATTTACGCTTAGAAGCACGAGCAATCTTTGTATTGAACTCTGAAAACGAAGTTATCTATGTGGAATATGTCAAAGAAGTAACAGACCATCCAAATTATGAAAAAGCTATCCAAGCGGTTAAAGAAGCTAAATAATGATATAAAAAGAACAAAGTCACCCTTATCCGGCGATTTTGTTCTTCGTTTTTTATCTTTATTTATTTAAACTTGATTATCGATTACCCTTAAAAACACGTCTACAACCTTTGGAGAAAACTGTTCACCTTTTTTATCTACTATTTCTTTTATAGCAATCTCCTTGGTTAAAGCTTTACGATATGATCTATCTGAACGCATGGCATCCCAGGTGTCAGCAACCGCAAGTATTTGCGAAATTAAGTGGATCTCATCACCTTTTAAATTTTTGGGGTAACCACTACCATCCCAATGTTCATGATGTTGCAACACATATTCTGAAATATCCGTTAACAACTTCGACTTACTTAAAGTCATATAACCCCAATAAGGATGATTTTTGATTTGTTGATATTCATCCTTTGTTAAAGGTCCTTCTTTATTTAATATGCTTTCGGGAATTAATATTTTTCCAATATCATGCAACATACCGGCCCAATATGCCTTTTCAATTTCTTCCCGAGACAACTCCATTTCTTTCGCAATTTCTCGAGCTAATAATGCTACATTTTGAGAATGATCCTTCGTATATTTATCATGGATTTCTAGTAACTGAATTATTGAAACAATTATATCCCTTTGAAACTCTTCTTGAGCTTCTCTATACCTCTTCACGGTGAAGAATGCTGAAGCAAGATTCTTAAATGAATTCATAACCTTTTTAGCATCATCGCTAAAATTTTTATTACTCTCTTTTGCAATATCTAAACTTATTCCAGCGATTTTATCATTATCTATATATAAGTCAAATGTCAATGTCTCTTTTACGGGCATACATGCTTTCATAAATTTGTCAACTGTATTTATATCCATTTTACTAGCGGTGTGTTGTAAAATATTATGTTTAATACTAACCTTGTCATCATGATAGAAAGCTTCTAATTTTATAGATAGTTTTTTTAAGATTTCCAGATCATGACCGATTGCATCAATAAATTTGATATTATTATCTTGATAGGTATATACACTCCCATAATCAGCTTCAGGTATTAATTTTAATGCTGTATGTAAGAGATTCGATAAAAAAATCTTTTCATTATCAAAAGACGTTTTTGATAAACTACCGGTCAATTCAATTGTTTTTTCTAAATTATTATTCAATGCATCTACTTGTTGATATGTCGCCTCAAGTTCCTCATTAATGTTAATTAATTCTTCATTTTTTTTCTCTAATTGTTGATAACTTAACTTTAATTCGTTTTTCTTAGTTATAACTTGGTGTCTCGTAATTAGGATTACGATAAATGAAATTAGTAGCAAAACTCCAAATATCTTGAGTATGTACCAAAGAAAGGCTTGATGATTAAAACCTAAACTTTTACTTAACCAAAAATCTAATTTTTGATAATAGAAAGAAGTTTTATCTTTCTTTAGTGCCTTAAGATTTTCGTCTATTTTATCCAATAATTCTTTCCCTTGACCACTGGAAACTGCCGCACGCACTTCAACAGGTTTAAATACTATCGGCGTCTTCTTAACATTGTAATTATTTTCATATAGAGTACCATAAATTCTATTTACGAGTCCTAAATCAACATTTTTATCCCTAATACTTTGAAAGACCTCTTCGTAACTATTAACTTCTACGTAATCAACATCGATGTTGAACTTACTTAATAGTCCTTTAATGCCCCCATCTCCAGTATAAAAAATATCTCCTTTTAGTACTGCAACTTGCTTCCCCTCTAAATCTAGGATAGATTGAATATCGAGATTTTTTTGCGAATATATTTGTGCCCAATTTGTGATGAAGGTCTCATTATTAAAATCAAATAATTTGTCCCGCTCTTGAGAATATGCAATTCCAATCAACATATCAATATCATTGTTTTTTAATTTATTTAAGTTATTTTCCCAGGTGTCATATACATATTCAATTTCCCACTTTTCTTCACTAGCAATATAATCTAGTATATCTACAAGAAAACCTTGTATTTCATCATTTTCCTTAAATAACAAAGGTTTGTTGTCATAAATACCTATTTTAATGCTCTCGTTAGCTAATACAGGGGGTGTCATCAATAGATATAGAAACACAGTTAAAATTGCAATCACATAAAAAATAAATTGCCTATTGTAGCTTATTTGTAATGTTTCGTGCTTCATTTTTTTCATTATTTTTCCCCTCATGATATTGTCCGTATTGTCAAAAATTTAATACATTAAATATTAGAAACGGTCATTGTAAAGGTTTACAATCATTGATAGTATTTAGTATAACTAATTTTATTCAATTAGAAAACAATTTAAAAATATTTATTAGTATTATTAGGTAAAAAGATACATAACTGCACCTTAGATTATTTAAAAGGATACCATAGAAAATTTTAATGGAGTTTGTTAATGAATCCCTACATTATCATAAACCCCCTATGGCACCTATAACATTAAAATATTAGAGAATAATATTTCAAAGAGATATGATTTCTGACAAATTCAATAGAATTACAATCTTTCCATTCATTCTTCCGATACCCGCGATATATTTTTGATCCATGCCTTCTACTGTTTCTAGTGAGTCTTCAATATCTTTTTCGTCAAGTGTTGATATATGTGATGCTTCATCAACTATCAAACCTATATTTATTTCTCTCATATTTACGATAATAATTTTGCTATTTTCTTTTACAATTGTCTCATTATAATTAAATCTTTTTTTTAGGTTAATAACTGGTATTATATTTCCCCTAAAATTTATTACACCATCTATTACATTTGATGTGTTTGGAAGTTTAGTTGTTTCTTGATAGTTAATTATTTCTCTCACATGTAATATATCTATACCGTACTCTTCCTCTGCAAGTTTTAAAAAAACATATTGCTTTTCAGCCATCTTAGTTTTTCCTTCCTTCATTCACACTTTTTTCTAAAACAAAGTGAGCTATTGACCCTCTCATTTTTGTCACCATGTCAGTGAGTACATCAGTTTTTGCAGCTATTTCTTGCATGGATGCGTTTGTTTCTTCTGTCGATGCAGATATTTCTTCTGTTGAAGCAGAGGTTTCCTCAGAAACGGCTGTTATACTATTTGTAGCTTCAACGACCATCTCACTACTTGAAGTCATCTCTTCAAGCCCTGCAGCTATTTTTTCAATTTCCATTCGGATATTACCCATTCCAGTAATAATTTTTTGAATCTCTACTTCACCAATTTTAGACTGTTTCTGAGCATCATCCACCTCATTTTTAATATGTAAAATTGATGAAGATGTGTCATCTACTCCATTTTGAATCGTCTTAATTAATGCCGTAATCTCATCTGTTGATTTCTTGGTTTCTTCGGCCAATTTTCTTATTTCATCTGCTACTACAGCAAAGCCTTTTCCAGCTTCTCCAACTCTAGCAGCCTCTATTGCAGCGTTTAATGCCAATAAATTTGTTTGGTCAGATATTTCCGTAATTACATCTACAATTTTATTTATACTGTCAGCATTATTCTTTAAGGTTAATACATTATTTACATTACTTTCTATAGTGTTTTTAAGCTCTTCTATATTTTTAATAACTTCAAGGATAATTTTACTTCCATTTTTAGCATCTTCATCTGATTTTATCGCTATTGAAGTAATGTTTTGACTATTTTCTGCTAATTCCTTTATCATTGCTGATATTTGAGTTATATTAGAAGCAGTGTTTTCGAGGTCTTTTGTTTGACTTTGTGTCCCATTAGCCACTTCAGTAATCGCACTTGCTATTTCTTCCATTGCTGCTGATGTCTGTTGAATACTTGAATTAATCATTCCAATATTACTTTCGAGCTCGTTAGCATTATCTTTGACTTCACCAATTTTAGACCTTAGATCATTCACAACATTATTAATTGCTTTTCCTATCTTTGCAAATTCATCATTGGAAGTCATTTGAAGATTTATTGTTAGGTCTCCATTTGCTAGTGCCTCAACACCGTTTTTTAATTCTTCTAATCTTTTAATGATTGAATTGACATACAATAATCCCACTAACATTGATGTTACTAGAGCACCTAAAACAGAATAAACTACATTTGAAATAAAATACATTGAAACAGCAGTTATAATAACCGAAATAAATGATAAGAACAATATTTTTGATTTCATAATTTTTCCTCCATGTATTATTCTGTATTGTCAAAAGTTTTAATTTAATATCAGATTAATCACTCCCATTCTAGATATTTAAATAGCTTTGCATTAATGTAACAAAATTGTAATATTGTTGCATTGTATATTAATAAAAAAGTGGGTTAAAATTAACCATCTTCGAATGCTCCGTAACTGAATTTCATGATTATTTTAGACCAAAAAAGAAACCCTAATATGATATGATCCCCTTATAGTAGACAGAAAAAAGAAAAACCATTAGTCTGTCTATTATGGAGGGGATTTTTCTATGGGTAAAATTCGAAACACATATGATGTAGCATTCAAAAAGAAAGCAGTGGATATGTATAAGAA
This sequence comes from Vulcanibacillus modesticaldus, assembly GCF_001730235.1. Taxonomy (GTDB): domain Bacteria; phylum Bacillota; class Bacilli; order Tepidibacillales; family Tepidibacillaceae; genus Vulcanibacillus; species Vulcanibacillus modesticaldus. Next base: position 111 of record NZ_MIJF01000010.1, on the reverse strand, counting down.
TGAAGGAATGGGATACAAAACTGTGGCTAAAAAGTTGGGTATTGATCATTCTATGGTTCGTCGATGGGTTCATCATTATGAAAACGAAGGAATGAAGGGACTTGAAGAAAA
>NZ_MIJF01000009.1 GCF_001730235.1 Vulcanibacillus modesticaldus | reverse complement strand
AGGAATCCTTTCCTTCACCTACAGGGGTATAGGACCTAATCCATTTATATATCGTTACTTCAGATACACCATATTCGCTACTTAATTTTTTTACTGGAGTTCCAGAATTGTAGAGTTCCACTATTGTTTGTTTAAAATCTTCAGTATATTTTTTTGCTACACCTTTTCTTTTCATATAGGACACATCCTCTCAAAATTATTGTATTAGACTTAACTAAGGTGTGTCCACAAAACTATACTAACTCCAAGGAAGGATATTAGAAAACCTAGAAACTATTGAAAAAATTGAAAAAAGGATCGAATTTTATAAAAAAGATTTAGATTTAATTAATGAACGACTGGAGAATGCACTAGAAAATATCGAAAATATTTTAGTTAGATTCAATACTCATTTCTCTGACTTCTCAGAACAATTATATGGCGAAAAATATGTGTTTACCTATAATAAAAATTGGAAAAATGAAAAGGGATCTTCCCCTTTCACTGTATCAAATATGTCTGGTAATCCTGGTACAGGGAAAAAAAGAGGACAAATTGTAGCATTTGATTTAGCATATTTAAAATATCTTCATGAAGAGAATATTGAATTCCCGCGTTTCATAATTCATGATAAATTAGAAAATACTCACATAAATCAACTTGAAACAATTTTTAATATTTGTAACAAAATTAAAGGACAATATATTGTTCCAATATTAAGAGAAAGAATTGATAAAATAGAACCTGCTTTAATCAAACAAGCAACAATATTAGAATTAAGTCAGGACGATAAATTTTTTAAAATTGATTAATTCATAAAAATCGTAAACTAATTATATCTTAGAAAAAATAGCTAAATAAATATGATAGCTATCTAATTATCCAAAACTGTTGAAATAATAGTAATGCTAGTAAAACATACTTCGGTATTTTTATAAGTTCTATAAAGGAACAAAAATATTTTAGGAATTTTTAAAATCAACCTTTACTCTTTAGAAAAACTTTCTACAAAAATATTACTAAAATCAATTTTAGGAGCTTCTCACTTCTGGGTGAGTAGCTCCTTTTCTTTTTGTAATTCTTTTTTTATTTTGATCTTCTCAACAAACTTTATTAAACTGTAATCTTTTTTTTCGCTACTCTCCCCCACTTCGGTCCCTCCTGCTTATAATCTCTTTTATCACATTTTACCATAAAAATAAGAACGTTTGTTCTCGTTTATTTTATTTTTCCAAGAATTTTGTAATGAAATTGTACTATCCCTCATGCCATAATATCAAAGTCGATATTCGACGATTATGGGCGATTTTAATGAAAATTAGAAAAATTCAAGTGAGTATAGATGCATCATATATGAGCACTCTACACAGTAAAATTAGTACAAGCTGCTCAAATATGAGCATTTAAAAAAAGGAGGAATTCGACAAACTTTGACAGAAATCGGCACAAAACTAAAAGAGATTCGAACTATGCAAGGGATGTCTCAAAAGAAACTTTACGAATTAACCGGTATTAGTCGTTCACGTATTCAAAGAATTGAAAACAACCAAAAAAGCCCTACAATTCAAGAGTTGACGTTAATCGCAAATGCCTTCGGTTTTGAAGTATACGACTTAATACCTAATGAACTTTTAAGTCATGAACTCCAATTGGTTATTTCATTTAGGAGATTAGTTAAAGCATATTTTCGACATTTTTCGTCAAATTAAAATTGATGCATTGGCGAAAATATCAAATCTCTCATTTTCTCAATATTTCTTTAATTTTCATAATCGTCATTGCACATAATAAGCATATGTGCTAACATAATCGTAACAAGTCGACTTCGAGCGCCAATGAGAGCGCCAAAAATATTAGAGCGCCTGAGAGCGCCATATCAAAAATATATTGATCATATTAGAGCGCCACAGAGCGCCGATCATAACAAAACCATAGTTTGATGCTATGGCTATTTTGTTATAGATTGGGGCTTTTTTTATTTTTACAAGGGAGGACAAGTTTCATGAAAGGACATGTTCGCAAAAGAGGCAATAAGTGGGTTTTTGTTCTGGATGTAGGTATTAAACCTGATGGTTCTCGAGATAGAAAATGGTTCTCGGGTTATAACACTAAAAAAGAAGCTGAGAAAGCAATGGCGGAGAAAATAGCTGAAATAAATAGAGGTGAATATGTAGCGCCTATCAAAACAAAATTTAAAGATTATATGACTGAGTGGTTGGATAGCAAACAAGTAAAGAAAAGAACGTTAGAAACATATACATGGCTTGTAGAAAAGCATATCATACCAACCCTTGGAAATATTGAACTTCAAAAATTAAATGCGATGCATATTGATAAATTATTAAATAAACTAAGAAAAGAAAAAGCTTTATCAGATGGGAACATACAAAAAATATATACTTTAATTAACGATGCATTAAATAAAGCTGTTAAATATGGCTTATTACAAAAAAATGTAGCTTCATATGTTGATAAACCTAAAGCAAGTAAACCAGAAATAAAAGTATGGGATCAGAAAGAAGTTAATAAATTTTTAAAAATAGCAAAACAAGATCGGAGCTATATTGTGTTTTTGTTGGCTTTAGCTACTGGGATGAGACAATCTGAAATACTTGGATTGCAATGGGATAATGTTGACTTTGAAAATGGTTTAATTTATGTTAAACAGCAAATTGAAAGAGGAACACATAATTTTACTTCACTAAAAACTAAAGCTGCTTATAGAAACATAAGTATTGATGAAGATACAATTGCTGCTCTGCGGCGTCATAAGGTACTAATAACCGAAGAAAAACTAAAAGCAGGACCAGCCTATACAGATATGAATTTAGTAGCTCCTACATCATTAGGTACTCCTTATTTGCATAGTAATATCACAAAGATTTTTAATAGATTAATAAAAGAAGCAGGCGTGGAAAAAATTAAGTTTCATGGGTTGCGCCACACACATGCAACTCTACTTTTATTAGCAGGAGTAAATCCTAAAACAGTAGCTGAGAGACTTAGTCATGCAGATTTCCGTATCACTCTAGACATATATAGTCACTTGTTACCGAATATCCAAAAAGATACAGCAATAAAAATAGGCAAAATCCTATACGGTTGAATTTATTTTGAATTCGAACGGTTGCAATTCGGTTGCAATTTTAAAATTTAATAGTTTTGTGGTCACATTTGAACACAATATATAAAACAAAAAACCCTTGTGTATCAAGGGTTTTACTATTATTATCTATGGTGACTCGGACTGGGCTCGAACCAGCGACCCCCACCCTGTCAAGATGGTGCTCTCCCTGCTGAGCTACCGAGTCAAATTGTAAAAAAAATAGTAAAAATACTATTTTCGTTGAAAATCCAAGAATAGTTCTATTTGATTATAAGTGGTGCCGAGGACCGGACTTGAACCGGTACGGTAGTCACCTACCGCAGGATTTTAAGTCCTGTGCGTCTGCCAATTCCGCCACCCCGGCACAGCAATTAAGAAAATAATGGTGGGCCCAACAGGACTCGAACCTGTGACCAATCGGTTATGAGCCGACCGCTCTACCAACTGAGCTATGGGCCCTCGTTAAAAGGCGTTTTTAAATTAATGGCGGAGCTGACGGGATTCGAACCCGCGGTCTCCTGCGTGACAGGCAGGCATGTTAGGCCTCTACACCACAGCTCCATAGTATCTAAATTGCATCAACAAAAAAAGAGAGGTTATTTAAAGGAGCACAATCTTAAATTGGTTGCGGGGACAGGATTTGAACCTGCGACCTTCGGGTTATGAGCCCGACGAGCTACCAGACTGCTCCACCCCGCGTCATTATTAATCAATCGTTTTTCGTGACGACAAGATTAATTATATATCATCTAAATCATATTTGCAAGAACTTTTTTTAATATTTTTTAGATTTATTTTCATTACCTACATCATTTTTTATAATCTGTAAGCAACGACAAGTGAAATTTTACCTACTAATTATCAAGTTGTCAATACCTATCTTAAAAAATTCTCATTTTTTGCCTAAATTCTTATATATAATTCTTATTTAATTTAATTGAAATCTGAATAGTGAATTAATTACTTATAACTGGAAAATAATATTATTGGAACATAGAAACGCTATTCTAAAAATATTTGTTTAAAATTATAACTATTAAGGGAGCTTTATATACGATGGAACTCATATCACATTGGATTGATTATAAATTTCGTCCTAACAAAACCTTTAGTAATCACTTTGAAATAATCCATCAATTTCATGGAATAAAATTACATCGAATCTCTGAATCCTATGTCATCAAGCCAAAAAGCATCTTAGCATTACAACTTTTTCATGAAGGAGTTCACTTTCCCAATATTGATTTACACCTAAAATGTAAGATCGAAAATTCCAAAGAACTAGTCAAGGTGACTTTTCATGTTTTTGACCCTGAAATTTCAAAATCAATTATGAAGGAAATCAAAAATAGCTTATTATCTCAGTTAAATATTTTTCAAAAGAAAATGGATACAGACCCAACACTTAACTACGTTAAATTGTTTTGTGATGGGTGTATCCACGAAAATGAACTACCACTTAATATTTGTATTCATACGTGCAAATTTGAACCAAAACCCGATAACCATTAACCAGCCACTAATTTATTAAGTATAAATATCGTTATCATCTATACTATCAATATTAGGTTCGTTTGGAATAACTACTTTGTATCGGTAGTTATTTGTAATGTAATCAGCATTTTCTCCTGCAGTTTTTTCAACTATATTTGTTGTGAACTGAATCTGATGATTTTTCAATATCTCTGCCGCTTTTTTAAAAGCATTCAAGTCGTTAAACACTAAGACGTCTTGATGGTCACCACGGATGAACATATCATAAACATTGACTTCATTTTCAATTGCATTATAAGCTGCGTGAGAGATAATGGTGACTGCTTCATCACCCAACGACATGTCTATCGAGTGTCCATCTGGTGTAAATAGAGGTTTAATCGTATAATAATGCATTCCTTGTCAACTCCTTCACTCTTCATTTTGGCAGTTGACACTATATTTTATTCTTTGTTTTAAAACTTTTTTGATAATAATCGTTTATATTTAACTCCGCCATTAATAAAAATAGACTGATATAGTTCTAATGAATCCACACGCCACGATGAGGTCTTAAGAAAGATATCATCGTCATTTGCAATCGTACTTATCTTTCTCGCTAAAGTTAGATGAGGTTTAAAATGTGGCTTAGCATCATATGGAAGTCCTTCATTTTGCACCTCTTTAAGTAATTGACGATAAAGTTTAATTAAAAATTTTAATTCCCCTTGGACACCTGCCCAAAGGATATTGGGCTTTTTTGTATTTGGAAAGGCACCTATACCTTCGACCCATAATTCAAAAGGATCAATGCCTTTAATAGCTTCAAACATTGCTTTATCAACCGAACCAAGCTTTTCATCCGGTACTTCTCCTAAATAGAGCATCGTGATATGCATATTCTCTTTGGGGACCCACCTACCACCTTGAAATTTCAATTTAATATTAGGCATTAAGTTTACAATCTCTTCTTTTACTTGAGAACTCATATTAATAGTAATAAAAAGTCTCATAATTACACCCTTTCAATTTAATTAACCCTACAAAAGATCATAATTTCGGCACCCGTCAAAAAAAGACCGAGATTCATTTCGGTCTTCCTTGAGAGCTATATTAGCTAACATTTATCTCATTAAATTTTTCATCATTTTCCTTGGCTCTTTTCTCTTCGCCTTCTTCAACATCTCTTAAAAGATGTGCTATTCTTCCCGAGGCTGAAGCCGCTATTCCAGCAACTAAATCGTCTAAGAATGTATGAACTTTTTTACCATTTTTTGTGTCCAATTTTTTTATGATTCCGATCTTATCTTTATCTAAATATCCAAAAGTTGTTAATGCTATACTACCATAACCATAAACTAAGCCAATTGCTAATGTTTCATCAACCCCAAATAACCCTTCATCAGTTTCAATTATAGTTTGAAGTGGTTCTTGTAATAATTTTTTCTCAGCTAAAATATCTAACTCCACACCTACTAAAATAGCATGTTGAATTTCTCGCTTCTCCAATACCTTTTGAACACTTTCAAGACATTGTTCCATTGTTAAGTCACGATTATATACAACTTGCATTTCATAAACTATTTTTGCAATATCTTCTAAGGTTACACCACGATCTTTTAATCTTTTTAGTGCTGCCAACTTAACTTCTTCACTAGAAACTCTTTTTTTCAAATAAGCCACCTCCAGACTATTCTCCTCTTTCATATCTATCTTAACACTTTTTCAGAATAGAGTATATTATATGCTTAAAATGTTACATAGTTTAGAATTTAAACGAAAATGAATACTTCAATTATTTTTGTTTTCATAATATTTTGTTAAAATGTAATTATAAATTAAAAAAAGGAGGCTTGACTATGAAATTTGGTATTGTTATTTTTCCATCAATAGAAGTACAGGAAAGGGCAAATGCTTTACGCAAACGATATGACTCACATTATAATTTGATCCCTCCACATATTACAATTAAAGAGGCTTTTGAATTGGACAGCCCAGATAAAGCGATTGCTCACCTTGAATCGGTAACAAAAATAATTCCTCCTTTTAACCTGAAATTAAATAAAATAAAGTCATTTTATCCTATTTCTCCTGTATTATACTGTGGTGTTGAAGACGATCCAATTATTTATCATTTACATGAAAAGATTAACTCAGGAGTACTTTATCACGAAACAAAACACAAATTCACCCCCCATTTAACAATCGCCCAGGATTTACCTGATCAAGAAATACATGATATCTATAGTAGACTTAAATTAAAAGATTTTAATATGACTTTCCCAGTTGAACAAATCCATTTATGTTATCAAACTGAAACTGGCTCTTGGGAAGTATATCAATCTTTTCCATTAAGGGGAGATAGAAATGACACAACTTAATTACCAAATCGTAACAACAAGAAAAGAATTAAATGACGCTTTTGATGTTAGAAGAATTGTTTTTATTCAAGAACAACATGTACCAGAAAAAATTGAGATGGATAAATATGATGATCATTCTACCCACTTTATCGTTTACCACGATGAAAAACCGATAGCCACAGCTAGAATTAGAATCTACAATAATGAGAATACGGTAAAAATTGAAAGGGTGGCGGTTCTCAAAGAATTTCGCGGAAAAGGCATAGGAAAAAAACTGATGCTTTTTGCTGAACAAGAAGCTAAAAAAATGGGTTTCACAACTTTTTTACTTAATTCCCAGCGTCATGCCGAAATTTTTTACAAAAAATTAGGATATATAACCATCAGTGAACCTTTTAAAGAAGCTGGAATCGAACACGTAACTATGAAGAAAAAAATATAGAGGCACCACGTCCTCTATATTTTATCCTATGCAATTCTTTACAACCTATGCAATCTCATTAAATATTTTTCCTATACAACTTCGCTGAACGCTTTCCCTAAATGCTACCAGCTAGACTCTTTAGCTTTTCAACAATATGATAAGAAACAGTTTTGGTACCTATAGGCGCATGAAATGTTGTCTTTCCCCTCGTACCATGAAAATCCGAACCAGCTGTGGCCAAAATCCGATAACGCTCTGCCATTTCCTGATATTTTCTCTCTCCAGCTTGATCATGATCTGGATGGTAAGCTTCAATTCCACCCAATCCATACTTTATCAATCTGATCACCATTTCATCATCATCATATACACCAGGGTGGGCTAAAACGGGTACCCCACCAGCTTTCTTAATAATTTCAATGCCCTCTTCAGGAGAAATTCTAATTGGATTAACAAATGCTTTTCCTTTCTTTCCTAAGTAAAGATCGAATGCCTCTTCCATGGTACTAACGATTCCTTTATCCAACAAAACTTCCCCAATATGGGGACGGCCAGGTTTTGCACCTTTTCGTCTTACCTTAGCAACTACTTCCTTTATAGTTATATCAATTCCAAGCTCATTAAGTTTCTCTACCATCATTTCATTTCTTCGTTCCCTTACCTTAAGCAACTCATCTAGTGAACGTAAAAATTCCTTATCTTTATAATTAACAAAATACCCTAAAATATGGATATCTTGACCTTTTTCTACGGTACTCATTTCAATTCCTGGTACTACTTCGATGCCAAGCTGATTAGCTATTTCAATAGCCTCATCAATTCCTGACACCGAATCATGATCAGTTATACCTATCGCGGCCAAACCAACTTTCTTAGCAAATTTCACATTTTCTGATGGTTCATGTAATCCATCTGAAGCAGTACTATGTGTGTGTAAATCAGCTTTCAATATTGTTCCTCCTTATTATTTTTTATTTTGTAGGTATTTCTTAAAAATTCTGCGAATGTAACCAAGTTATATAACATAAAGCTGATAGTAAAAGATATAAGCTTCGATCATTATTATTTTCTAGCATAAAAAAGGAGGTAGTTACATGTATTTAAGTATTAAATTAACCTCTAAACTTATAAAACCTTGCTCTTTAGTCGATAAAGTTTTCAAAGCACAAGGTTTTAAAAAAAGGATAAAGAAATTTCACACATATTATTATCTTAGAATAGAAGATAACATCACCAGAGGTAATTATGAATTACAAGTTCCTTTTCAGGTAATACACCATGGAAAGAAAGAATCCCTCTATAAAATTCACGAGATAATAATTCTTTCTAAATCCCCTTTATTGAAAAATCAGCAGATACCTAGTGCAATTATCCACGCAGCTAATGAAAAATTCCGAGAAGTATCGTCATATCTTATTGATTCTAAAACTAGAACAAGATAATTATCAAACAAGCTCCTTTTTTAGCTTAATTAAATATTTTTCTTCTTATGCACCCATCTTTAACCATAAAACGTAAATTTGTAATATTACTTGAAAATATTAAAAGGCTGTAAATAAGGCAGCCTTTTTCCTTAATAAATTATGATTAAATTGATATAAGATAATCTCTCATCCTTTTAATTGCTTCTTCTGTATTTCGAATATTTTGTCCTCCTCCTTGGGCCGATAAGGTATTTCCTCCACCTTTACCATCAACAAGTTCTAATCCTAGTTTAAGACAATCATTCATCGCTACTTCAAGATTAGAACTTCTTTGCAAAACAAATTGAACCTTACCTCCAGTTACATTAGCAAATAAGACAACGTAAGAAGGAGAGTTTACAATCCCTTGGGCCAACTGTCTGATCTCATTAACATCCCGATCTTTAAAGACAGCCTCAACTAAATAGAACTCATCATAGTTAACAGCTTTATTTTTCCATTCTTCAATCTCATATTGAATTTTTTTGGCGGTTAATTCTTTTACTTGTTTTTCAAGTTGCAACTTCTCATCTAATATATATGAAACCTTTTCTCCAATATCAGCCCAGTTTGTTTTAAGTACTGCCGCAGTTTTAAATAATTGATTTTGAAATTTTGTAAAAAATCCTACGGCGCGCTTACCCGCTACAAAAGTTACTCTGATATTTTTTCTAACTTTTTCCCAACCCAAAATCTTAATTAAACCTATTTCAGCAGTAGTTTTAGGGTGAGTTCCTGCACAAGCGCATTGATCAAAATCATCTACTATTACTAACTTCACGTATTTATCGAGTTCAGGAATCTTTTTTATCTCTTCTTCGGATAATTCATCAGCTGATAATAATTTGCTAAGTATAACCCTATTTTCCATTATTATTTTATTTGACAACTCTTCAACGGCCCGTACCATCACTTCTGTTAATTCTTTTAATTCCACATCGATAGTAACAACTTCTTCTCCTAAATGGAAACCAACCGTTTGGGCTTCAAAAAGAGTCTCAAAGGCCCTTGATAAGATATGCTGTCCTGAATGTTGCTGCATAAAATCGAATCGTCTCTGCCAATCAAGCTTACATATCACCTCTTGGGCACCGTTTAATGATGATTCTAAGAGGTGATAAATTATTCCTTTTTGTTTATATACATCAACTACCGCTATGTCATTTATTAAGCCAGTATCATTGGGCTGACCTCCACCAGTAGGATAGAAGATTGTCTGATCTAAAACCACTTCATAAAGCCCATCTTCCCTTACACATTCCTTTAAGACCTTCCCCGTACATTCCTTTAAGTAGGGATTTTCGTCAAATAGTTTCTTGGTAATAAGTTCCATCTTAATTCTCCTCTAGGAAAAAAACTATTTTATATCGTAGTCAACTGCCACCCTTGAATTAACAACCTTCTTAATAAATTCACCAACTCTTAGGTGTGAAGGATGGGTCGCATATCTATTTAATGCTTCAAAATCTTCAAATTCTGAAATCAAAACAACATCATAATTAGAATTTGGAGCTTTAGGTGAATTAATTCCAACTTCTATTGACTTTATTTCCTGTATTTCCTGCTTTAAAGCTTCCAATTCAGCTTTAATTATTTCAGCATTCTGCTTTTTATCTTTTCCCTCAGCAACATCTTTTAACTTCCACATCACTACGTGCATTATCATACTTTTTCCCCCTTTGTATTTACGAAAGCTTATCTTATTAGATATCAGAAACTAAGGTTAAGATGCTATTTAAAACTTTTAGGATGTTCACCCATTTTCCCCTGAAGTATTTCTAAAGCATGGGGTAGTATATCGATAACAGCGGCTAAATTTTCTCTAACTCCCTTTGGACTTCCAGGTAAATTAATTATAATACTATCTTTCCTTGAGCCAGCTATCGCCCTAGATAACAATGCAAACGGAGTTTTCTCCCTTGAAACTCTGCGCATTTCTTCTGCAAGACCAGGAATTTCTTTATCGATGACCGCTAAAGTAGCTTCAGGAGTTACATCCCTTTTTGCAAGTCCTGTTCCGCCTGTAGTGAGGATTAAATCTAATTTATAATCATCAACGTAACGAATTAAATACTCTTCAATTAGCTCCCGCTCATCAGGAATGATGTCATAATATTTAACTTCTCCATTTATCTTTTCCACCATTTCGTGGATTATTTTACCACTGATATCTTCCCGTTCTCCCCTTGAACCTTTATCGCTTAGGGTTAGTACACCAACAGTCAATTTCATCGTCATTCACCCATCTTTCTAACATAATCACCGCTTTTACCACCTGATTTGGAAACTAAATAGGTATCGCCAAGTACCATACCCTTATCAACAGCCTTACACATATCATAAATAGTTAGCATAGCTACGCTGACAGCTGTTAGAGCTTCCATTTCTACTCCAGTTACATTAGTAGTCTTAACTGTTGACTCAACTACTATTGTATCATCGCCTACTTCCTTAAAAGAAATATCAACACCTGTTATTGGAATGGGGTGACACATTGGTATTAAATCTGATGTCTTCTTTGCCGCCATGACTCCTGCTACTTGAGCCACCGCTAACACATCACCTTTACCTACTTTTCGATCTCTAATAAGTTGTAGTGTTTCAGGTAGCATCCTAACAGAACCACGGGCAACAGCTACACGTTTAGTAACTTGTTTTTCACTTACATCTACCATTTTAGCCCTGCCTTCAGTGTTAAAATGAGTCAATTTATTCATACTATCCTCCAATTTGAGACATTCTTCTTACAGTTGGTTTCTGAGATTGTGATTCACTGTTTAATAATTTTGCCATCTCATGATTTTCTGGCTTATTATATAAAGATTTCATGAAAATTTGTATTAACTCTTCGCGATTATTAATATGAGGCCTAACATAGAGTTCTTCGTCCCAATACAAACAAGATTTTAGATATCCTTCGGCTGTCAAACGTAATCTGTTACAAGTTGAACAAAACCTATCGCTAATCGGATGAATAAGTCCAATCGTTCCTTTAGCACCTTTAATTCTAAGGTTTTTAGCGGGACCATTACCAAATACATTCTCCGAATCTTCAAATTCATAACCCAATTTTTTCGCAGTGTCTAAAACGTATTCCAAAGGAAGATAACTATTTTTCCAAAAGTCATCCCCATGCCCAATCGGCATATATTCAATAAACCTTATTTGTAATTCTTGCTCATAAGACATTTTCAGAAAATCACCAATCTCATCATCATTAAATCCCTTGATTAGAACCGTATTAATTTTAAGCGGTTCCAGTCCTACACGGTAAGCTGCATCAATTCCCGCAAGGACTTTTTCAAGCTTACCACCTCTTGTAATTTTTTTAAAACGATCTTGTTTTAAAGTATCTAAACTAATATTTACCCGGGTCAAACCCGCATCTTTTAACTTTTCAGCCATTTTGGCCAAATAAATACCATTAGTAGTTAAAGCGATATCTTCAATCCCATCTATATTGCTAATCTTTTCAATTAGTAACTCTATATCCTTTCTTACTAAAGGCTCACCTCCAGTAAGCCTGATTTTCCTAATCCCAAATTCCGCTCCAACTCTTACAACTTCTGCTATTTCTTCGTATGTTAACAAACTATCTTGATTTACAAACTCTACACCTTCTTCTGGCATACAATATACACATCGTAAATTACATCTATCTGTGACAGAAATTCTAAGATAGTCATGGGGTCTATTGAACCGATCAATTAACTGGCTACCCATTATATAACTCCTCTCTAAGTTAGAACCCAACATTCTGTTAATTAATTTTAACATTAAAAAGAAAATGATTGTATCATCTAAGATTAACCATAATTAATTTTGAAACATTATCTTTCCTGTATCACGACAACTATAGCCACCCATAGCCTCAACCTGTGATTTAAAATCTTTTGAATTAATCGCCTTTAATAATGTTTGCCCGGCATCGCTTTCGTAGAACTGTTTTGTCATTACCAAATCAAAACGTTCTTCAACAACAGGGATAAATTCTAACCCCATCACTTGTGCAGCAGATAATATACCCAAACCAACATCGGCTGACTCTCCCTTTATCGCTGCAGCTAAACTTAAATGGGAATAATCTTCACGTTCATAGCCATATATATCATCAGGTAACATATTTGCCCGTTTCAGTAAATAATCGAATAATACTCTAGTTCCAGCACCAAATTGGCGATTAATATATCGAATATCCGTATTTTTTAAGTCTTCAATCGTTTTAATATTTTTAGGATTACCCTTTTGGACAATCCAGCCTTGTTGTCTATATGCCAAATTAATCAAAACAATAGATTCGTCCCGCAAATGTTGTTTTACAAAGGATATGTTATATTCACCTGTTTTCTCATCAAGCAGGTTGATTCCAGCAACATGATTTTCTCCCTTTCCAATGGCTAAAATCCCTGCTAGGCTACCGATATTCGACGACTTAATACCGAATGATGATTCTATTCTCTTTAGGACCGAGTTTAATAAATCGATAGTCAAATCGTGGCTACCGGCAAATAAAATCATTTTTTCTACTTCATCTATTGGACGGTATAATTCTACCTCAACTTCCTCGCCCTGTTCATACCCTTGACTTTGAATTGGTATTCTAAGTAACCCATTAGCTTTTACCATCGTCATTGTAACCCCAGCAGAACGTGTCAAAGGATTAGCAATATATTGCTCCTTTATCTTGCCAATAGTCACCCTTATAAAATCTTCAGCCCCTTTTTTCGATACTATCTTTTTAGCAAGTTTAACTTTAATTTTGTTCCGTTTAGGAGTAGCCAACCCTTGGAAGTTATGCATTAATGGTTTGATAAACCAATCCATAGCCAAATAAGCAGATACCGGATATCCAGGTATTCCAACGATCGGTTTACCGTTTGCTCCCTCGCCTAGAACCACAGGTTTACCTGGTCTTGTTGCCAACCCATGGAAGTGAACTTTACCAATCGCTTTTATAACAGCTGATGTAAAATCCTCTCTACCTTTAGAAGAACCAGCGTTCATAATCACGATATCTGCTTCTTCTAAAGCCTCTTCTACAGCCTGTTTAATCAGATTAAAATCATCTTTAATTATCCCTTTATAAATTGGTTCTCCTCCCCATTCCTGAACATAACTTGAGAAGACTGTACCATTAAACTCAATAATATCACCTGGTTTTAGATTTGTCGTTGGCTTTACCAATTCCGTACCTGTAGGTATGATTGCTACCTTAGGTTTAGCAATAACAGGAATCTCAATGATGCCCCCAGCAAGAAGTGCGCCTTGGTCTACAGGACGGATCTTATGATTGTTAGGAAGAAGCATTTCTCCCGCCACAATATCTTCCCCAATTTGACGAATATGTTTCCAAGGAACCGCAGGTTCAGTTATTTCAACAGTTTCTTCATCTATTTGACGAAGATACTCTACCATAATTACTGAATCAAATCCTTCAGGTATCGGATCTCCGGTATCAACGACTTCATAATCTTGATGGAGTTTTAACCTTAAAGGAGTAGTTTCATGGGCAGAGTAAGTATTTTCTGCTTTTACAGCAATCCCATCCATCGCCGATGCATGAAAATTAGGCATCGAAATCTTTGCAAAAATCGGTTCAGCAGTAACCCTACCTAAGCTTTCAGTAACCCTAACCATTTCTACCCTTGGTTCAAAATTAAATAGAGATATAAATTTTTCCTGTGCTATATGTAAAGGTGTATTTTCTAATTGGATTTTTCCCATCTTCTAGTCTCCTTTTGTCTCTTTGTGTAGTATAATATTATTTCTCCAACATCTAGTTCTTCCCCTTTTAAAATTACACTTTCTCAATTTTCCTAAGTTTTTTTCATCTGATTAATTATAACAGTTCCCAAATAACACATATCCATTCACATTAACAACTCTTACGATGCCAAAACTGGAAAATGGTTATTTTCTATTTATTATCGATAATGTTAAAATATTAAATGGTTAATAACTATGGGAAAGGACGAAATTTATGAAAGTAACCATCAAATTTTTTGCAGGAATTGCCGAATCAGTAGGTAAAAGAGAACACACAATTCAAGTAAATCAAGAGTCAACTGTTAAAGACATTTTAGCAGTCCTAATTGATGAATTTCCTCAAGCAAAGGACCTTATAGATAAATCAATGGTTTCCATCAATCATGATTTCGCTAAATTAGACCAAAAAATTATAGAGTCTGATGAAATCGCTCTAATTCCACCTGTTAGTGGAGGCGAAGAACCATTATTTGAAATCACCAACAAACCACTATCAGCTGATCAAGTAATTGCTAAAGTTTCTAATAATATGGCAGGTGCAATATTGACTTTTGTGGGTACAGTTAGAGAATTTACCAAAGGTAAAAAAACAACCTACCTAGAATATGAGGCTTATCCTGAAATGGCTATTAAAAAAATGAAAGAGATTGCTGATGAAATAAAAGAAAGATGGCCAGATGCCAAAGTCGCTATTTCCCACCGTATAGGTAAATTGGATATTGAGGAAATCAGCGTCATTATCGCAGTTGCAACGCCCCACAGGAACGATGCCTTTGAAGCAGGGCGATACGCCATTGAACGACTAAAACAAATTGTACCAATATGGAAAAAAGAAATATGGGAAGATGGAGAAGAATGGATCGGAAATCAAGAAAGATGATTTTGATGGATAGTAATGACACTAGATATTCCAGGCAACATCTTTTTAAACCAATTGGAAAAGCTGGACAAAAAAAACTAGGAAAGAGTCGTATTGCTATTGTAGGAATGGGAGCTTTGGGGACTGCCATTTCCAATCACATGGTTAGATCAGGTGTTGGGTTTGTTAGGATCATTGATCGTGATTTTGTTGAATATAGCAACCTCCAAAGACAAATGTTATTTGACGAGAATGACGCAGACCAAGCTTTACCAAAGGCGATAGCAGCTAAAAACAAGCTCAATTTAATTAATTCCACAATTACTGTTGAAGCACATGTAACTGATTTAACACCAAAAAATGCCGAGGATTTACTTGCTGACCTAGATCTGATCATCGATGGCACCGATAATTTTGAAACTCGTTATCTAATAAATGATGTGGCGATCAAAAATAATATACCTTGGATCTACGGTGGTGCAGTTGCTTCTAGGGGAATGACTTTTACCATTATCCCTAATAAAACACCATGTTTTCGCTGTTTATTCCCTGAACCCTCAGCACCAGGAACATCTGAAACCTGCGACACATCAGGAGTAATAGGACCAATCATTCAAGTTGTAGCAGCTTATCAAGCAACTGAAGCGCTAAAAATCCTATTAAATGATTATGAGCATATTAATACATCCTTACGCAATTTCGAATTATGGCACAATGAATATTCAGAAATAAATATAAAAAATGCCAAAAACAGCGAATGTCCAGCATGTATACATCATAATTACGAATACTTAAATAATAAAAAGAAAAACAAACGGATCGTTTCACTATGTGGTAGGGAATCAGTACAGATTTCTCCTATAGAGGAAACCCCGTTTGACATCAGAAAACTGGCAGAAAAGCTTAGACATGTGGGTAAAATCATTGAAACACCTTATCTCATTCGTTTTGAAGTGGATAGGTATAAACTAACTATTTTTCCTGATGGTCGGGTTCTTATTCATGGAACTAATGATATAACAATTGCCAAAAATCTATATACTAAGTACATCGGATAAAAGACAGGTTACATATTTGTGGCCTGTTTCTTTTTTATTATTTTTTAAATCTCTACCATTTTTTCAATCACCCATTTTACAACTAGCGCATATTAGTATGATATAACTTCGGGCGAGAAGTTTTCTTTTAACAAAAAATGTTTCCCTAAGGAAAATTTATGGATAATCAACAACTCTAAAAAATATTGGAGGGAAAGATATGGCAAACAAACCTTTACCTCTTAGTAATCTAGCAGTCGGAACTAAAGGAAAAGTAGAATCCATTTTAATCGATGGTTTACTAAGAAGAAGATTGTTGGATTTAGGGGTAGTACCAGGTTCAGTTATTGAAGTTGTCAGAGTTAGTCCGAATGGAGATCCTACAGCTTATTTAATTAAGGGAGCATTAATCGGACTAAGAGAAAACGAAGCTAAACATATCTTAGTACATCCAATCTAAAAATAATTTTTAAAAAAACATCATCGATAAAGAAATCAATTAGGAGGGAATCACGTGGTCTCAATAAATAATCAATTATCTGAAAAAAAAGTTACTGAAAAGGAAATTGTCGTAGCTTTAGCAGGTAACCCTAACACTGGGAAAAGTACAATTTTCAATGCCCTAACAGGTCTAAAACAACATACCGGTAATTGGCCTGGAAAAACTGTCTCTTATGCACGAGGTAATTACGTTCATCGTGGGAAATCATTTGTATTAGTAGATCTCCCTGGGACTTACTCCCTTTTAGCAAATTCCATAGATGAACTAATTGCAAGAGACTTTATCTGTTTCGCCAAACCCGACGTTACGATAGTGGTTACAGATGCGACTAATTTGATCAGAAATCTCAATCTAGCACTGCAGATAATGGAAGCAACAAACAACGTAGTTGTAGCAATTAACTTGCTTGATGAAGCTGAAAGAAAAGGCATCATCGTAAATATAGATAAACTATCCGAAAAATTGGGGTTACCGGTAGTTGGAACCGTTGCTAGAAATCAAATGGGATTAAATAGATTGAAAGATACCATTGATGATATAGTTACTAAAAAAATAGTTACAAACCCTTTAAAAATCCACTATCCACCTGAAATAGAACAAAAAATCCAAGAAATGACCCCCGAACTTGAAAACATATTAAAAGGTGAACTAAATCCTAGGTGGGTTGCCCTTAGAATACTTGAAGGTGATAAAACACTTATTGATTCAATAAAGCAATACCTCGTCTACAAAGAAATTGATATAAAGGGTGAGGTTGCTCTATGTCATTAACTATGAACAATTTAAATAAAATTATTGAACTCTCAAATTACTATCAAAAAAATTCACAGACTAGTAATCGAGATAAAATTGTAAGCCAAATTTATAGTCAATCTGAAATAATCGCTAAGCAAGCGATCAGAAATAATAAAGATAAAACTACTGATTTAGATAAAAGGCTAGACGATATTTTGACTTCAAAAATTTTTGGATACCCCATTATGTTATTAATATTGAGTATCGTTTTTTGGATGACAATAGTAGGCGCAAATTATCCTTCACAAATTTTAGCTACAATTTTCTTTTATCTACAAGAACAATTAACCAATTTGTTTCAATATTTCAATGCACCCGAATGGTTACGTGGCTTTCTCGTAGATGGTGTATATAGGGGGTTAGCATGGGTGGTCTCAGTTATGCTTCCTCCGATGGCAATTTTCTTTCCATTATTTACAATATTAGAAGATTTGGGGTACTTACCAAGAGTAGCATTCAATTTAGATCGGTTTTTTCAAAAAGCAGGGGCCCATGGTAAACAGTCACTAACAATGAGCATGGGATTTGGATGTAACGCCGCTGGAATTATATCCTGTAGAATAATCGAATCCCCGCGTGAAAGATTAATCGCCATTCTAACGAACAATTTCGTACCATGTAACGGAAGATTTCCAACACTCATAACAGTAGCCACAATCTTTTTCGGTGCAGCAGTTAGTGCATTGTATTCGACTATTATCGCTTCAATGGTGATCGTAGGAATTGTCATAGTAGGAATCATAGTAACTTTAATAACATCATGGTTATTATCAAAAACCTTATTAAAAGGGGTTCCATCAAGTTTCACCCTAGAGCTTCCTCCTTATAGAAAGCCACAGATAATGAAAGTATTTATACGTTCTGTATATGATCGAACAATGTTCGTTTTAAAAAGAGCCGTTAAAATAGCGGCACCAGCAGGAGCAATTACCTGGTTATTAGCGAATACTTATCTTAATGGTAATAGTTTAATAGACATCGGAGCCAATTTTCTTCAACCACTTGGCTACGCTATTGGATTAGATGGGTATATCTTAATGGCATTTATCTTAGGATTTCCAGCTAACGAAATAGTATTTCCAATATTAATAATGAGCTACCTTTCCCAAGGCAGCTTAATGGAACTGGATAGTTTCGCAGCATTAAAAACATTGTTACTTGACCATGGTTGGACTTGGCTAACTGCCCTTAATTTATTACTATTTTCACTCCTGCACTTCCCCTGTGGAACTACCATGCTAACGATAAAAAAAGAAACTGGTAGTATTAAATGGACTGCATTAGCTTTTATCATTCCAACTTCTATCGCCTTTTTAGTCACTTTTGCTGTGGCGCAGACAGTACGTTTACTAGGAATATTGTAAAGAACAGCAAATTTTTGGGTGCTTTTAAAAAGCACCCTTTTATATTCTTCTATAATTATCTATTGTCAATACTGTATAATAGAGTAAAAGATAAAATGTTTTTATAAGTGTAAATTTTCACTATAAAATAGCTATTTTGGAGGTCATTTAATGAAGTATACCTTAGTTTATCGCGAAGACGAACTATCAAACGACATTAAAGATCAATTTCACAAATATGCATCAGAAAATAATTTAATAGAAGACTCCAAATCCCCAGACTTGATAATCTCGATTGGGGGAGATGGAACAATGCTTGAAGCTTTTCATGCTAATAAACACCGATTGGACAAGGTAGCCTTTTTAGGGATACATACTGGCCATCTAGGGTTCTATGCAGATTGGCAACCTAACGAATTAGAAATGTTGGCTTCTTTGATAGCAACGAAGCCATTACAATACATCGAATATCCATTAGTAAAAATCAACATAATAACTGAAAATGAAGAGGTTCAACTACTTGCTCTAAATGAATTTACGGTTAAAAATATTGAAAAAACTCTAGTGATGAAAATTAAAATTAACCATGAAGATTTTGAAATGTTTCGAGGAGACGGACTATGTATCTCCACACCTTCAGGGAGCACAGGCTATAATAAGAGTTTAGGAGGAGCAGTAATTCATCCAACCTTAGAATCAATTCAAGTCAGTGAAATGGCTTCGATTAACAATCGAGTTTATCGAACGATCGGTTCGCCATTACTATTGCCAAAACATCACTGTATCGATTTATATCCACAACACAAAACAGTTATCTCTTTAACACTTGATCATCTAAGCATGCAAATGAAAGATATTATTTCAATTCAATGTACCGTTGCCGATGAAAAAATAAGGTTTGCGCGCTATCGCCCATTCCCTTTTTGGAATCGAGTGAGAGATGCATTCATCGGTAGTCAGCACATGGACTAAGTTATTTTGAATCGAGGAGTTATACAATGATATATATAGTAACAGCCATCTATCATGAAGCAAAACCACTGATCGAATACTATAATTTAAAAAGAACACACAAAATATCAAAATATCAAATCTTTGAAAATGATGAAATAAAACTTATCATAAGTGGTACTGGTGTCTTCACTGCTACAATTGCAACTACCTACCTATTAACCTTGTTTAATGCTAAAACCTCAGATTTAATCCTTAATATTGGTGTTGCTGGGACAAAAAACAAAGACTTTCATCTAGGACAAGCTTTTCTATGTCATAAAGTCATTTATCATGAAACTAACAAAAGCTATTATCCAGATATCATAATTAAACATCCTTTTTCTGAGGGAACATTAGAAACATTTTCTCAAATTGTAGACAAGTCCTTAACCAAGAATTTCCAAGGAGATTTGTTCGACATGGAAGGGGCTGGTTTTTTTGAAGCCGCCTCTTCCTTCTTACCTCCACACAATATATACTTGGTTAAGATAGTATCGGATTTCCTTGAGCCAACAACCGTTTCTAAAGAGATGGTAACCAAGCTAATCAATGAAAACTTGACAAACATCTTAAAATTAATCCAAAATAGTTTAGCAATCAATCAAGTAAATATAACTGACTTATTAACCGAGGATGACTATAAATTGTTATCAAAAATCGGTGACAATTTACAACTATCATCAACAATGCGTCATCAATTGATACAACTAGCTAAACAATTTATCATTCGTACTAAACATAATCTTTCCATCTTAGATGACTTTTCGGATACATATGTAGAATCAAAATATGAGGGGAAGAAGTATTTTGAACAGATCAAAGAACGACTTCTTTTTAAATAATTTTTCCCATATCTATATTGAAAAAGAAATTTTAGATCATCATTTAACTAAAAGAATACTTAATCGCTTTCCAAAGGCGAAAGTAATCGAGATCGAACATTATAAAGACGTCTTTAATCGTTCTAAACAAAACTTTTTTTTACAAAAAAATAGCCAAAAATTAATTTTAGCCAAAAAAAAAGATAACTTTATCTATCCTGGTGCAGAGGTTTGTCATGACTTTGGTAATCAACATTTTTACTATACAGCCTCAATTTTGAATTGTATTTACCATTGTGATTATTGTTATCTACAAGGAATGTTTTCTTCTTCTAATATTGTAATTTTTGTCAATATCGAGGATTTTTTAACTGAATTAAAACAACAGTTAAAAAAACATCCAGTCTACCTAGCTATCTCTTATGACACTGACCTTTTAGCACTAGAAAATATTGTTCCTTTTGCTTCAACCTGGATTGAATTTGCAACAGATCAACCTGATTTATCGATTGAGATTAGAACTAAAAGCGTAAACTATTCAGCTATTAAACATCTATCACCGGCAGATAATGTTATCTTAGCTTGGACGATCTCTCCAGAGGAAGTTGTGCAACAATACGAACGGGGAACACCTTCCCTTGAGGCAAGACTAAACAGTATCAAACAGGCTATTGATGATGGATGGAAAGTTAGACTTAGTTTCGATCCAATTCTTCATATTGAAAATTGGAAAAAACATTACAAAGAATGTATTGATAAAACATTTAACGTTTTACCTATAAACAAAATTGAAGATGCTAGCATCGGTGTATTTCGGATGCCGAAGGATTACCTGAAGAGTATCAAAAAACACCGTTCTGATTCTGCTTTACTTTACTATTCCTTTGAGATAAAAAATGGTGTTGTGAGTTATTCTGACGAGATTACCAATATGCTAGTAAAAGAAATATACCAAATGATTAATAACTATATACCAGCTGATAAAATTTTTATATGAGAGGAGTAGCATGATGAAGTCAGCCATTGTTACAGGTGCATCCTCAGGGATTGGCTTACAGGTATCAATAAAATTGATCGAACTAGGCTATAAAGTATATGGTTTCGCAAGAGACTTTGCAAAGACAAGCTATGATAACCCTTTATTTATTAAAGTTTCCTGCGATATTACAGATACAAATGAGCTAACTAAGAATATCAAAGAAATAAAAAAGCAGGAAAAGGAGATTTTTATTTTAGTAAATAACGCTGGGGTTGGATATTTTGGTCCCCATGAACAAATAAATCCTAAACAAATCGAATCGATGGTTAAAACTAATATACAAGCACCACTTATCATTACACATTTACTATTGCGGGAGTTGAAAAAGACTAAGGGGTTCATTGTAAACATTTCCTCAATTACTGCAAAAAAATCTAGTACCTATGGATGTGCTTACGCGGCAACCAAAGCTGCTTTGTCACATTTTAGTACTAGTTTGTTCGACGAAGTTCGTAAATCTGGAGTGAAGATAATTGCTATCCATCCAGATATCACAAAAACCCCCTTTTACGAACATTTAGATTTTAAAGAAGCTGAATTGCCAGAAAGTTATATAACACCTGAGTGCGTTGCTAATGCTTTAGAAACAGTATTATCTCAACGTGATGGCACGATTATGTCTGAAATAACCTTACGTCCCCAAAGACACATGATTGCTAGAAAGAAGTAAAAAGTTAGAGTTAACTTAACCCATGTTTATTAGCATATATTGCGGCTTGAGTTCGATCATCTAATTCTAACTTTGCTAAAATATTGCTTACATGGGTTTTTACAGTTTTTATTCCAATAAATAAAGTCTCACCTATCTCTTTATTACTCATTCCTTTACCGATTAATGAGAGTACTTCTAATTCCCTAGGGGTTAAATGTTCATGCTTTGGTGGTTCCTTTTGCATTCTATTAATCATCATACCTGTCACCTTGCTATCAATGGTAGGAATACCAATGACAGCTTGACGGATTGCCGTTGTAATTTCTTCTGCTCGGGAAGTTTTTAATAAATAACTAAATGCACCTGCTTCAATAACAGAAAAAACTTTATCCTGTTCAATAAAACTGGTTAAGACAATTACCTTCACATTGGGACATTTCTTTTTTAGTTCTTTGGTAGCAGCTATACCATCCATTTCATCCATTACTAGATCCATTAAAACAACATCCGGATTCAACTTACATGCTAATTCAACACCATCTTTTCCATTACTTCCTTCACCAACAACTTCCATATCAGGTTCTAATGATAGAAAAGTTGTTAGTCCCATTCTGACCATCTCATGATCATCAATCACTAACACTCTGATTTTTCTATCCATCAACTTCCCTCCTTCTTCCGGTCCCTATAGGTACTCTAATTTCAATTCTTGTACCTTTATTAGGATATGTAAGAATATCCAATCTACCACCAATTTCTTCAACTCTTTCTCTCATCGTTGTTAATCCATACGAACTCGTTTTCTTCTCTAAAATCTTAAAACCTACTCCATTATCTTCCATCACCAGAAATATCCGATCCTTTTTGCTTATCAATTTTAAACGAAAACGCTTCGCCTTTGAGTGCCGTAACATATTAGATAATGCTTCTTGAATAATTCGAAATAGTTGATCCTCAATACCTTGATTTAAGGATAATTGTTTATCAACTTCCCACTCCCAAAGAATTTGGGAATGTTTTTGTTGCAATTCCTTTAAAAGTTTTTCAACTCCCTCAACCAGGGAAGATCCTTCTAAGGTTATAGGACGAAGATCCATAATTAAAGCTCGCAACTCCTGTTGAGCATTAGCAACCATCCCTTCTAAATTCAAAAAAATCTTCTTAGCATTTTCTGGATCAATTGTCATCATTTTAGACAATGAGGCTAATGTCATCGAAATTGCAAAGAGTTGCTGACTAATTGCATCGTGCAATTCATTTGCTAAACGTCGTCTCTCATCTAAGGTAGCTGAATATTTAGTCTCTTTTACAAGTCTAGCATTTTCATCGATCAATCGTTGCAAAGAATTAACTTGGTTCTGAATTCGGTCAGCCATCTGATTAAAGCGCAAAGCTACTAAAGCCACCTCATCATATTCTTTAATTTGGATGCGATGATCCAATTTTCCTCTAGAAAAAGTTTCAGCAGCATCCGTAATTGCATATAAACTTTTTTTAAGCCAGTTTCCTAAAGGATATCCGACAAAAATAGTTGATATCAAAGCAAAAATCGTCCCAACAACAAAAATCATCCCTAAAATAGAAAAATAAGTTAGTGAGTAAATTGGAAATCCCAAGAAACTTTCAACTGACTCTCTCCAAGGTAAAATTTCAGTAATTATCCAACTAAAAAATAGGAATAAAAAATCAATTGCTACTACTGTAAAAAAAGCTCCTTTAAAATGTTCCCTTAGAATAATCCATTGAATACTAACAAGTTTTTTTGGTTGAAAAAGTTTCATCTTCAATCCACTCGCTTAATCGTTACTTCACCAACTGAAAGTGAAATCATTATATTTAGTTTTTTTTGTTTTTCCTTGTAATCTTCACTTTCGTAGGTTACAAAACGGCCCTTGCCTGAATATTTTTGATGCATCATATTTAACTCACCGACTTTCACTCCAGCATTTACCTTTATTGGTATATCTTCAGGTAATAATAAAGTTATCTCACCGACCATAGCAACTATATCAATCATTACCTCACGTTCCGGAATAATTGCACTTGTCAAATCAACATAAGTAGAACCTATCCCATGCCATATTTTTACATCGTCTAAATTCCAAGTATTACCGCCGCCCAATACAACTTCACCAACCCAACTTTTTCGCCTAACAAGATGTTTATCATCTTCTCTATCAATGTCTACTTCATACCATTTTGGTTTAAATAGGATATTAATACCGATATAGATCAAAAGTAATGGCCATAGTAGACTCCAAAAATCACTAAAAGTCATTTCGAACCATCCTAAATTATTGCCCAATAAGAAAACTCCCAGAACAATAATTATTGTTCCATGAATTAGTTTTCTAGTCCTCCAATAATCTTTCTTTAAACCGGAAATGAACCTAATTAACCCTTCTAAAAAAAATTTAATACCTATCACAATAATAATTACAGGCCAATAAGTACCAACTATACTTTCTAATCCTAAGTCAATACCAAAATTTTTAAGTAAGTTGTAAATACCAAATAATATTATTAATATCCCAATCATGTATTTGGACATTTGACACCCCTCCTAGTTAAGATTTTACCATCTTTTATCTGCTTTTTTCCAAAAATTATCGCCAAAATCGATATAATGCCGACTTAGATAATAACTCAACCTTTATCTTATCTATTTCATCATCAATATCTTTTATCATAACTTGCTGACCTTTGTAAGAGCTAGCTTTTTTCTCGATGGTTATTCGATAGTTACCGATCTGTAATACCATTATGAAACCTCCTTTACCTTAAGAAGTATTTCTTTTCGAATTACTCACTTACATGATAATTTTAAATATACTTTCATAACACAGCCCTTCGGAGGTTTCTTTCTACTTCTTAAGACTGATTTAATTAATGATTGTATTTTGTATAAGTGCGGTAATTTTTAACCTATTAGAAAAAAACCCCCTTTAAAGATGAACTGACCCCTGTTCACTTGACAGGAGTCAGTTCAAAATAAGGGAGTTAAATTAATACCTATTAAGTTGTCGCTTTCGCTCATCGATTTTTTCTTTATCAAATAAAATATAAGTTGGTTTATCAAGGATTTTGCTAATATTCATTTTAACTTCTTCCCTAGGAATTGCCCCTTCAAAAATCCATCTCTGAACTTGACGATGGCTTTTTCCTACATCACGGGAAAATTCCATTAACTTCCGATATTTTACAGCAATAGCATCATACAAAGGCTCATTGATGATCTTCCAAGTTTTTAGTTTTCTAGTTATTTTTCTGCTTTCCAATCTACATAACCCCTCTAAATAGAACTCTCCAGTACTGTTAATCCCATGTTACGAATTATGTCGAATTTTGTCAACATAATTGAGTCCATTAATCAGAAAGTACACTTAGAGTCTTTAAAGATAAGGGGATTTGCATTAAAAAATGTAATTGATCTTTTTCATAGTAAGAAATAATAGAGCCACCTATTTCGCCTAATCGATTATAAATATTTTCAAAAACCATTTTCGTTGAAGGTATCATCCTGTTGCTGATACATTCAACTACTAAATAATTCTCATCACGTACTATACTAATATTAACCCGATCGGTTTCTCTTTGACTAACTATGTTTAATATTTCCTCTAAGTTCTTAATCAATTTTTTCTGAACTTTCCATGGTATCTCAACAATAGCCTGATCTAAGATTTCAAACTGAAGTTCGCCTCGTTTTTCATTATTAATTTCATGTTGGCGTCTCATCAAATATTGAACAAAGATACAATCATAAATATTTACATTTGTTATTTCTGTTGAATCATGAGTGACTCGCTTAAAAATATTAGCTAATTCCAATTCTTTGGCAATTTCTTTAGCTTTTAGTAAAGCTCTCTGTTCTTCTATATCAGTAAAAATTCTTTTATTTCTTTGACCAACAAGAAGCACACCATAGATCCTCTGTTGATCCGCAACGGGCACCGCGATTACACTTTTAAGATACTCCACTAATAAAATGGGATATTCTATCGGATCTCCCAAAACATCGTGGGGAAAATCCTCAATCTTAATTGTGCGATTTAGCTGAATAACTTCTCCAGCTATTCCTTTTCCTAATCTGATAACGATTCGCTTATATCGTGAATTCGTTGCTCCAACAGCTAAACGCCATCTAATTTCTTCAGTCATTGCATCATAGATTGCTAATCCTAAAAAATCTGCATCTATTTCTTCTTGAAGAGTAGTCATTTTTTTTACGATTGAGTGGCGAATATTTTTATTCTCTTCCATCTCAGTCTCATTTAAATAATTTGACGTATCGTTACCATCGATTATTATTTTTTTTTGCGTTTTTTTACCATACAAAATTCCTAAGTACAGGGCAATTAAAACTGTAACTATAAAGATTACTCCAATTGATAATGTTTGTAGATTGTAAAAATTCATATAGCCCACACTTTCTCATAAAAATTAATGAAGTATAAAAAGGTTGTACCCAATTATTATTTTACCTAATCTTACCTAAATTTTATAGTAGAGAAACGAATTAGGCATAAGAAAATTTTCTTTCTTATGCCTAATCGCTTAACCATATTTTATTTAAATAAAGGGAATGGAATTGATTTTTAATAGGCTTTCTTTGTTCTTCTACTACGATAAACGATGTAACTTCTCCTAATATATTCAAGGGGTAAACTCCACACGTGCACAAGGCGGGTAAATGGCCAAAGGCCAAAAATCGCAAATGCAAAGATCGTGTGTAACTTAAAGAATAGTGGAACATCTTTCATCAGAAGTGGATTAGGCTTTAAGATAAAAAGTCCTCTTATCCACGGTGCTATTGTTTCACGATAGTCAAAACCACCAACAAATAAGTTAAAACCTAAGGTATTATATACACCCATTCCGATCTCGACTAGTAAAAGGACAGCGATCAATGTATCATTAAAGCTGCTTGTTGCGATAACTCGGGAATCACTAATCCGGCGAAATAGCAGAATTATTATCCCAATCAAGGTAATGATACCCGCTAGTCCACCACCGTAGATAGCACTAGCATGATACATCTCTTCAGAAATTCCAAGTCCCTCCACCACCGATTTGGGAACAAGTAGTCCCACAACATGTCCTCCAAACACCATGAGAATACCTATATGAAATAAAATGCTTCCCCATTTTAGGTTATTCTTTTCCAAAAACTCACTTGATTTCGCCGTCCAACCTATTTGATCTGTATTATAACGATAAATGTGTCCAACAACGAAAGTAGCTAGCATTAGGTAAGGAAAAATCACCCACAAAAATTGATTCCAATAGTTCACAAATACATCCCTCCTTTACCGGTGGACAACCTTACTAATTGTCAATTGACAAGCACTTAGCAATTCTGCGTATGGACTTTTGGTTTTTGATAACTCTAGTTGCAACTGATTGATTGGCTCACTAAATTGTTCAATCAACTTTTCAGTAGTCACTTCATCAGCGATGGAGATAAATTCTAGAATTAGTGGTAAATAATCTGGTAATTCTTCAGGATCCATTTCTAACCCATGGTCTTCATAGATTTTTTTTAAAGAGATGAGAAGTTCTCCACGCTCCTTCTCATCTTTCTTTATTGCATAAGTAAGGTATAAATTTGTCTTTTCATTAAAGTCAAATGTTTGGACGTATTTTTCTTGTATTTCATCAATGGAATGTTGCCTTAGGTACTCAAGAAATTTTTTTATTTTGGCATGGATATCGTTGTCAGCTATTTCTAAAAGATCGTCTTCTAAAAGAGCTGCTACCCATTCAGGTTCAGGATATTGTAACAAAAGTGATATTAGGCGTAAAATCTCTCTATTTTCCATTTTTTTCACCTATTTGTAGGAAGAAACTTGAACTATCAAAATGACTATCATTCATACAAGTATCACATGACTGACCTATATCTCCATATCCTGTACTACCCTGCTCAACGTATAGATTCATATATTCTTCTTTATGGGCAGTTGGAATTACAAAACGATCATCATATTTTGCAATCGCCAATAGACGATACATTTCTTCAATGATTTCTTCAGTTAAACCAAGTTCTTTTATCATACTTTGATCAAATTCCTTACCAATATTTTTGGCACGCATAACTTGACGCATCACCGCCATACGTTTTAATACCGCCTTAACAACATCCCCATCACCAGCAGTTAATAGATTAGCTAAATATTGAATTGGAATCCGCATTTCATCAATTGCTGGGAAGATATCGCTAGGATCTGAAACGCTACCTTGCCCTTCAAAAAGATTCATAATCGGACTTAAAGGTGGAACGTACCAAATCATTGGTAAAGTTCTATACTCTGGATGTAGCGGTAGTGCTAACTGATACTTTATCGCCAATTTGTATATTGGTGATTTACGTGCTGCTTCTAACCAATCTTCAGTGATCCCATCACGTTTTGCCTGTTCAATCACTTCAGGATCAAATGGATCTAGAAATAGACTTAATTGTTCTTTATATAAGTCTTTTTCATTTGGAGTGGAAGCCACTTCCTTAACTCGATCTGCATCATATAATAGGACACCAATATATCTGATACGCCCTGTACAAGTCTCTGAACACACTGTTGGCAAGCCAACTTCAATCCTTGGAAAACATAGTGTACATTTTTCAGCTTTTTGTGTTTTCCAGTTAAAATAAACTTTTTTATATGGACAACCGCTCATACAAAAACGCCAACTACGACATTCTTCTTGATCAACTAAAACAATACCATCCTCATCACGCTTATATATCGCACCTGATGGGCACGAAGCTACGCATGATGGGTTAAGACAATGCTCACAAATACGTGGAAGATGCATCATAAATGCCTGTTCAAATTCTAAACGGATTTCTTCTTCGATCCCCTTGAAGTTATAATCACGTTTACCTGTTTCATGGGCACCTGCTAAATCATCTTCCCAGTTAGGTCCCCATTTTAATTCCATCGTTTCGCCAGTTATCAATGATTTTGGTCTAGCGACTGGCTGATTTTTCTTGCGAGGACTCTTAGTTAGAGTTTCGTAGTCATAAGTCCATGGCTCATAGTAATCATCGATCGTAGGTAGATTGGGGTTATAGAAAATATTAGCCAACTTACTTAATCTATTTCCGGCTTTAAGTTCTAGTTTGCCATTTTTCAGAATCCAACCACCTTTATAGTGGTCTTGATTTTCCCATTCCATCGGGTAACCAATCCCTGGCTTCGTTTCAACATTGTTGTACCACATATACTCAGCGCCTGAGCGATTCGTCCAGGTATTTTTACAGGTCACACTACATGTGTGACAGCCGATACATTTGTCAAGGTTCATCACCATAGCGATTTGCGCTTTAATCTTCAAGCCAGGACACCTCCTTAAGCTTTCGAATGATAACCTTTAAGTCCCGTTGGTTACCAGTAGGTCCGTAGTAGTTAAATCCATAACTAAACTGAGCATAGCCTCCGATAACATGGGTAGGTTTTAAGTGAATTCTTGTCGGACTATTATGGGTACCACCACGTAAGTGGGTAATAGTTGAACCCGGTGTATTGATTGTTCTATCTTGAGCGTGATACATAAAAGTTGTTCCCTTAGGAATACGATGACTTACCACTGCTCTAGCTACAACAACTCCGTTACGATTGTAAACTTCAATCCAATCATTATCTTTTATTCCAATTTCCTCTGCGTCTTCATTATTCATCCAGACGTTTGGACCACCACGGAAAAGGGTTAGCATCAATAATCCATCACCATACATACTGTGGAAATTCCACTTTCCATGTGGTGTTAGATAACGGAGTGTAATCTTCTTACCTTCTGAATCAGGTAGCTCCTCATTCTTAGCAAATGCATGAGTAGGTAATACTGGTTTAAATACAGGTAAACCTTCACCAAACTCAAGCATAATTTCATGATCAACGTAGAAATGTTGACGTCCAGTCAATGTTCTAAATGGAACTAAACGTTCAATATTTGTAGTAAATGGTGAATAACGTCGACCTTTGTTTGATCCACTGAAGATAGGTGTCGCGATAACTTCTCTTGGTTGAGCAGTAATCTCTTTAAAATTAAAGTGCTCTGCTTCACGGTCTTGAGCCAAATCCTTTAATTGTAAACCAGTTTTCTTCTCTTCAGCTTCCCAAGCCTTGATAGCCATCTTACCATTTGTTGCACTAGAAAGGGTAAGGATAGCTTCAATTGCATTTAATGCACTATCAAGTTTCGGCATACCTTTGGCAATTCCTGATTTTACAGTTCCAAGTAGTTGCTTTAATTGTTCGTATTGTTCTTCAGCCGACCACGCAACTCCATGGGCTCCCACAGGATTTTTTTTCAATAAAGGTCCTAATGAGATAAACTTCTCATATATCTTCCTGTAATCCCTCTCAACAATTACAAGATTAGGCATGGTCTTTCCAGGAATCGGGTCAACTTCACCTTTACGCCAGTCTTTTACCTTACCAAAAGGTTGGGATATTTCTCCAGGTGAATCGTGTAATAACGGCATTGCTACAACATCTTTTTCTGGTTCAGTAAAGTATTTCTCAGCCATTTCAGAAAAAGTTTTAGCTAAACTTTTAAAGATATCCCAATCAGACTTAGCTTCCCAAGGTGGTGCGATTGCTGGGTTAAATGGATGTACGAATGGATGCATATCTGTACTACTGATATCATGCTTTTCATACCAAGTAGCCGCAGGTAAAACAATATCCGAGAAAATAGCGTTACCAGTCATTCTAAATTCAAGATTTACAAATAGATCCAATTTGCCTTCAGGCGCCTTTTCATGCCATTTAACTTCACTTGTTCGTAACTCTGTTTGATCAGAACCAAGTATCCCATGTGATGTTCCTAAGAAATGCTTAAGGAAATAATCATGTCCTTTTCCAGAACTAGAGATTAAGTTTGCTCTCCATACAAATAAAGTACGTGGGAAGTTAACTGGGTTATCTGGGTCTTCAACAGCGAATTCCATTCGTCTTTCCTTAAGTTGATCAACAATATATTTAATTGCTTCTTCATTATTTGAAGCTCCAGCTTTTTTAGCATCTTTTAAAAGTTGTAGGGAGTTACGATTAAATTGTGGATAGGATGGTAACCATCCCAAACGTGCAGCCAAGGCATTATAATCTGCCGAATGCTGATATCTTGGTTTATCAACGGTTGCTGAAGTCAATTCATTCATTGGTAATTCTTCGTAACGCCACTGATCCGTTCCGAAATAATAATAGGAAGTTGCATTTTGTAAACGTGGTGGCATCGACCAATCTCGAGCAAAGGCAACTGTTTGCCATCCTTCCGCTGGACGTACTTTTTCTTGACCAACATAGTGTGCCCAACCGCCACCATTTACACCTTGTGAACCAGTAAGTAGAACTAAATTCAAAATAGTGCGGTAGATTGTATCAGCATTGAACCAATGGTTAATTCCAGCTCCCATGATAATCATGGAACGTCCCTTAGTATCAACTGCATTTTGAGCAAATTCACGAGCAATTTGAATTACTTGACTTCGTTTTACACCAGTAAATTCTTCTTGCCATGCTGGAGTATATGGTTTTTTATCATCATAATCGGTTGGATAATCTCCGCCTAAGCCACGATCAATTCCATAGTTGGCTAACATTACATCAAATACGGTAGTTACATAAATCTCTTTTCCGTCCCGTAGTATTTTTTTAACAGGTACAGAACGATTTAATAAACTACGGTTCTGATCGTCAAAATATGGGAGTTGAATCGTTACAACATCATCTTCTACTCCTAGTAAGGAGATTTTTGGGTCGTATGGATTACCATTTTCGTCGGTCATTTTCAGATTCCATTTCCCCTTGCCTTCCCATCTATGACCGATACTACCATTTGGAACTACAAACTTACTTGATTTTTGATCAAAGACCACTGTCTTCCATTCAGCATTATCTAAGTTTAATCCCAAATCACTTGCCAATAGAAAACGGTCAGCTACGAATTTATCACCTTGTTTTTGTAAAGTGATTAAATATGGTAAATCAGTATATTTTTTAGCATAGTCATAAAAGTATTCTGTTTCCTTATCAACGTAAAACTCTTTTAAGATAACATGAGTCATTGCTTGAGCAAGTGCACCGTCTGAACCTGGATTCACAGCTAACCATGTGTCAGCAAATTTTACCGACTCAGCATAATCAGGGCTGACGGAGACAACTTTAGTTCCCTTATAACGAACTTCTGTCATAAAGTGAGCATCAGGAGTACGTGTTAATGGAACATTTGAACCCCACATCATCAAATATCCAGCATTGTACCAATCACTACTTTCTGGTACGTCAGTCTGCTCACCCCATATTTGTGGTGATGCAGGAGGTAAGTCAGCATACCAATCATAAAAACTTAACATTGGTGCCCCTACTAAGGATAAGAATCGTGAACCAGAGGCATAACTCACCATTGACATTGCCGGAATAGGTGTAAAACCTGCTATGCGGTCTGGACCATATTTTTTGATGGTATAAATCATCTGCGCTGCAATGATTTGTCTTACTTCATCCCATGAAACACGGACTAGCCCACCTTTACCACGTGCTTCTTTGTAAGCACGTGCTTTTTCCGGATTCTCGATAATACTTTTCCATGCTTCTACTGGATCATTAGTTTCTTTCAATGCTTCACGCCAGAATTTTAATAAGATTCCTCTAATGTATGGATATTTGACACGAAGAGGACTATAGATATACCAAGAAAAGGAAGCACCCCGTGGACAACCTCTTGGTTCATATTCTGGCATATCAGGTCCTGTACTTGGATAATCAGTAGCTTGATTTTCCCAGGTAATGATTCCGTTCTTTACAAAAACTTTCCAACTACAAGAACCAGTACAGTTTACCCCATGTGTCGTTCTGACCACTTTATCATGCTGCCATCGTTGACGAACGATACTTTCCCATTCTCTATCTTTAGGACTTAATTCACTCCAACCATCTGAATATTTTTCAGATGGTTGGAAAAAGCGTAACTTTTTTAATAACGGTGAAAGCTTTTTCTTCATTAGACTTCTCCTTTCTCAATTGATAAAGGAATCAAGTAGATTAAATTAATTTATTGTTCATTAACAAGTTCTTTATTAAATTGAACTTTTGGACTATTAGATTCAGCATCTTTGTCTACTGAAGAAAGCTCGTATTCATCTGCGAAGGATCCCTTAGGTTCTTCTAAGAAGAGGAACGCTAGGACAAAGCTAATAAATGCTCCAAAAGCCAGAATGTAAAAGAACTGTTTCGCGGATACCATTGTAAAAATCGTTAGATAGACAACTGCTCCGACATTACCATAGGCACCGGCCATTCCTGCCACTTGCCCAGTAATACGTTTCTTAATAAGTGGGATAATAGCAAATGTTGCTCCTTCAGCTCCTTGCACAAACATCGAAGTCAAGATTGTAATTATCACAGCAAGTACCACAGGCCAACCAGAATTGATTAATCCCATCAATACAAAACCGACGCCTATACCAAACATATAAATTAGCATTACTAGTCTGCGATTTTTTAATTTATCCGATAACAAACCACCCAGTGGTCTTGCAAACAAGTTAACAAATGCAAAGGATGAAGCAAGAAGTCCTGCTAATGTTGGACTAAGATTATAAGTTTGTTGAAAGAATGTTGGAAGCATAGAAACCACAGCAAGTTCAGCACCAAAGTTTGCAAAGTATGTTGCGTTTAAAACCCCAACATTCCTAAAGTTATACTTATCATCTTCAGGAACTCCCTTTTTCAATATCGGAACATTAACTTGCAATATCTTGTAAACTTGATAGATGAATAACAACACCAAGATAAGATAGATTGTGTTCATCGTAGCTATTGAGATAAAACCTAAGTTTTTCAAACGCCACGTAAGTAAACCCAAAGCACCAAATAGTGGGAAAGTCCACAAGATAAGCTGTACCATATCCCACCAACTGCTAACTTCCATTGCACCAACTTTTTTGGGTTTTTGATAAGTCTTTCCTTCTGGTGTATCCTTTACAGTGAAAAAGTAAATAACACCATATATAAGATTGATTACCCCTGTAAAGGCAATTGCATACCTCCAGCCATTATCTCCACCAAAAAAGTCTAAAGCGATATAAGGAATAATGATTGCAGCAGCAGCGGAGCCAAAGTTACCCCAACCTGCATAAAACCCTTCTGCCCTACCAACCATCTTAGGCGGAAACCATTCAGCAACCATACGGATTCCAATTACAAATCCTGCACCGATTGTACTAAGTACTAAACGAGAAATAAGCAATTGAGTCCAAGTATTACCAAAAGCAAAAGCAAAAGTTGGAATCGCCATTGAAACTAACAATCCGGAAAATACCAATCGTGGCCCATATTTATCGAGTAACATCCCGATGATAATCCTTGCTGGAATAGTAAGAGCAACGTTAAGTATTGCTAATGCTTTAAGATGATCCATAGTTAACCATGGAGTTGTCTTAACAATCGTTGTGGCTAAAGGCGCCATATTAAACCAAGTAAAAAATGTTAAGAAGAAAGCAAACCAAGTTAAGTGAAGGATCTTTATCCTTTCTTTTTTAAGATCCAATAATTCAGGAACTGGCATTACTGTCACCTCTTTCAAATAATTATTCCTATCAGTAATTATTTTAATCGGACTATGCTTTTACACCAGAATTCTTACGCATGTAGAAGAACCAAGTTATGAATAAAGTAATCAGGTAGTAGACGATCAAGATATAAAATGCAGTGTTTCCAGAACCAGTGGTCTTAATTGACCAACCAAAGATTCTTGGAACTAAGAATGCTCCGTAAGCCGCAATGGCTGAACTAAATCCTACAATTGCAGATGATTCAGTAGGGTCTTTAAATACTGAAGGAATCATTCGGAATACTGAGCCATTGGCAATTCCTGTAGCAAAGAATAGTAACATAAACATTGCAAAATATCCTACAAAATTATCAATACTGATGAAATAAAGCACTCCAAGACTTGCGATAATTAAAACGATGTTATCCCAAAAAGTTACTCTTGTACCTCCAAGTTTATCAGAGACCCAACCTCCAACTGGACGAATCAATGCTCCGATAAATGGTCCTAAAAATGCAAACTGTAAAGCATTTACATCAGGGAATTGATTTTTGATCAATAAAGGAAATGCTGCTGAAAATCCGATAAAAGATCCAAAAGACATAATATATAAGATCGTTAACAAATACATATGCTTTCTTTTAAAAATGACTAACTGATCTTTAACCGATGCTTTCACAGTTGCCAAGTTATTCATACCGAAGTAAGCTGCTATTACTGTAATGATGATCGGAATCACCCAAATAAATGCACCGTTTTGAAGATATACTTGTTTTGTTGTAGTTCCATCTGTCCAAGTTTGTGGACCTCCAGCAATAGCACCAAATACTCCAAAAGAGATAATAACTGGAATAGTAAATTGAGCTAAACTTACCCCTAAGTTACCCAAGCCACCATTTAAACCTAAAGCTGTTCCTTGTAATCTCTTTGGATAGAAAAAACCGATATTAGACATTGAAGAGGCAAAATTTCCTCCTCCTAAACCTGCAAGAATAGCGATAATCGCCATTGTAGTAAATGACGTATTAGGGTCTTGAATAGCAAATCCTAACCAAATTGCTGGAATTACTAAACTTGCAGTACTGATAACTGTCCAGTTACGTCCACCAAATATCGGAATAACGAAAGAATAAAAAATACGCAATGTTGCACCACTTAAACCAGGAAGCGCTGCTAATAAAAATAATTGATCAGTTGTAAAATTAAAGCCAATATTATTTAAATTAACCGCTAATATTGACCACATTTGCCAAACAGAAAAGGCTAATACTAATGCTGGAATCGAAATCCATAAGTTTCGACTTGCAATTTTTTTACCTTCTGTCTCCCAAAAAACTTCATTTTCTGGCTCCCAATTCTTTATTGTTGCCATCTTAAGTCCTCCTCAATATATTTTTTAATAAGTAAAATTAATTAGGAATGATTACCTTATTTAATTTCAATTTTACTTTGGATATAGTAAAAACCATATTAGGGAACTCCCCTATTTTCGGGTAGTAATTCCCCTACTCTCATATATCCCATATTTTTTCAAATGAAAGATAATAGAATTCCTAAAACAAAAAACTTATTAAAGATCAAAAATATTAAGGGACTTTTGATTAAAGTTGTATTTTACTTTTCCACAAAAAAACTACCCTTGGAACAAAGGTAGTTTAATCATCAAAATCTATTAAGCCTTTTTTAATCGCATATTTAACTAATTCTGGACGGCTGGTAAATTGTAATTTTTCCATAATCTTCGCTTTATGACTTTCAACAGTTTTTACACTAATTATTAATCGATCAGCAATTTCTTTATTTGAATAACCCATTGCCACATATGAAAGTATTTCTTTTTCCCTAGGAGATAATAGGTCTATCGAATCCTCTTCACCTTTTTCCGCGAAATTCAAATAACCTTCAATCAACCTCTTGGTTGCAGTAGGATAGAGATATGCCTCACCTTTGAATACGGTGCGAATAGCATTGATTAATTCCTCTCCGGGAGCACTTTTTAAGATATATCCAGAGGCCCCTGCTTTTAAAGCCCTGAATAAATATTCGTCATCGTCATGCATTGTTAAAATCAGCACATTGATATTTGGTAATACCTTTTTTAATTCTGCTGTAGAAGAAAATCCATCTCTCCCACGGGGCATGCTTAAATCCATTAAAATTACATCTAGATTCAAATCAAGAGCCTTAGCAATACCCTCATTTCCATCCGCTGCTTCACCTACAACTACCATATCGGGTTGTGCATTAAGTAACATCTTCAATCCAGAACGAACAACCGTATGATCATCTACTAATAAAATACGAATTGAAGTCATTTGTTTCCCCTTTCTACTCTAACGAAATTCTAACTTTGATTTCTGTTCCTTTTCCCACCTGTGATGTGATATGGAAAGAACCATTTAACATCGCCGCTCGTTCTTCCATACTATATAATCCCACACCTTTTTCTCTTTGAAATATATCATCAACGGAAAATCCTTTTCCATAGTCTGTAATTGTTAGAATTACTTCATTCTTGATATTGGTTAAAGAAAGGTCAATTCTGTCAGTATCAGCATATTTAGCCGCATTAGTTAATGCTTCTTGACTGATGCGGTATAAAGCTGTTTCCATGTTAGAAGGAAGACGTTGTTTGTTGGCGCTATATTCAAAATTAATTTGAATTCCGAATGTTTCTCCAAAGGTCTTAATATATGATTTTAGTGCTGCAACCAATCCTAAATCATCAAGAACTGAAGGTCTTAATTCAACAGCCATATGCCTTATTTCTTCCAAAGTTTGCTTGGTGGTGTTTCGCAAATTAGTCACGTATCCCTTTAACTCCTCATTTTTTAATTGAGGAATTAAATACTCCAACCCTAACAAAATACTGAAAATAGATTGCCCTATTCCATCATGAAGTTCTCGTGATAGACGCTTTCTCTCTTTTTCTTGAGCTTTGATCATGGAAGTAGTTACCATATTGTTGATTCGACTCCGCTCAGTTTTACGATATTCGCTAATGTTTCTAATGGAAACGATTGTTAAAAGTTTTTGATTAGTACCAAAATACGTAGATGTGCTAACGGATACTGGGATTTTCCCCTTAGTTAGATGCTTCAATTGTAATTCATAATAAGATAACTTTTTGAAGTCTAAAAAGCATTTATCATATTCACAAATTTTTATTTGTCCATGAGAATCCTGACAGATATCACAAAAAAAATTAGACATACCTACGCCGCCAAGTAAATCACGAGCAGCTTCATTCATTTCAATAATGTTCTTATTCTCATCTAAAATTAAAATTCCATCTGATACATGTTGAAATAGCGTAATTAATTGTTTTCGTTCGGCCTTCAATTGTTCCTGTTGTTTAAAAATAACATAAAATAGAATTGAAGAGAAAACAAAAGAGATAGTAAACAAAATAAGATAACGATATGCTACTCGAAAATTCATTATTATAATCAAATAGACAACAATGATAAATGCCAGAGAAATTCCTGTGGAAATCATTACAATATTGTTAAAACTTCTATGGCTGTTATTGAGTTTGCTAGACATTCAATTCACCCCAATATGTTTTAGAGCGTACACAAAATAACACTATTTCTTATTATTAATCATTAAAATATGTTTTTGAAATTCGTTAATACCAAAGCGATCTAAAACAGATGAAAACCGTTCTTCTTTAGAAATATTATCTTTATATAATTGAATCGTAGATTTTACCCATTCAACAATCTCATCAACAGAAGAAGTAGTTCCAATTTCTATCGCAAATCGAGGATGACGACCTAATCTACCACCAACTGCAAACTGAAATTCTATTTCTTTAAAGGAGATAGTTCCGGAAGGACAGACTCTAATACAATCTCCGCAATTTATACATAGGTCGTAATCGAATAGAGGATATCCACCTGAAAAGCTTATTGCATTTTCCTTACATTCTGTTTCACATACCCTACAATCTAAACACTGTTGTTCTGTCACAATAGGTTTTTTCATAGCAATTATAGAAATATCAGAAATCTGTGGCTTAGAGCAACTATTAGGACAGCGAGCAATATTAATTTCAAACGGACGGTGATATAAAAAATGTGATTTAGCGAAAGATCTCATCCTATCTTCTAATAAGGAATTTTTTAATTCTTCTTGAATCTTCACTATTAGCTCTTGATCTTGATAATTAGCATGAGAACAACCTCGACAACTCTTAACACTAGTTAAATCTTGGAATTGTTTTTTCATTTATATTCCTCCAAAACAGTTATCATCTTTTCCATTATATCTATCGTAACAAAATTATAAAAATCGAGAAATGATTTTAATCACATTAAGTGTCGCTAACATCTTGGCATTGAAAGAAATTAAATATATTGTTAAACTTAATTATATAAAAACTTATTTTATAGGAGAAATATTTATGAAGATAATTTTACCAAAGGAACATGGTGCTTGGGCGATGTGGATAGCCCCATTTATCATCGGAGCGACATTATCTCAATTTAAATGGTTACATGTAATCCTTTTTTTCAGTATCTTTTTCTTATATATCTCGATATCCCCTTTTCTACAGGGAATTAGACAACCTAGAGACAGAAAACAAATGTGGAAATATGCAGTAACATATTTGGTGATTGGAACCATCATAGGAATTCCAGTAATCATTAACCACCCAAAATTAATCTACCTATCAGTAGCAATAATTTCATTATTTGTGAATATTTATTATATAAAAATTAAAAAGGAACGGTCTCTGTTAAATGACCTGATATCGATAATGGCATTAACTAGTACCATATTTGCTTCTTATAAGGTGGGAACTAATTATGTTGATTCAAGTATACTTAATAAAACGATTGTTAATGTCTGGATATTGAATATCCTCTTCTTCTTTGGATCTGCACTGTACGTCAAGAGCTTAGTACGGGAAAAAGATAATCATTCTTTTAAAATTTTTGCTAATCTTTACATGTTGTTATTACCAATAATCGGTTATATGGTTGGTGATATATACGTTGGACTTGCTTTTGTACTTTCGTTTTTAAGAATGTTATATAGCCATAGAAAAAATAATTTATCTATTAGAAAAATAGGTATCATTGAAATCATTAATACCATTTGGTTTGTTGTGTTTCTCATACTAAGGTATTATGCTTAAGCTATTTAGAAATCGATTGAAATTGCATAATCTAAAAACGCTTTAAAGGGGCTAAGGAAATGGAAAAGAGTAATACAAAAACGATAATAAATTTAATACCACTTCTATCCGAGTTATCCGAACAAAAGAAAGAAGTTGTAAATAGAGTTTTAATGGTGAAAAAATTTCCAAAAGGAACAATAATCTTCGTAGAAAGTGATCCGGCAGAAGCAGTTTATTTCTTACGCAAAGGAAAGGTTCGCCTAAGTAAGAGTTCTTATGAAGGGAAGGAAGTTGTAATCAGCATCCTTAAGTCAGGAGAGCTATTCGCTCAAGCCTCCCTTTTCCGAAATACTACATATCCAGTAACCGCTGAAACGATTGAAGATAGTGAAATAGTAATTATTCGCAATAAAGATTTAGAGAAAATCATCTTACGCTATCCTGAAATCGGGGTTTCCATCATTCAGATTATGGGAGAACGTTTATATTCAGCCCATTCTAAATTAAGAGATGTCACACTTTATGGAAAGCTTGGTGCTTTGGCTTCAACACTAATAAATCTGGCCAAACAATATGGGAAAAAATCCCCTGAAGGAGTAATCATTGAACTGACTTTGACCCATCAAGAGTTGGCTAACTTCATTGGTGCCGCTAGAGAAAATGTAAATCGAATGATTTCAACTTTAGAGAAAAATGGTGTTTTGACAATGAAAAAAGGGAAGATATGTATTAAGGATTTTGAAGAATTAAGAAATTATATCAACTAACAATGTAATTATAGTTTAGCTTTTAAATTGAAAAAATGCTGAATCAAAACATCATGTAACGATGTTTTGATTCAGCATATATCTCAATGAGGAGGAACCACTAATTTAGTTATAGTACCAACCGCTTAAGAAGAAGAAGAATATTACGATTAGTAAGATGAATAATAGTAAGTTTCTATAGTAACCATATCCTCCATATCCGTAGTTTGCCATTTATATCCCTCCTTTATCCCTTCATTCTCACTAGGGCTATCTAACTGGATCTATCTTTTCTTGTATATTACGATAAATTAACGTGCGCACATTAAGAATTTTTTACAACCAACTCCATCTTAGTAATACCATCCGCCTAGGAAGAAGAAGAAGATCACTATTAATAGGATGAATAAAAGTAAGTTTCTGTAATATCCGAAGTATCCCTTAGACATATTTTATCCCTCCTTCTTTGAGTATTGAGGTTAAGAACTACCTCTAAAATAAAATATGATAGTCAACTTCTTACTGTATAGATATTAATCTAGATTGAATAAAAATGGTCTGATGACTATTAATCAGTATATTTATGGATCAAAACCATATGGACCATAGTAAGGATAGTAAGGACCATAACCCCAATAAGGTCCATAGCCGTAATAGTAAAAACGACTAAATACTCCAAAGAAAATCCAAATGAACAGGAAGATAATTAAGAGCCAAATTATAATGCTATATTTACCACCAAAATAACTTAAACCCATTGCATTACCCCTCCTTTCCCAGAATTTTCTTCAAATATATAGAATCGAGGAAGACCAGAGATCTTCCTCATTGTTATTAATTTGTCTAATAGTACCCTCCATAACCGCCATAACCACCGTATCCATAATAGGAACCTCTAAATATTCCAAAGAAAATCCATATAAACAAGAAAATAATTAATATCCACCAAATCCACGACCATCCGTATCCGTATTGACTAGTTGTACCCAAGATTACCCTCCTCACTAAAAAATTTTTTAGGAGATACCAATTTTTGTCCAATCGAAACTCCTATTAGAAGACAATTATTCTCCCCTATACTTCAAGCTATGTTTTAAATGAATTATGTGTATAGTTTTTTTGCCTACAATCAAACAAAATAGGCAATTC
The DNA here is from genome assembly GCF_001730235.1 of Vulcanibacillus modesticaldus. GTDB lineage: Bacteria > Bacillota > Bacilli > Tepidibacillales > Tepidibacillaceae > Vulcanibacillus > Vulcanibacillus modesticaldus. The sequence goes on along the minus strand of NZ_MIJF01000009.1, from coordinate 741 downwards.
CCCAGTATATCAGAAAACAGCTCACAATCTGTATTTAAAATCATAGGATAAATAAAGGAAGGAAAGTATGGTCCTATTTAAACTAAGAGGTGATTCAATTGAACCTACAAACCGAATATTTTATCTACCAAAAAATCGCTGAAATTAACTCTAAGCTAAACCCCATAACTAGAAAATTCGTGAACCAAAGAATAAACACCATAACCCCAGCAGAATTAATAAATCTAGCAAATCAATATCATATTCCATTATCAATTGAAGAAGCGGTTAACATAATAAGAATTTTAAGGAAGGAGAAAATTAATATTGCCAATAAACATCAGATTATGCGACTAATTAAGAAAATCGAAAAAGTTGTTCCACCTAAAACCTTTAAAAAAATAATAAATTTATTGAAGCAATTCTAAATTTGTCTTCAAAATTATAATTGATAAAGGCCGACTCAAAACATTAAAATTATTAGTAATGTTGAGTCGGTCTCTTTATGAAAAATTTGCTTCCTCGCTAAATAATATTGGATTAAAAAAAATCTAATAGACCATACTGGTAATAATCTATGAAAATAATACTGGAGGTATGGTCAATGTTACACACTCAAGAAGATTTAGATATGTTTCAAGAAGCATTAGATATAAAGGATCCATGGTTTGTTAGTTATAAAGAATTTAATAAAGAACAAGAACAACTTCATATTTATTTAAATTTTAAACGAGGAGCTAAGTTTACTTGCCCTCATTGTGG
>NZ_MIJF01000008.1 GCF_001730235.1 Vulcanibacillus modesticaldus | reverse complement strand
TAGAAAGAGTATTTGCAGATATGAAAGAGAAACATGGTTTGCGTTGGACTACGTTAAGAGGTTTGAAAAAAGTCTCGATGCAGGCGATGTTAGTTTTTGCTGCCATGAATTTGAAAAAGCTAGCGAATTGGACGTGGAAGAGACGTCCGAATCGCTCTCAATTTTTTATTTCATCCAAGATTTTAAGCATTTTTGACAAAAATAACTTCATACTAGGTAATTTAGCATGAGGTTAGTCTTCAGTCTGAAAGAGTCACCCAAGTGACTCTTTTTTAAAAACGATATTCATATATCCATTTATAACGTTCATAAAAAAATAATACCCTTTGGATATAATGCCTTGTTTCACCATATGGTATCCGATTTACTTTTTCAAGGGTACCATCCCAAATTCCTTCCTTAAACCACTTTGATACTTTATTAGGTCCAGCATTATATGCCGCAATTGTAGCAACTATGTTTCTATCAAACTGATGAAAAATATTTGATACATACCAACTTCCTAAAGCAATGTTTACTTTAGGCTTTGCTAAATCCTCTAACTTATATGAAAAACCTGCTTGATCAATAATCCATATCGCTGTATCAGGCATAATTTGCATCGGTCCTACTGCACCTTTTTTAGAGGTTCTATCCTCTTCAAAACTGGTTTCTACTTGAATAATAGATAAAATCAAAAATGGATCGACATCAAAACGTCTTGAATATTCCTCAATCTCATGTTCATACTTTATTGGATAAATCAATTCCCAGAGCCATTTAGTATTGATCGATAAAAAAACTAAAAAGAGTAATGTATAAATTATTAAATTTTTTTTGGAAATAAATACGCTTAACATTATTTTATTTATCCAACTTTCCCATTTATCTTTTTTATAATGTCAATGACCTGTTTTTTAGTTTCCTCAATGGTTTTATCGTTATAAATTACTATGTCAGCCCATTTAATTTTATCATCCAAAGGGATTTGGGAATTAATCTTAGATAATGCTTCATTTCTATCGATATGATCACGTTCCATTAATCTCTTTATTTGAGATTCTTTATCTACATACACTACAATAATAAGATCAAATAAAGATTCTCTTCTTGATTCAAATAATAATGGAATATCTACGATCACACGTTTGTATGTAACCTGGAGTTTTTTTGCCCTAGATAATATTTCAGAAATAATTATTGGGTGAGTGATCTCATTTAATTTTTTTCGTTTATTTTCATCTTGGAAAATAATATTACCCAATTTTTTGCGATTGATGGATTTATCGGGTAATAAAATTTCCTCACCAAAATAATCAACAATTTTTTTCCAGGCCTCTCTACCAACTTCTACAACTTCTCTAGCAATTAGATCTGCATCAACAACAGGAATCCCCTCATTCATAAAAAGTTTTGTTACTGTACTTTTTCCACTAGCTATTCCGCCTGTTAGCCCTATTAACATTTTATTCACCCTAATACCAGTAATTTTGAATTTAAAAAAATTTCATGATCCCAATAAGCACCAATATTATTCCAGGTACTATGGTAAACTTTTGCAACCATTTGATCTCAGAAAACCAAAACCCCAATCTCATCCCAATACGGATAAACAAGCCACTCATACCTGCTATTGTAATTGCAGTAAATAATGGTTTAAATCCAACCAAAGCAGCTCCTAAACCGGCCCCAAAAGCATCAAGCGAAAGGGCTAAACCCAAAAATACAGCTTCCAAAGATGAAATTTTTCCTGAACGGTCTATATCAGCCTCCATTGGAGTTTTTAATATTTGGATTACTAATCCTAATTTCTTTATTTCAATTGAAAGAAGCTTTTTCCCTTCCTGTTGTGTCTGTTTTTTTATTTCTTCATTATCATTTTGCTTATGATGATTAGATACTTGGAATATTGCCCATAAGCCAACGATAATCAAAATTATTGCACCTATCCATTTTGCTAAATATGGGGATATCATTATACTAATCCATACACCTAATTGCATAGATAATAAAATCATTGATGCAGAAGCCAAACTGATTATGAAAATAGATGTGTTCGGAATTTTTACCTTTCTAAGCCCATATGTTACCCCAACGCCAAAGCTATCTAAACTCACGGCTAATGCTAAAATAAAAAGATAAATAGTGTTCATTCTCTTATCCCCTCCACTGATATTTCTTAAGATGAAGGGGTTAATAAGCCCCTTTTTGAATCTTATATATCTTATGGAAGGAGCTTAGGCACTGTGAATAATGTTTATAGCTTTAGCCGATATTTTTATTTTTGACATGTTGGACAATAATGAGTTCCTCTCCCACCTACCTTTATTTTCTCTATGGGCGTTCCACAATAATGACATGGTAGATTCGTTCGACCGTAGACAATCAAATGATCTTGCATCGATCCTTTTCCATGCAAACTTTCAAACGTCCTAATCGAAGAGCCACCCTTTTCAATTGCTTTATTAAGTACTTCAATCATTGAATTAGTTATCCGGGCTATTTCTTCATCAGTTAAGGAAGTTCCCAATCTTAAAGGATGAATTTTACTCATAGCTAGGGTGTCATCAACATAAATATTTCCCAAACCACTTATTATCGTTTGATCTAATAAAATTTTTTTGATTGCAATATTTCTTTTTTGCACTTTTCTTTTAAATAATTCTTGATCGAATAAAGGGTCTATTGGTTCTTGCCCTAATTTTTTTAAGGAAGCTAATTTTTCTTCTTCTCCCTTAAAGACTAACTCCATTGTTCCGAATTTTCTAACGTCATGGTATTGAAGTTCACTTCCGTCATTAAAGTAAAAAACCACATGAACATGTTTGTCCAAAGAAACACTTTTTTCAGCTTTATATAGATATTTTCCTTCCATCCTTAGATGGGAAACAAGGGTTACTTGATCGAATCTGAATAGGAGGTATTTTCCTCTTCTATCTATCTTATGCAATGTCTGACCCTTTAATAACATCTTAAATTCTTCTATGTCATGTGGATGCCTAATTATCCTAGGATAAAATACATCTACCTTAGTAATTGTTTTGCCGATGATCTGTTTCAGTAATGCTCGCCTAACTGTCTCAACTTCTGGAAGCTCAGGCATATGAATCTCCTTTCCTTGCTACTTGGCTTCGTACCATGTCTTTCCTATGTTTATATCCACTTTAAGTGGTACTTTTAAGTCCATGGCTTCTTCCATAGTTTCTTTTACCAATGTTTTCATTAGATCTATCTCAATAGGATCAACCTCAAAAATTAATTCGTCATGAACTTGTAGTAACAATCTGCTATTTAAATTACGGTCTTCAATCTTGTTTGCGATTCGGACCATTGCTATTTTAATAATGTCTGCTGCTGTTCCTTGGATTGGGGTATTCATTGCTGTCCTCTCTGCAAAACTCCGAATATTGTAATTTGAACTGTTGATATCTGGTAGGTATCTGCGCCGATTCAATAATGTACTCACATATCCTTTTTTCTTAGCTTGCTTGATAATTTCTGTCATATAATTTTTCACACCAGAAAATACAGAAAAATATTTATCGATAAATTCTCCTGCTTCTTTTCTCGATATGTTTAAATTTTGAGATAATCCATAATCACTTATCCCATACACAATACCAAAATTGACTGCCTTAGCTTGTCTTCGCATCAAAGATGTTACCTCATGTTCAGAAACATTAAATACATCCATTGCCGTTTTGGTATGAATGTCTAAATCGTCGATAAAAGCTTGAATTAAATTTTCATCTTCTGAAATATGTGCCAACACCCTCAACTCTATTTGAGAATAATCAGCTGACAAAATCAACCATTCTGATTCTGATGGAATGAATGCTTGTCTAATTTTACGTCCTTCTTCAAGTCTAATTGGGATATTTTGAAGGTTTGGATCAGTGCTACTTAACCGTCCTGTTGCCGTAACTGCTTGGTTGAATGATGTATGGATTTTATGTGTTTCTGGGTCTACTACCTTTAATAAACCTTCAACATATGTGGAATATAATTTTCCTAATTGACGATAATGTAATATTTTACCGATTATCGGATGATATGGCTCAAGTTTTTCTAAAACATCAGCACTGGTTGAATACCCCGTCTTAGTTTTTTTAATCACTGGTAACTGTAGTTTATCAAATAAAATTTCTCCAAGTTGCTTAGGAGAATTTATATTAAACTCTCGACCAGCTAATTCATATATTTCATCTGTTAAACCTTTTAACTTCTGATTAAATTCATCACCCATCTGTTCTAACCGATTCACATCGATTAAAACTCCATTCTTTTCCATTTTAGCCAATACCCTAGATAGTGGTAGCTCAATATCATATAAAAGCTTTTCCATCTTATTTTCAACAATTTTGTTGTTTAACATAGGTACCAAGGAATATATGATGTATGCTTTACTACTTATATGTTCCATAATAACTTCAGGATCTGGTATAACCTTTTTAGCACCTTTTCCATAAATTATATCATCTGCCTGTAAATCATTATAGCCATGTTCTTTAGCGATTTTCGCCAAATCATTTCCACCATCAGCTGGATTTAAAATATAATTACTTAATAATAAATCTGCTGTAACGCCATTCAACTTAAAATTATTCCAATATAATACCATCTCTATCCTTTTGCCATCATATACCCACTTAGGTGCTGTTGGGTCCGATAACCATTCTTTAAGTTCTGTCCAAGCAATCATTTCTTCAAGTGTTAAATATACCTGTTCTTCACCATCTGATAAAGCTAACCCATATATTTCCTTATCATGTGTTTTTTCGTAATTCGTTTCAACATGTAGTGCTATTTGTTCTTTTTTATGGAATTTTTCATTCCAAACCGATTTAATTTCTTTGGAATAAGTTTGATAATCAATCTTCTCGTAATCTTTTTCTAGATTATTTTCTGTGCTTTCAATCCCTAATCTTTCAATTAATGTGTTGAATTCCCAGTTAATAAATAATTGTTTTACCTCTTCTAGATCTGGCTCTTTCACTTTTAAGTCATCTATCTCAAAACCAATTGGTACTTCTTTGAAGATAGTAGCCAATTTTTTACTTAAGAGTGCCTGTTCTTTATTTTCTGCCAATTTTTCTTTAAGTTTTTTTCCTGAAACTTTTTCAATGTTTTCCAAAACACCTTCAACAGTTTCAAATTGATGTAGCAGTTTTATGGCTGTTTTTTCACCGACACCTGGTACACCAGGAATGTTATCTGAAGTGTCACCCATCAATCCTTTAAGATCAATTATTTGTTTCGGAGTCAATTGATATTTATCCATTATCTCTTTTGGACCAAATATATCAACTTCTGTTATGCCCCTACGAGTGAGAAAGATAGAAACCTTATCAGAGGCCAATTGTAGCATATCTTTATCTCCAGTGTAGATGATTGTCTCGATTTCCCTTATTTCAGCTGATTTGCTAATAGTACCGATAATATCATCAGCTTCATATTCCTCTAGCTCAAAATGTTTTATTTGTAAAGCATCTAACAATTTTTTGAGCATTGGAAATTGGCTAGATAATTCACTAGGTGTCTTTTTTCTTTTTCCTTTATAATCCTGATAATCGGTATGCCTAAATGTCACTTTTCCAGCATCAAAAGCAACTAGCATATAATCTGGCTTTATCTCTTTTACTATTTTGATAATAATTTGTGCAAATCCATATACTGCATTTGTATATAAACCTTCTTTATTAGTAAGTAAAGGTAAGGCATAAAATGCCCGATTGGCAATGCTGTTACCATCTATCAATACTAATTTCCCCATTATTTCACCTCATTGAATTCAACGTTTATTAGGAAAGTTTAATCCTCCTGATTTTTAATCATATCACACAATTATTTTAACATGCAAAAACAGCCAACGATATATCGAAGGCTGTTTAAGTATTTATTGATCTATGGAATTTATATCAATAAAAGGAACTGTTCCTCCTGTTACACTTGGTAATTTTCCATCCCATTTTTTAATTTCTTCCATTTGTGCCTCAATTTTTCTTAATTCAATTAACTCAGGGGTAACTTCTTGTTTTTGAAGCCTTAATGATTCAGCCTCTGCCCTTGCTTGCTCAACTTTTTGTTTAGCTTCAATTTCTATCCTTTGTAAGTCAAGTTGAGCTTTTAAAGCTTGTTGTTCTGCAATTTGTTTTTGTTCAATAGCATCATTATATTCTTCACTAAATTTAAACTCAGTGATATTAATATCATCTAATTGCATGTGGTAATTTGCCAACTTGTTAGACAAGGTTTCTTTTATCTTTGCACTTACTTCAGATCTCTTTGATATCAATTCTTCAGCTGTATATAAGGCTGTCACAGCTTTGACAGCTTCACCTACTGCCGGGTCAACAATTCTTTCTTTATACGCTAAACCTACACGTTGATACAAATCTTGTACTTCTTCTGGGATAAGGTGAAAGTTAACAGCTACTGTAGTTGATACAACCTGCAAATCTTTTGAGGCAGCTGTTTCTTCAGATTGTGCTTTTTGTACCCGTACTTCTAATGGGATAACTTTTTGAACAAATGGAATTATAAAATGGATACCTTCTTCCAATGATACTGGTTTTACTGCTCCTAGTTGCAATACTACTCCCCTATGTCCGGCTTCTACGATGACATATGAGTTAAAAGCAATTCCTATAAATAATACTAAAATTAATATAAGGGATATAGTACGTCCTAACTTAAAATTAGACTTAGGCTTCATATCTATTACCTTTTCTTCCATGTTTATTCCTCCTATCTTAAATACATAACAATCATCTTATACGTAATCAATTATGATTAGGTTTCATATATATCATACTTTTTTTTAGGAAATATAATAGTAAATTTTGAACCCTTTCCTACTCTACTTTCAACATGAATACTACCACCATGAGATTCAATAATATGCTTGACTATTGCAAGTCCAAGTCCCGTTCCCCCTGATTCTCTCGATCTGGCCTTATCTACTCGATAAAATCTCTCGAATATCCTTGGTAAGCTCTTCTCCGGAATTCCAATTCCAGTATCTTCGACCTCTATTTTAATGAAGTCTTTATTATGTTGATATAACCTAACTGTAATCGAACCGTTCTCCGGTGTATATGCAATACCATTATTTATTAGATTGATCATAACTTGTCTTAAGCGATCTTCATCGGCTTCTACTTGGACTTCATCCAATTCTTCGTAAATAGATATTTTATTTTTTTCTATTTGTGGTCGCATTGTTGCTATCGTTGATTGAATTAAAGATTTTAAATCTACTTTCGAAAAATTTAATATTTCTTTATTTTGTTCTATTTTTGTTAAATCCAATAGATCAGATATAAGTCGATGTAGACGGTCACTTTCTTTATGGATAATCTGTAAAAAGGTTCTTCTCGTGTCTTCATCATTTATTGTTCCATCTAATAATGTTTCGGTAAATCCTTTGACGGCAGTAATAGGTGTTCTTAATTCATGGGAAACGTTAGCAACGAATTCAGTTCTCATTTTCTCTAACCGTTTTATTTTGGTTATATCGATTAAAAGAACCAAAACATTATTTATCTCTCCACTAGAATCTAAAATTGGCACCACATTAGCATCTAAATATTTCTTTGTGGGATAATAAATGCCTATCTCAGTATGAATAGATTCTTTATTATTTATTGCGCGCTCTATCAACTCACTGATAGATTCTTGTTTTCCTACTTCATAGTGATATTTCCCTATCAAAGTATTTTCTGAAACACCAATTAGCCATTCCACTGCCGGATTTGCAAAGATTATTATTCCATTTTTATCTATAAGAATTACTCCACTTGACATGTTATTTAGCACTGTCGACAATTTTTTTTCATTTTCATGGATTGTTTTCATTTGATTTTCTAAGCTATCAGCCATTATATTGATGGCTCTACCTAATTGTCCTATCTCATCTTCCCTATTTATGTCTAACCTTTCACTATAATCTTTTTTGGTTATTTTTCGTGCAATTTCGGTGATATGTTCAAGCGGTTGAGTAATTCTATTTGTTAATTTAGTGCTGATAAAAATTGTAATCAAAAATACAATGGTAAGAGCTAAAATTAAGTTATACCAAAATCCTTTAATTGACGACCTGATCTCATGTAAAGGAAGTGCTAAACGGATAACCCCCAACAAATTATTATCCTTATAAAGTGGTGATGCTAAATATAACATATCAATTCCTAAAGTATCACTATAACGGATTTCCTTCCCTACTTTTCCTGATAACGCCACCAATACCTCTGGTCTATTCAAGTGGTTTTCCATTTTATTTTTATCATATTGAGAATCAGCTAAAACTTCCCCCTTTGTATTGATTAGCGTAATCCTTGTTGAAATGTCCTCTCCAAGTTCTTTTGCAAACTCCTCAAGATTATCCGTAAAATCGTATCTATCTTCAAGAGAAATTATCGTTGTTATCATATTAATTTCTTCAAAAAGCCGTTTTTCTAAGGCGTCAATATAAATATTTTGAATTAAATAAGAAATGTAAATTCCTAAAAAAAGAGCAAAAACTCCTATTATAAAAGTATAAATAAGCGTTAATCGATGCTTTATCCTTCTCATCTTATAACATCCTCAAATTTATAACCTATTCCTCTAATTGTTTTAATATATTTTGGCTTTTTTGTATCTTCTTCTATTTTGTCACGGAGATGGCTAACATGAACGTCCACTATCCTCGAATCTCCCATAAAATCATAATTCCAAACGGAATTTAATAACTGATCTCTTGTTAAAACCTTACCCCTGTGCTTTATCAAATATAACAATAGTTCAAATTCTTTCGGTGTTAAATCAAGTAGTTTTTCATGTAAACGCGCTTCATACTTATCCTCATCAATAACCAAGTCGCCGATTTTAACCCGATTACTCTCTTCTCTTTTCTCATTTACTCTATAGGATTCAATATTAGCTAAGCGCCGTAAAATTGCTTTAACACGCGCTGTTAATTCTCTTGGGCTAAATGGTTTAGTCATATAATCATCTGCACCAAGTTCTAGTCCCAGAATTTTATCCAGTTCTTCATCTTTAGCTGTAAGGAGGATAACGGGAATTTCGATATGATTTTTTCTTAATTCCTTTAATACTTCTATCCCATCTAATTCTGGTAACATAATATCTAAAACCATCAAATCAAATTTTTCTTGATTACATAATGAAACAGCATCTTTTCCATTATTGGCCGTATGAACGATATATCCTGATTTTTCTAAATTAAACTTCACTAAAGTAACTATTGATGGTTCATCATCTACTACCAATATGCTCTTTGCCATTAATTCCAAATCCTTTCACAATACAAATATTATTTTCAATTGCTATTATACTAAAAAATGTTATAATATTTATCAACATTTTGTCTCTTAATTAGATATTTGATATTATTAATTATGTCTTTATCATAACTACAATAAAATAAGGAAGGTTATTATGCGACATCGAATTTGGACTATTCGTATACTAATATCTTTAGGATTATCATTACTTTCTCTAATCATCGCATTCTTTTTAAAAGATAGTTTATTTCTCAATTATATTAATACATCATTTATGATCGGACTGTTTTTCTTAGTAATTAGCGGGATCTCTTATGTGATCATTTCAGGTTTTTTTGATGTTTTTGTAATTGGCTGGAAAAACTTGTTTTTTAAAAAAGATCCCTATGTGGATAAAAACCACTGGTCATACGATAATAATGTTAGTACGGTTGATGATGAAATTAAAAAACTAAGAAAAAAAGCTAAATTAGAATTATTTATCTATTTACCTCTATTCATTGGCTTTTTTCTAATTTCTCAATCATTCATTCTTCTGTTTTTGTTTTAAACTATTTATTAATTTTTAAGTTAAGCAAAGAACAAAAATGTTGACTCAAAATTAATTTTGGATTGTATTTTGTATAAGTGCGGCTTTTGCTTATCCACAAAAAATACCCTCGTTTCTGATGAAACGAGGGTTCCTTATTAATATAAATGACAAGCCACAAAATGGCCAGGTTGAGCTTCCTTAAATTCAGGCCTTTTTTCAGCACATATGTCCATAGCTTTAGGACAACGAGTTCTGAAAGGACAACCACTAGGTGGGTTCATTGGACTTGGAACGTCCCCTTCAAGAATAATTCTCTGACGAGTACGTTCAATCTCTGGATCAGGAATTGGAATGGCAGACAATAATGCCTCAGTATATGGATGAAGTGGATTTTCGTATAACTCAATACTTTCTGTTAACTCCACAAGATGACCCAAATACATAACTCCAATACGATCACTAATGTGTTTAACCATTGATAAGTCATGGGCAATAAATAGATATGTTAATCCTTTTTCTTTTTGAAGGTCCTGTAATAGGTTAACAACTTGAGCTTGAATTGATACATCCAACGCTGAAATAGGCTCATCAGCGATGATGAAATCAGGATCTAATGCTAATGCCCTTGCAATACCAATCCTTTGACGTTGACCACCACTAAATTCATGTGGAAATCTATTAGCATGTTCACGATTAAGGCCTACTGTATCCAATAAGCTATAAATACGTTCCAATCTTTCTTTGCCAGATAATAAGTTATGGATATCAATTCCTTCACCAATGATATCTGCAACTGTCATTCTTGGATTTAATGAAGCATAAGGGTCTTGGAAAATCATTTGCATTTCACGATTGAATTTTTTTAATTCTCTTCCCTTTAATTTTGTAACATCTCGACCCTTGAAGATTACCTCTCCTTCAGTAGGTTCATATAGTCTAATAATTGTTCTTCCTGTTGTAGATTTACCACAGCCAGATTCACCTACAAGTCCTAAGGTTTCTCCTCTTTTAATTGAGAAGTTCACACCATCAACTGCTTTAACTACACCATTTCCAACATTGAAATGTTTTTTTAGATTTTTTACCTCTAAGATAATTTCATTATTATTTTGCTTCATTATTTGCACCTCCAATCTTTATCGGTACATCCACTTTTGGTGCATCAGGGTGCTGAAGCCAACAATGTACTTTATGATCATCAGTAATCTTGGTTTCTTCTGGGAAGTGATTTACGCACACTTCCATCGCATAATCACACCTTGGATAGAATGGACATCCCTTTGGAGGATCTAGCAAATCTGGTGGTGTACCTTCGATTGATTCTAACCGTTGTCCTTTAGAATCCAATCTAGGAACAGATCGCAATAATCCCCAAGTATATGGATGTTGTGGATTGTAGAAAATATCATCTAAACTACCTTGCTCAATGATTTTTCCTGCATACATAACAACTACCCTTTGAGCTAAGTCAGCCACAACACCTAAATCGTGGGTAATTATGATAATTGAAGTACCAAATTTATTCTGTAAGTCCTTCATTAAGTCGATAATTTGTGCTTGAATAGTAACATCAAGAGCAGTAGTAGGCTCATCAGCTATTAATAATTTGGGGTTACAAGATAATGCAATAGCTATCATAGCCCTTTGTCTCATTCCACCACTGAATTCATGTGGATATTGTTTTACTCGTGCTTCAGGATTTGGAATACCAACTAAACGCAACATTTCAACTGCGCGTTCCATCGCTTCAGATTTATTTAAACCTTGGTGCTTGATAAGTCCCTCTGCTATTTGTTTACCGACAGTCATTGTTGGGTTAAGAGATGTCATTGGATCTTGGAAAATCATACCGATTGATGAACCACGAACCTTTTCCATCTCACTATTGTTTAAATTTAATAAGTCCTGACCATCAAATATAATTTCTCCATTTTTGTATACACCAGGAGGACTTGGGATTAACTGCATAATAGATTGTGAAGTAACACTTTTACCACTTCCTGATTCACCTACTATCGCAACAGCCTCTCCTTTTTTAACATCAAATGTAACTCCACGAATTGCCTTTACTTCGCCAGCATATGTCAAGAAGGAGACTTCTAAATCTTTTACTTCTAAAATTTTATCAGTCATAATACATTCTCCTCCATTACTTTCTTAATTTAGGGTCTAATGCATCGCGTAGACCATCGCCAAACACGTTAAATGCGAACATTGTTAGGGAAATCATAACTGCTGGGAAAAATAATCTCCACCAGTATCCGGATAACATAACAGCTACACCTTCATTAACCATTGTCCCCCAACTTGCTAAAGGTGCTTGTACTCCCAAGCCGATAAAGCTCAAAAATGCTTCGGCAAAAATCGCACTTGGAACAGTTAGAGTCATATTAACGATAATTGGTCCCATCGAATTTGGAATTAAATGTTTAAATAACAACCGCTTAGTACTAGCACCTAAGGTTCTAGCTGCTAATACAAATTCCATTTCTTTCAATTGCAATATCTGACCTCTAACTAAACGTGCCATACCAACCCAACCAGTTGCTGCCAAAGCCATGATAATAGTAATAATACCACGTGTTTCCATAACTACCATCATTAAGATAACTACTAGTAAGTAAGGTAAAGCATATAGAACGTCTACAATCCTCATCATTAATTGGTCTATTTTTCCACCACGATAACCAGATAACCCACCATATATAACTCCAATGATCAAGTCACTAAGCGCAGCCATGAGTCCGATTAATAGAGATACTCTTCCCCCGTTCCAAATACGAACAAATATATCCCTTCCAAGATCGTCAGTACCAAACCAATGTGCAGCAGATATTCCTTGGTTTTGATCTTCTAGCACTTGGAAATCATATGTGTAAGGGACTAAATACGGACCAAATAGTGCCATTACAACTAAAAAGATAATTAGCCCTAAACCAAACATAGCAAGGTTGTTCATTTTTAAACGTCGCCAAGCATCTTGCCAGAAATTAATGCTAGGTCGAGCTATAACTTCAGCCTCACTTTTGTCTACTTCAATTCTTCTAAACATTTCTTTAGTAATTTCCGGCATCCTATTCACCCCTTACTCCAACCTTAATTCTAGGGTCAATTAACCCATAAGCGACATCAACTAAAAAGTTAGCAGTAACAAGTACAGCACTGTAGAAGATTGTCGTACCTAAGATAACCGGATAGTCCCGATTATTAACACTTTTAACGAAGTATTTACCCATTCCAGGGATAGCAAAGATTTGCTCTACAACAAATGTACCTGTTAACAATGCAGCAGTTAAAGGTCCCAAAATAGTTATAACTGGCATTATCGCATTTCTAATGGTATGTCTCCATACCACGGCAAATTGACTTAGACCTTTTGCTCTTGCAGTCCTAATGTAGTCTTGTCCCAATACTTCTAACATATTTGATCTCATTAAACGAGCAATAACAGCCATTGCTTGTACTCCTAATGCAGTTGCAGGAAGTACTGTATGAGCAAATGTTCCCCATCTTGCAATAGGAAACCATCCCAATTTTACAGAAAAAACGTTAATTAAGAGGGGAGCTAATACAATGTTAGGAACGGATACCCCCAAAACTGCTATAACCATTGCTGTATAGTCTAGTGCACTATTATGTTTTAGTGCAGCAACTGTCCCTAAAGCAACCCCAAACATTACAGCAATAGTTAAAGCTTGTATCCCAAGTCTTGCAGACACTGGAAAATTATTCGCAATTATATCATTAACTGACTGGGTCTTCGAAAAATAAGATGGTCCTAAATCAAATTTTGTTAATTTTATCAGATAAGAAACATATTGTTCTGGTAACGACTTGTCCAATCCATAATATTTCATTAAATTCTCTTTAGTAGCTTCCGGCATTCTACCTTCCTTGGAAAAAGGGTCACCTGGAATTGCGTGCATCAAAAAGAATGTTAAAGTAACAATAACCCATAAAGTGACTACTAACATCCCTAAACGACGTAAAATAAACTTTAACAATAACATACACCTCCATTATTAAATGGGCATCAAGAGGGTGCTAGAGGTATGCAAACAAGCATACCCCTAACCCACAGATGTCAACACTATTACTTTTCAATATATGCCCAAGTATAGTCAGTTGCTCCGTCTCCGTGACGTACAACTCCTTTTACATAGTCTTGTTGGATATAAACTCTTGTATAGAAGTAGATAGGCGCAACAGCCATATCATCCAATAGGATTTTTTCTGCCTTAGATAATGCTTCTAGGCGAACCTTTTGATCAGCAGTGGATTTTGCTTTTTCAATTAAAGCATCGTATTCAGGATTGCTATACTTAGGACTGTTATTTCTACCACCAGTTACGTACATATCCAAGAAAGTCATTGGATCCATGTAGTCACCTAACCAACCATGACGGCCAATTTGGTAATCGCCAGAGTTTAAAGTTTCTAGGAAAACTTTCCATTCTTGATTTGTTAATTCAACGTCAACACCTAGGTTTTGTTTCCACATTGCTTGGATAGCTTCCGCAATCTTTTTATGTCCTTCGCTGGTGTTATATGAAATTGTAACCGTTGGTAATTCTGTAAGTCCTAACTCTTTTAAACCAAGCTCTAGGTATTTCTTAGCTTCACTTACATCTGGGATAAGATTGCCGTTATATTCACGGAAGTCAACTCCCATGTCTGGTGAAGATCCTGGAGGCACAAATCCGTATGCTGGTATTTGTCCACCTTTAGTTACTTGATTTACAATCGCATCACGGTCGATTGCTATTGAGAATGCTTTACGAATATTTTTGTTTTTAAAGATTTCATCTTGAGTATTAAATACATACATGTAAGTACCTAAGATTGGAGTTGATGTTGCTTCTCCCTTTTGAATTAATTCATATGTTAACTCTTGTGGAGCTGAATCAATATCAATTTCATTATTTAAGAATAATTGATACGCAGTATTGCTGTCATTAACCATTACCCAGCTAATCTCGCTTAACTTAACAGCATCTTTATTCCAATAATCCTCATTCTTTTTAACAATTACTTCAGAATCATGTTCCCAAGTTTCTAAAGTAAATGGACCATTACTTACGTAAGTTGATGCGTCAGCAGCCCAATCTGGATTTGATTCTACAACATTTTTATTAACTGGATATAAAGTACCAAATGCAGTTAATTGTAAGAAGTACGGAGTTGGTGCTTCTAGTACAACTTCTAAAGTCTTATCATCTAAAGCTTTAACTCCTACTTCGTCAGCAGTAGCTTCACCATTATTATAAGCTTCACCATTCTTTAAATAGTAAAGTTGGTAAGCATAGTCAGCTGCAGTATCTGGATTTAATACACGCTTCCAAGCATACTCAAAATCTTGAGCAGTTACTGGATCACCATTGCTCCAAAATACATTATCTTTAATATAGAAAGTGTAAGTTAATTGATCATCACTTATTTCCCAGCTTTCAGCCATACCGGAACCTTGTTGAACTTTTCCATCTTTATCCAAACGAACTAGTCCTTCCATCAAAACACGCAAAATTTCGAAAGAAGTACTATCTGAAGCTGTTGCTGGATCCAAACTTGGTGGTTCGGTGCGTGCGTTTAACCTTAGCACTTGTTCTGTTGCTTCATCTTCACTGGTTCCACTACCGCAAGCAACAAGCGTAATACTTGATGCCACTATGATAGTGAGAATCAGCAATAACCATTTGCTAGTCTTTCTCATAATGATGTCCCCCTTAAGTATTGTGTAATATGTGTGAGTTTATATTAAGGTTGTAAAACAACCTTATTACTTAATATGGTATTTTTTAGCTAAAATAATTACATCTTTTATAAAAGCGTCTAAAATTAAATCGCTTATGTATTTCCTTAATTTTCTGTTAATTGCGATTCTCTTAATATTTTGAATTATAAGCTAAAAAATTTAATAACGATATACTAGGATTATACTAGGTTACATAAAATATAACAAGTAGAAAATATTACTCCCGGATTTTATTAATAAAATTATCAGGTTATAGTAAGCACACTAGATATATATTAACATAGATTAAATATTCTGAATAGCATTTTATATAAACCAATTTACTTTTGCTATCATTATACCAATAGAAATTTTTAAAACTTTACTATTTTATTCTATTAAAATTAAAAAAATTGGGTAGTATGCTGAGATGCATACCACCCAATTTTTATATTTTGTAAATTAATTTAATTTTTACTTCTCAATATATGTCCAAGTGAAGTCAGTTGCTCCGTCACCGTGACGTACTACACCTTTTACATAGTCTTGTTGGATAAATACTCTTGTATAGAAGTAAATTGGTGCTACAACAGCTTCATCCATTAAAATCTTTTCAGCTTCAGCTAATGCTTCTAGACGAACCTTTTGGTCAGCAGTGGATTTTGCTTTTTCAATTAACGCATCATATTCTGGATTACTATAATGCGCTCCATTGTTTCCTCCACCTGTTACCCACATATCCATGAATGTCATTGGATCCATGTAGTCACCCAACCATCCATAACGACCGATTTGGAATTCTCCTGCATCGATAGTCTCTAGGTAAACTTTCCACTCTTGGTTGGATAATTCTACTTCTACACCTAAGTTATCTTTCCACATTGCTTGGATAGCTTGAGCGATCTTTTTGTGCCCTTCACTTGTGTTGTAAGAAAGAGTAATTGTTGGTAATTCTGTAAGTCCTAACTCTTTCATACCTAACTCTAGGTATTTCTTAGCTTCACTTACATCTGGAATAAGATCTCCGTTATATTCACGGAAGTCAACTCCCATGTCTGGTGAAGATCCTGGAGGTACAAATCCGTATGCTGGTATTTGTCCACCTTTAGTTACTTGATTTACAATCGCATCACGGTCGATTGCTATTGAGAATGCTTTACGAATATTCTTGTTTTTAAAGATTTCATCTTGGGTGTTAAATAAGTACATATAAGTACCTAAGATTGGAGTTGATGTTGCTTCTCCCTTTTGAATTAATTCATACGTTAACTCTTGTGGAGCTGCATCAATATCAATTTCTTTATTTAAGAATAATTGATATGCAGTGTTATCGTCGTTAACCATTACCCAGCTAATCTCATCTAACTTAACTTCATCCTTATTCCAGTAATTTTCATTTTTAGTAACAACTACTTCAGAATCATGTTCCCAGCTAGCTAACTTAAATGGACCATTACTTACATAAGTTGATGCATCAGCAGCCCAGTTTGGATTTGATTCTACAACATTTTTATTAACTGGATATAAAGTACCAAATGCAGTTAATTGTAAGAAGTACGGAGTTGGTGCTTCTAGTACAACTTCTAAAGTCTTATCATCTAAAGCTTTAACTCCTACTTCGTCAGCAGTAGCTTCACCATTATTATAAGCTTCACCATTCTTTAAATAGTAAAGTTGGTAAGCGTAGTCAGCTGCAGTCTCAGGGTTTAAAACACGTTTCCAAGCATACTCAAAATCTTGAGCAGTTACTGGGTCACCATTGCTCCAGTAGATGTCATCTTTTAGGTAGAAAGTGTAAGTTAATTGATCATCACTTACTTTCCAATCCTTAGCCATACCTGAACCTTTTGTAACTTGACCATTCTTATCTAGACGTACTAGACCTTCCATAAGAACACGTAAAATTTCGAAGGAAGTACTATCAGTTGCTGTACCTGGATCCAAACTTGGTGGTTCAGTACGAGCATTTAATCTTAATTTTTGTTCAACAGCTGGCTTATCTTTGTCAGTAGTACCAGATGTTGAACTTTGTTCTGTAGGTTCGTCGCTAGTATCTGTACCACAAGCAACTAGACCAACGCTTGCTACGATTACAATAGCAAGAAATAATACTAACCATTTGCTAGTCTTTTTCATAATTTTCCCCCTTGTATTTTAATAATTTATTGCAAAGGTTGATTCATCAACCTTTAACACCATAATAAAGTTATTACTACCTCTAAATAAAACCAAATGATAATCTAGTGAACATTATTTGTATTCTTAATTTTCTGTTAATTAAATCTACCAATAATCTACAGGTTATTTATGAAAATAAGATATTTGGGGACTAGATTCTAATCCCCTTCTACTAAATTATTCTACAAAATGATTTTAAATTATATAATTATCCTACTTGTTGTATATAATAACATAGATTAAATATTCTGAATAGATGTTTTTTAAAAAATTATATTTTTTAATAATTTTCGCATAATTAAATCTCTCAAAACACTTGATACATTAGTATTTTCGATATTTTTCAGCACCTTGGAGATATAAGTCATTACCATGAACATCATTGATTACGATCACTGGAAAGTTCTCAACTTCTAACTTTCTGATAGCTTCAGGACCTAAATCTTCATATGCAATCACTTCGGCTTTTTTGATTCTTTTAGCAATTAATGCACCTGCACCACCAACTGCAGCCATATATACCGCTTTATTCTTAATCATAGAGTCCTTTACTTCTTGACTCCTACCACCTTTTCCAATCATTCCACGCAATCCTAAATCTAATAATGTTGGTGAATATTTATCCATCCGATAGCTAGTAGTAGGACCTGCGGATCCTATTACT
Organism: Vulcanibacillus modesticaldus; assembly: GCF_001730235.1. GTDB lineage: Bacteria > Bacillota > Bacilli > Tepidibacillales > Tepidibacillaceae > Vulcanibacillus > Vulcanibacillus modesticaldus. Next base: position 28,114 of record NZ_MIJF01000008.1, on the reverse strand, counting down.
TTACCTGGTTTAGCCGGAGTTGGGCCAACAAAATAAATCAGCTGATCCTTTATGTCAAATGGAAGTTCCTTACACTGCTCAACCAATTCTACCAATCTTTTATGAGCTGCATCTCTAGCGGTATAGATTACACCTGAAATATATACTTGATCACCAGCTTTTAATTTAGAAATCTCTTCTGCAGAAACTGGAGTTGTTAAATATACCTTTGCCATATTTTCTCCCCCTTTTAATCGGAAAATCCTTATTGATATACTTTTAAAATAGTAATGATCCTAACCAACAATACGATAATATAATCCAATAATTTATAAAATAACCTCTTTATGTCTTCCGGCATGACAGTTAATATTAACTGCAACTGGAAGTGATGCTATGTGAGCTGGATAAATTTCTATATGAACATCTAACGCTGTCGTCCTTCCTCCCATACCTTGCGGACCAATTCCTAGCTTATTGATTTTTTCTAGTAACTCTTCTTCTAACTCAGCTATTTCTGGCAATTTGCTCCTCTTTCCAATTTCTCTAAATAATGATTTCTTAGCTAAATATGCTGCCTTTTCAAACGTTCCTCCAATACCTACCCCAACAACAATAGGTGGACAAGGATTTGGTCCTGCAGTTTTTACACATTCAATGATAAAATCCTTAACACCTTCAACACCATCTGATGGCTTCAGCATTTTAAGAAAAGACATATTCTCACTGCCTCCACCTTTTGCAGACATATGGATCTTCAGCTGATCACCTTCAACTAGTTCGATATGGATAATAGCTGGGGTATTATCACCAGTATTTTTTCTCTCTAAAGGGTGACCTACAATCGATTTGCGAAGATACCCTTCTTTATACCCCCTTCTAACACCTTCATTTATAGCATCATTTAGATTTCCACCAACAATATGAACATCTTGTCCTAACTCCACAATAAACACCGCAAAACCAGTATCTTGACAGATAGGAACCCTTTCTGTGCGTGCAATCTCAACATTTTCAAGGAGTTGATTTAATACATCCCTACCGGTTGGAGACTCTTCTTTATTTAGTGCTTGTTTAAAAGCATTTTCTACATCTCCACCTAAATCAAAGTTAGCAGTTTGAACCATTTTGGATACAGCATCAACGATTCTATCAATATGAATTTCTCTCAATGTTCTTCCCTCCACCTTATTTTATGGATTTTTTCTTTTATTTTAACATAACTTACTTTTAGAAAATGAAAAAATATTCTAACTATCTTTAATTAAAAATTTATTAAACCCCGAAGAAATCTCCGGGGCTTAAATAGTTAACATCGAATTTTAACAACTATCTAACTAACTTAATTACGTTTTCGACAGCTTCAGCAGACTTGTCTAATGCAGCCTTTTCCTCTTCTGTCAACTCCAATTCAAATACCTTCTCGATACCGTTACCACCTATTAAGGTTGGCACTCCTAAATAAATATCGTTATAACCGTATTCACCTTCTAGATAAGCAATAGTTGGAATAATACGCCTCTTATCTTTAATTATCGCCTCAGCCATTTGGGCCAAAGCTGCTGCAGGTGCATAATAAGCGCTTCCATTTCCTAATAGATTTACTATTTCACCGCCACCTTTACGTGTACGCTCAACAATAGCATCCAACTCTTCCTTAGGTAATAATTTTTCTAACGGAATTCCCCCAGCAAAGGAATATCGAATTAACGGTACCATAGTATCTCCATGACCACCCAAGACAAAGCCAGTCACATCTTCTACAGAAACTTGGAGAGCCTGAGCTACAAATGTTCTAAATCTAGCAGTATCTAATACTCCGGATTGTCCGATAACACGCTCTTTAGGAAAACCAGTAACTTTATAGGCAACATAAGTCATTGCATCAACAGGATTCGACAAGACGATTACAAAGGAATTAGGAGCATAATTTTTAACCTGTTCAGCAACTGATTTCATTATCTTCGCGTTGATATTGATTAAATCATCGCGGCTCATACCAGGTTTTCGTGCGACACCGGCAGTAATTATAACGATATCAGAATCCGCAATATCTTCATAATTGCTTGTCCCAATAATATTTGCATCCACACCTAAAACGGGTGTTGCCTCTAACATATCTAACGCCTTACCCTTTGTAGGATTCTCTAATTGCGGAATATCAACTAATACTATATCACCTAACTCCTTTTGAGCTAGATACAATGCTGTGGTTGACCCAGTAAAACCAGCTCCAATAACAGCAATCTTATTTCGTTTCATCGCCATTTTTGTTGTCCCCCTAATCTTACATATTCTTGATTAGTTCATTACCAAACTCTGAACACTTTAACTCAGTAGCACCTTCCATTAATCTAGCAAAATCGTAAGTTACCTTCTTACTTGAAATTGTCTTTTCCATAGCTTCTATAATTATATCTGCTGCTTCATCCCATCCCATATAACGTAACATCATCTCTCCTGATAAGATTACAGAAGATGGGTTTACCTTATCTAAACCTGCATATTTAGGTGCTGTTCCATGTGTTGCTTCAAATAATGCAATTCCAGTTGTATAATTGATGTTTGCTCCTGGAGCAATACCAATACCACCAACTTGCGCTGCAAGTGCATCAGAAATATAGTCACCGTTTAAGTTCATTGTTGCAATTACGTCATATTCTCTTGGTCTTGTTAAGATTTGTTGTAAGAAAGCATCAGCAATAACATCTTTTACAATAATCTTTCCAGCCGCTATCGCTTCATCTTGAGCCCTATTTGCAGCATCTTTTCCTTCATTTTCTAGAATACGATCATATTGAGCCCATGTAAATACTTTATCACCAAACTCTTTTTCTGCTACCTCATAACCCCAATTCTTAAACGCTCCCTCAGTATACTTCATAATGTTACCTTTATGAACTAAAGTAACACTTTTACGATTATTCTTAATTGCATATTCGATCGCCGAACGCACTAAACGGTATGTACCTTCTTTAGAAACAGGCTTGATACCGATTCCGGACGTTTCTGGGAAGCGAATTTTTTTAACTCCAAGTTCATCTTGTAGGAAATCTATAAGTTTTTTAACTTCAACAGACCCTTCCTGCCATTCTATACCTGCATAAATATCTTCTGCATTTTCGCGGAAAATAATCATATTTGTCCATTCAGGATGTTTAACTGGTGAAGGTACTCCTTTAAACCAACGAACTGGTCGTACACAAGCATATAAATCTAATTCTTGACGTAAAGCAACGTTTAAAGAACGAAAACCACCACCAACCGGTGTTGTTAATGGACCCTTTATTCCAACCAAGTATTCTCTCATCGCAGTCAATGTATCTTCAGGAAGCCATTCACCCCATTTATCATATGACTTTTCACCAGTATATACTTCAAACCATTCGATTTTTCTCTTACCATTATACGCCTTTTCAACTGCGGCATCCAAAACTTTTTGTGCAGCAGCCCAAATATCTGGCCCTGTTCCATCTCCCTCAATAAATGGAATGATTGGATTATCTGGAACATTTAACTTTCCATTTTCCATTGTGATTTTTTCTCCGTTAGTTGGCATATCGAACTTCTTAAAAATTGACATAATAGTATTTACCTCCCACTTTCCCCTATTCTTAATAGTTTCTTTGTAAATTTCTTTAAATTTTTAAATCTTTATATAATAATCTCTATATTAAATAATAACACGAAAAATATAAATTTTTTTATCTATTTTTATATTCAGATAATTTTCGTTGCAAACTACCTCTTTTCAATCGGTACATATTCTTGATGTGTCGGACCAGTATATTCTGCACGCGGACGAATTAGACGATTATTTCTGTATTGTTCCATCATATGAGCAGTCCAACCAGATGTGCGACTAATAGCAAATATTGGAGTGAACAAATCTCTAGGAATACCTAAATATGTGTATACTGATGCCGAATAAAAGTCTACGTTTGGTAGTAATCCAATTTTTGCGGTAACAATCTCATTTATTTTAACTGACATATCGTACCATTTAGTGTCTCCATTTAATTCTCCTAATTGGCGGGACATCTCTTTTAAGTGTTTCGCACGTGGATCACCTTGTTTATAAACACGGTGACCAATACCCATGATTTTTTCTTTTTTTGCAAATTTTTCTTCTAAATATGCTTCAATTCGATCCAATTCGCCAATTTCTTCAAGCATAGCCATAACTCGTTCATTCGCTCCACCATGTAAAGGCCCTTTTAATGTTCCAATTGCAGAAACAATTCCAGAATGCATATCAGACAAAGTGGCAACGGTTACACGAGAAGCAAAAGTAGAAGCATTAAACTCATGATCAGCATGTAAAACTAATGCCTTATTAAAGGCTTCAATAGATATCTTATCAGGCTTTTCTCCATTTAACATATATAAAAAGTTTTCTGCAAAACTTAATGATGGATCAGGTGACAAAGGCTCTAAATCATTTCTTACTCTATGAAAAGCAGCAACTATCGTAGAAATCTGCGTTAGTAAACGTTTGGCTTTTCTTAGATTCGCCTCATCCGATAGATCTTGCATATCTGGATCATATAATGATAACGTAGAGACTGCTGTTCTCAGAGCTGCCATCGGATTAACATCCTTTGGAAATTTTTTGATAGTTTCGATAATCTCATTAGGAAGGTTACCCATACTATTAAGCTCTTCTTTAAATTTCGTTAATTCATCAATGTTAGGTAACTTACCGTACCATAGCAGATAAACCACTTCTTCAAACTCTGAATTAGTAGCCAAATCATCAATATTATAACCTCTATAGGTTAAAGTTGCCCCAACAATTGAGCTGATGGATGATTGAGCCGCTATAATACCTTCTAGACCTTTTGAAGCTGTCATAAATACCTCTCCCCTTTTTGATTTAAATTTAGATATAATTACTACCTTCAACTACGACGATTAGTAGAAAAAGAAAGCTATATTTTTTTATAAACCCTATCCTAGTTAAATTTTAATATATTACAACGGTTTTGTGAATAACTATTCACATTTTTCTAAAAGATTATATTATTTTTTATTATTTGAAAATTTACAGTTTAAAAGAGGGGTGAAACATCAAGATTTATTTAAGATGTTCACCAATTCCAAAATTCTTATTATAGACATTGCAATACCAGCTCCAATCAACGGTCCAACCGGTACTCCTTTTAAAAAAACAACTCCTAGGATTGTACCAACCACTAAAGAAATTGTTACTTGTGGAGATTGGTCTAGTAATTGAACTCCATATGCGCCAAATATTGCTACGAGGATACCAGCAAACAATGCTATTAATCCATAACTAGACATCAAAGAATGATACATATCTAATAAACTAATTTGCCCAGTGGCAATAGGAGTCAATACTGCAACGGTAATAATGATAATCCCAACTTTAATCCCCTGTTTATCAAGAACAGGAAAAATATTATTTCCTAACCCACTAAACCTGATTACCAACAATATTATTACAGAAATTACAATAGAGTCATTTTTACCAAATACACCTAATAAGAGTAAGAATAGCAAAAAGATAATTTCCTGCGAAATAATCAATGAATTTTCCTCCAATATAAATCGCCATTCATCATTTTTTTCTCTAACCATTTTTTTAAATAATATTGAATTATTTTGCGTGTAGTTGGTAATACCAATATGAATCCGACGGCATCTGTAAAAAATCCAGGAGTTAACAATAATAAGCCACCAGCAAAAATACTAATCCCATCTAATATAGCTTTACCCGGGATTTCACCTCTTCTTAGACTATATTGTGCACTGGTCCATGTTTTTAATCCCTCTTGTTTTGCCAAGTACGCCCCAATTACTCCAGTGGCTATAACAGCTAAAAAGGTCTGAAAACCACCGATAAATTGTGCCGCAGTTACAAGTCCCCAAATTTCTAATGCTGGAATTCCTATCATTAACACTAATATAACCCTAAACATTACTACCCCCCCTGATTAAAAGTAAGAAATCTTCGTTTCCACTAAGATAATGATTGCTTAATATTATTGATAATTTTTAACTATATTCTATCACAAATATCAAAAATCTAAGAATCATTATCCAAATCAACTATTAAACAGATAAAGAGAGGCTAAATAAGCCCCTCTCGTCATTATATATTTATTATCTTATATTAGTTTACTTTGACCTACATAAACGTGCCCACGTCCAGTATCTACGGTAACAATCATTCCGTCTTCAAATTTATTATAAGCGTTCTCGGCACCAACTATAACCGGAATTCCTAATTCAATTCCTACAACAGCAGCATGGGAAGTTAATCCACCTTCTTCAGTAATAACTGCTGAAGCCTTCTTAAAGGCATCCATCATATCTTTATCTGTGCTAATTGTAACTAACACAGCCCCTTCTTCCATTTTTTCTCTAATTTCAGCTGCATTTTTTCCTTTTACTACTTTTCCGGTTACAACCTTATTCCCAATACCTTGTCCTCTTACTGTCAAATCCCCAACTAGATGTACTTTCATAAGGTTTGTGGTTCCCGGTTGTCCTACAGGTACTCCAGCCGTGATAACAACTAGGTCACCATGCTTAATATAACCTGCTTCTAAAACCTTTTCAACTGAAGAAGTTAACATCTCATCAGTAGAATTTAATGTAGTTCCTATTACAGGAATTACCCCCCAAACAAGACTAAGCTTCCGTAGAACATCTTCATGAGGTGTAACTGCAATAATAGGTGCCTTAGGACGGTATTTAGAAACAAATTTTGCAGTTTGTCCACTTTCTGTAGGAGTTAAGATTGCATTCACATCTAGATCAATTGCTGTGTTAACTACAGACTCACTGATAGCATCTGTCACTGTAGTATGTTTTGCCTTACTTCTATTTTTGAAAATTTCTTTGAAATTCAAGGACTCTTCAGTACGCATTGCAATACGAGCCATTGTTGCTACAGATTCAACAGGATACTTTCCAGCAGCAGTTTCTCCAGATAACATAATCGCATCTGTTCCATCAAAGATAGCATTTGCTACATCGCTTGCTTCGGCACGGGTAGGCCGTGGATTGCGTTGCATCGAATCAAGCATCTGGGTAGCAGTAATGACTGGTTTACCAGCCTCATTACACTTATTAATAATCATTTTTTGTACTAATGGTACGTCTTCTGCTGGAATCTCTACCCCAAGGTCTCCTCTAGCGACCATTATTCCATCAGAAACTTGCAAGATCTCATCAATATTTTCTACACCCTCTTGATTTTCGATCTTAGAAATAATTTGAATATCAGCATCATATTCTTCTAAAATCTTTCTTATTTCCAAAACGTCACTTGCTTTTCTAACAAAGGATGCAGCGATAAAATCTAATCCCTGCTCGATACCAAAACGAATGTCATTAGCATCCTTCTCAGTAATACCTGGTAAATTAATTTTTACCCCTGGTACATTTACACCCTTTTTACTCTTTAAAATTCCACTATTTAATATCTTACAATGAATTTCATTTTCTTCAATTTCTAAAACTTCAAGACCGATTAAACCATCATCGATTAAAATAGTTGAACCAGGACTAACATCATTTGGTAATCCATCATAGGTTATAGAGATTTTATGTTCATCTCCAATTATTTCTTCGGTGGTTAAAATAATGTTCTCTCCCTGTTTTAATTCAACCTGTGGAGCACCAATTACTCCCGTACGGATTTCCGGACCTTTAGTGTCTAAGAGGATAGCCACAGTTTTACCAGTTTCTTTCGCAGCTTGCCTAATATTATTAATTCTTGCACCATGCTCCTCATAATCACCATGAGAAAAATTTAATCGTGCCACATTCATTCCATTTTCAATTAATTTCTTTAATACTGCAACTTCTTCACTTGCTGGTCCAATAGTACATACAATCTTTGTCTTTCTATACATTTAATGCCACACTCCTAATTTTAGTTTAATCATTCACCTATTATTATTTTATCTTTTAGATAGCCAAAATACTTGCCAATTGATAAAGGGAAAGATCTACCCTATGTTTTTGCATTAGTGCATCATCAATTGATAAAGAAATAATTTGATTATTTTTTATTCCTACCATATATCCTGATTTGTTTTTCATTAACATTTCTACAGCTTCAGCACCTAATCTACTTGCCAATACACGGTCAAATGCAGTTGGAGAACCTCCTCTTTGAATATGACCTAAAACAGTAACCCGAGTTTCTTGCCCTGTTTTTTCCTTAATTTGTCTAGCAAAATCAACTCCACTACCGACACCCTCGGCAACAATGATTATACTATGTTTCTTTCCACGTTTACGACCACGTTCTAGACGGTCTATAATTTCATCCATAGTAAAGTACGCTTCAGGAATTATGATGCTTTCGGCACCATCAGCTAAACCAGACCACAAAGCAATATCCCCAGCATTACGTCCCATAACTTCAATCACATAGGTTCTTTCATGAGAAGTTGCGGTATCCCTAATTTTATCTATTGCATTGATTACTGTATTAATAGCTGTATCAAAGCCAATCGTAAAATCTGTTCCAGGTATATCATTATCAATAGTACCGGGAACACCTACTGTTAAAATACCATGTTCTGCTAATTTTTGAGCTCCTTGGAAAGAGCCATCCCCACCGATAACAACTACGCCTTCAATTCCATGGTTTTTCAATTGTTCAACAGCTTTTTTCTGTCCTTCAGGTGTCTTAAATTCTTCACTTCTTGCAGAATAAAGAATCGTTCCCCCTCTATGTATAATATCTCCCACAGAACCAATGTCTAATTTTTTGATTTCACCATTTATCATTCCAGTATAACCACGATAAATACCATATACTTCTAAATTATGATAATACCCTTTTCTAACTACAGCCCTTATAGCTGCGTTCATTCCCGGTGAGTCACCACCACTAGTTAGAACAGCAATACGTTTCATTTTAATCACCTCAATAAAATCTTATATTTAAATAGTACCTTCTATACACATATTTGTCCATACGGGACTTTTTTCGTCCTTCGTTAATAAAAAATAGTGTACCCTTTAGGGTACCCTCATATATTTATTATATCATGAATAGGTAGATTTTATTGAAATCTTATAAGTTATTTATCATAACACAGATATAAACTTGCCAATTTTTCTAAACTTTTGATACCTTTGTTCAACAAGTTGCTCTTCATTTAAACTTTGTAATTCTTTAAGTGATTTTTCAATAGCCATCTTTATTTCTAAAGACTGGAGTTTTATATCTTTATGTGCACCACCTAAGGGTTCAGGTATTATACTTTCGATGATACCAAATTCTAAAGCATCTTCAGAGGTTATCTTCATAGTATTGGCAGCTTTTTCAGCCATCGAGGCATCTTTCCATAATAAAGCTGCTGCACCCTCTGGCGATATTACAGAATAAATAGCATTTTCTAACATGTGAATATGGTTACCAATACCTAACGCTAAAGCACCACCACTTCCACCTTCACCGGTTACAATACAAATCAAAGGAACTTTTAATGATGCCATTTCCCTCAAATTACGCGCGATCGCTTCGCTTTGACCTCTTTCTTCAGCTTCCACCCCAGGATAAGCACCTGCAGTATCGATAAAACAAATGATCGGACGTTTAAATTTATCAGCTTGATACATCAATCTTAATGCCTTTCTGTAACCTTCCGGATGTGGCATCCCAAAGTTTCTTCTGATATTCTCTTTGGTATCCCTTCCTTTTTGATGCCCAATTACAGTAACTGGTGTTCCGTTGAATTTAGCAATCCCACCTACAATAGCCGGGTCATCACCATACTGACGATCTCCATGCAGTTCGATAAAATCACTAAAAATATGTTCAATATATTGTAATGTTGTTGGCCTTTCCGGGTGGCGAGCAATTTGGGTTTTATTCCAAGGAGTTAAAGAACTATAAATTTCTTTCTCAAGTTTTTCTGCTTTTTTTTCTAATTCTTTGATTTCATCAGAAAAATCGATTTCTTCAGTATCAATAAAACGCTTTAATTCCTCGATTTTTTTTCGCAATTCAATTAGGGGTTTCTCAAAGGATAATTCAGACGCCATCACATCCCCCCCTTTACTTGATGGATATCAATCAATTTGATTAAAGTTTTTCTCATGTCTTTTCTATGGACAATCATATCTAGTTGTCCATGTTTAAGTAAAAATTCAGAGGTTTGGAAATCGTCAGGTAATTTTTGTCTGATTGTCTGTTCAATAATTCTTCTCCCAGCAAACCCTATTAATGCATTAGGTTCAGCAATATTTATATCTCCTAGTGAAGCAAAACTAGCTGATACACCTCCAGTTGTTGGGTTTGTTAAAACTGAGATGAATAAAATACCTTTTTCATGTAATTTCGCTAATGCCGCACTGGTTTTAGCCATTTGCATTAAGCTTAAAATCCCTTCTTGCATCCTTGCCCCTCCTGAGGCAGAAAATAAAATAAATGGGTATTGCTTGACTAGCGCTTTTTCAATTGCCCTCGTAATCTTCTCACCTACAACAGATCCCATGCTTCCCATCCGAAAACGTGAATCCATAACCCCAATAACTACGGGATAACCACCGATGGTACCTTCACCAGTTACTACTGCCTCATTTAAATTGGTCTTTTCCATATCTTTTTCTAATTTATTGATATAACCTTCAAAATTGAGAGGGTCAGTAGAAATTAAGTCTGTATCGTATTCAAAAAAATTACCGTCATCTAAAACCATCCTAACCCTATCTGGAGCAGATACAGTTAAATGATGATCACAATGGGGACAAACATGATAATTTTTTTCCAATTCCTTTGCAAATGTAATCTTATGACACTTATTACATTTGACTATTAAGCCCTCGGGAATATCCTTTTTGGAACGCTCGGATGGAATAGTGGCATACCTTTTCTTCTTATGGAAAAAATTTTTTAACACGATAACACCTCACTAAAGGAATATAAAGAGGTTAATAGCATCAGTAAAATTTATATGATATATGATTTATTATATAAACAATTCGTTTTGATAATAATATTATAACTGTACAGCTATTGCAAGAAATGAATAACTGTAGTTTTTTACAATAATCAAAACTATTAATAAGAATGGAACTTATTCTCAAATCATGAACAAGTTCCATTTAATTTAAAACTAATCTAAGCATAAAATTCACTTTTAGCTAAATGTGCTCTCATTTGTTGTTCAGCTTCTTTAACATTTTTATCTTTTAAAGCTCTAATAATCTTCTTATGCTCTGAGATTGACACTTCCGGTCTTCCGTTGCGCTCTAAAGAACCCTCTAATATTGTTTTCCCGTATTCAATAGCCATATTCCAAATTTTATATAAAAGTTTATTATCACTTGCTAAGGCTATTGTTTTATGGAATAGATAATCCTCATTTAAAGGAATTTCACCCGATTTAACCTTTTCTTCCGAGCGTTTGAGTATTTCTTCTAATTCTTGAATATACTCTTTAGTAATCCGCTCAGCTGCCAATCTTACCAGATCAATCTCAATTATTTTTCTTAGTTCAAGTAAATCTTTCTTAGCTTTTTCATTTCTCAAAACATAAAAAGAGATTATTTCAACTAAACGATGAGAATTATGATCTTCGATATAAGTTCCTTCGCCACGTCTAGTGGAAATTAAACCGAGGAGCTCCAATGCCCTTAATGCTTCACGAACTGATGACCTACCAACATTCAAACGTTCTGCAAGTTCCCTTTCAGAAGGTAAGCGATCACCAATAGTCAACTTATCTTCCTCAATAATATCATTTATTTTTAGTAGAACTTCCTGGTATAGTTTAAGATTTTGGCTATCACCAAGCATCGGCGCACCTCTTTCACTTATTTAATCTATTTTATGACTGCCATTTTTTTAGTTTTTTCTTCAATTTCATTTGGATCTACATTAATTCTAGCAACTCCTGAATCCATAGCAGCCTGTGCAACCCTAGCTGCAACACGTGAAGCAACACGTGGATCAAATGGATCTGGGATTACATAATCTTCATTAAGCTCTTCTTCAGATATTAACTCTGCAATCGCATATGCTGCAGCTATTTTCATTTCTTCATTTATATCTGTTGCCCGTACATCTAATGCCCCTCTAAATAGCCCAGGGAATGCTAAAACGTTATTAACTTGGTTAGGAAAATCTGAACGTCCAGTCCCAACAACTTTCGCCCCAGCCTTCTTAGCATCTTCTGGGAAAATCTCTGGGGTTGGGTTTGCTAGTGCAAAAATGATAGGATTTTCATTCATTCCTTTAATCATATCTTGCGATAACGCTCCAGCCACGGATACACCGATGAATACATCTGCTCCCTTTAATGCATCCTTTAAATCACCAGATACTTTATCCCTGTTAGTAATTTTAGCAATTTCTTCTTTAAAAGGATTCATTCCGTAAGGACGTCCTTCATAAATGATACCTTTGGTATCGCACATGATAACATCCTTAACTCCCATGCTCATTAAAAGTTTAATTATTGCAATACCTGATGCACCAGCACCATTAGCTACTACTTTAATTTTATCTATCTTTTTATTAACAATTTTTAAAGCGTTAATTAAACCTGCTAATGTTACTATCGCTGTTCCATGTTGGTCATCATGGAATATTGGGATATTAGTCTCTTTTTTTAATCTTTCTTCAATAATAAAACAATTTGGTGCCGCAATATCTTCTAGGTTAACACCACCAAAAGTTGGTTCTAATAATTTAACTGTTTCTACGATCTTATCAATATCAGTGGTATCAAGGCAAATTGGAAAAGCATCTACTCCAGCAAAGTTTTTGAATAGGACTGCCTTTCCTTCCATTACAGGCATCGCTGCTTCTGGTCCGATATTACCAAGCCCTAAAACAGCCGTACCATCAGAGACTACAGCTACAGTATTACCTTTCATGGTATAGTCATATACCTTCTCTTTGTCATCGTGGATTTCAATACAAGGTTCTGCTACACCTGGAGAATAAGCCAAACTAAGGTCGTGAGCATCAACAAGTTTTACTTTTGCTTTAACCTCTAATTTCCCTTGACTCTCTCGATGCATTTTTAATGATTCTTCTTTTAAAGTAGCCACAGCTATTCATCCCCTAACCCTATTATTTTATTTCTTTAAAGTATTGTTAGAATTAAAAGTGGTCTGACCACCCCTATTATACCAAAAAAGAAACTGATAAAACACATAAATCAAATTAAATAGATTATTAGAATAATAGTGAATTTTCTAAAAAAAATCACAAAATATTATAGGGTTATTCATATTCATTTTATGATTATAGAACCACTCCCAAGCAGCTCTTCAACAGAATGTTTAAAGTTTTCATCATATTTAATTCTATATTCATCGGAAAGCCGGATCAGCCTTTTATTCCTTTCATAATAAAGAATTACAGGTATAGAACCTTTAAATCTGCTTAATAGATTTTTTAGTTGATTTAGTTTATTTCTTTTATCGTTATTAACAGATATTTTGATTATTAATCTCGTTATCTGTTTTTCTTTTTTAATTTTCTCAAGGAAAGATAATAATGTTATTTTTTTAACTATGATGGTTGGTTCCTCATCTTTATAACTTATTCTTCCTTGAACTAAGATTCCCTGTTCATCAATTAATTGAGCCCTGTATTGTTGGAATTCATTCGGAAATACAATCAGTTCTACATCATTAGAATTAATCTCTAGGGTTACAAATGCCATTGGCATTCCTTTCTTTGTTAATATTTGTTTTATACCGGTTATCAACCCACCAATAATCACCTGTTTTCCTTCTGGCAAAGAGCATAATTCTTCATAGGAGTGGGTCACATACTGATTTAAGATAGTCTCATAGGATTTTAGAGGATGTCCTGAAAGATAAAGACCTAGTACTTCCTTTTCCTTTTGCAAAAGCTCTTGATTAGAATATGGCTTAACTTGAATCCAGTCAAATTCGTTATCAATCTCACTATCTAGGTCATCAAACAAGCGAATTTGTAATTCATCTTGCAACTTTTTCTTTTTTTGAACCCGCTCAAGAAGATCATCTAAATTAGCCATTAATTGTGCCCTATGAACACCAAAAGAATCTAGAGCTCCGCTAAGTATTAATGCTTCCATCGTTTTGCGATTACACACCTTATTATCTGATTGCATACAAAAATCGAAAACCGTCTTATATTTCTTATTGGCCTTTCTATGATTAAGAATTGATTCTATCACATTTATCCCGATGTTTTTGATCGCTGCAAGACCAAATCTAATTTTTCCATCTTCAATACTAAAATTATAGTCACTAAGTAAAACATCAGGAGGTAAAACTTCAATCCCCATTTTCCTAGATTCCTCAATATATTCGACTACTTTGCCCGGATTGCCCATGGATTCAGAGATTAAAGCAGTCATAAATTCTACAGGATAATGTGCTTTTAAATAAGCAGTTTGATATGCTAAAACACTATAGGCCACAGCATGGGAACGATTGAATCCGTAATTAGCAAAACGGACGATCATATCATACACTTCATTAGCAATACCTTCTTGATAACCATTTTTGATAGCACCTTTTACAAAATGCTCCCTCTCTTTTAATAAAATCTCTCTTTTTTTCTTACCTACCGCTCTTCTTAATAAATCAGCTTCACCTAAACTGAAACCAGCCATTTTAGAAGCTATTTGCATAATTTGTTCCTGATAGATAATAATGCCGTAAGTATCAGACAAGATAGGTTTAAGATTTTCATGGGGATAAGTTACAGACTTTTGACCATGCTTTGCTTTAATATAATCAGGAATGAACTCCATAGGTCCAGGACGATATAAAGCAAGAACTGCTACAATATCCTCAAAATGAGAAGGCTTTAATTCTCTAAGTACCTTTGTTACCCCAGCAGATTCTAATTGAAAAATTCCTTTAGTATCACCATTACTAAGTAGCTGATATGTTAATTCATCATTTATGTCAAGTTCGTGTAAGCTAAGATCTATATTTTTAGTTTTTTTAATCCAATTTAAGGTTTTTTCAATTATCGTTAAGTTTCTTAAGCCTAAAAAGTCCATCTTTAATAATCCGATTTCTTCCAAAATACCCATCGGAAACTGGGTTAAAGAAATATCTTCTTGTCCCCTTTGAAGCGGAGTATAATCTGTCAAAGGTTTATCAGCTATAACTACACCTGCAGCATGGGTGGAGTGATGCCTAGGCATACCTTCAATTTTAATTGCTATGTCAATCAGACTCTTAAGGTTTTCATCCTTTTGATATAACTCTCTCAATTCCTTAACTTCACTAAGTGCTTGTTTAATCGTGATACCCAATTGGTTAGGAATTAGTTTGGCAATCTTATCAACTTGAGAATACGGCAAATTTAATACCCTACCTACATCACGAATTGCCGCTTTTGCAGCAAATGTACCGAATGTTATTATTTGTGCCACTCGATTAGCACCATATTTTTCCGATACATATTTGATTACTTCGTCACGTCGCTCATAGTTGAAATCAATGTCAATATCAGGCATATTGACCCTTTGCGGGTTCAAGAATCTCTCAAACAACAATCCATACTTAATCGGATCTACGTCAGTAATTCCTAAAACATAAGCTACTAAACTTCCAGCTGCCGAACCACGCCCTGGCCCTGTCATAATCTTCGATTTATGAGCAAACTTCATGAAATCCCATACAATCAAAAAATAATCAGCGAAGCCCATCTTTTCAATAATTGATAACTCATAAGATAATCTATCCCGTAATTCTTTTGTAATATTATGATACCTTTTTTGTAATCCCTTTAAAGATAAAGCTTTCAAATATTCAATCGCTGAAACCTCTTTAGGTACAGGGTATTTTGGTAATGCAGTTTGCCCCAAATCTATTTCAATATTACACCGTTTTGCAATCATGGCTGTTTGTTCAATAGCATTAGGCAGTTTAGAGAATCTTTTTCTCATCATTTTTTCATCTTTTAAATAAAACTCTGTGGTTTCAAAACGCAGTCGATTGTCATCTTCTAATTTACTTCCTGTTCCTATCGCTAAAAGAACATCTTGAATTATAGCATCTTCCTTATTAATATAATGCACATCATTAGTTGCAACTAAAGGTATTTTGATCTCTTCACTCAATTTGATTAGATGAGGAATTATTTTTTTTTGTTCCTCTAATCCATGATCTTGAATTTCTAAATAAAAGTTATCTTTTCCAAAAATATCACGATATTCTAATGCTGCTATTTTAGCCTTTTCATATTGATCATTTAATAGGTAGTGATTAATTTCTCCAGCTATACAACTACTTAAAGCAATTATCCCATCACTATATTTTTCCAATATTTTTTTGTCTACTCTTGGCTTATAATAAAAACCTTCTAAATGAGCGATTGATACGATATTCATTAAATTCTTATAACCAGTTTGATTCTTTGCCAGTAGAACCAAATGAAATATTTTCTGTTCCTGCCTTGATTCCCTATCTTTCCTATTCCCCGGGGTTAAATATATTTCACAACCGATAATAGGTTTGATACCTTCCTTTAAACAGGCTTTGTAAAAAGGGACTACCCCGTACATATTACCATGATCTGTAATACTTAAGGCACTCATTCCTAATTCCTTAGCTTTTTTTACCAACGATTCTATTCTAGATGCACCATCCAATAAACTATACTCGGTATGAACATGGAGATGGACAAAACTCGACACAATAATTACTCCCTTTTTATAAAATAGTTCCGAACGGATTTAATATAATTCCATTATATCTAATTATATGGTACATCCACTATCTTTACCAAATAAACCAGCACCTTATAAAGTTTTTTAATCATTTTCTTCAAAAATATCCATACATATTAGTAAAGGACAAGTGATGTTAGGGAGAAGGATTATCAATGGAATTTATTAAAAATGTTATTATGTACTATTTTATCGCATTTGGTGTATTGCTGGGAGGATCACTATTTGGAGGGTTAGGGGCCTTTTTAACCAATCAACCTCCTATTTTCACCATGCTTGATTACGCTGATAGACTAAAAATATGGGCTTTAGTCGTTGCACTAGGAGGGACTTTTGACGCCATTAAAGTTTTTGAAATTAGCATCATCGATGGAAATATATCCTCACTTATAAAACAAATAATTTATATTTTGATGGCTTTAGTAGGAGCACTTACAGCAGAAATAGTTCTACATTGGTTGTTTAAAGGGGATATAAATTGATGAGATACGTATTTTGGAAAAATCATAAAAGTTTTGTACGTAACCTTATTTTCTTTATCATGGGTATCTATACAGGCTTCTTTTTCTTTTTATATCTTCATGGTAAACAGATAGATGATCTGATGAAAATTAATGACAGACTAACCGTGGAATTAAAAAACTGTAAAAACGAAAATGAAACCCTGAAACAAGAGAGAAAACAACGACAACAAAACCAACTAATTCGAATTATCAAATTCCACTATGATGATCAACTAGATCCCTTCATAGAAACAGAGTTACTTGAAAAGTTAATGGATGAAACCCAGTTTTTGATTGGAAAAAAGATAGAAGATGTAAAAAAATCTCCTGATTTTATCTTTCAGTTGCTCAATCAAAGGATATATAAGATTAAAGAAAAAAATTATCAAATAAATGTCAAATTTGTCTCAATCCAGTCTACTACTGAAATATGGATAGTAATCAGAGAGCATAAAAAGGAATAGTATACCCCAGAAGTCGCAAAAAAATATTATTTTGTGTAAAATAGATATAAGAAATTTTTTTCAAACATAAATAATCGTTTGAAAAGGGGGCAGATATATGATAATTAATAGAAAAGAATTAGCAAGGGCAAAAGTAAATAAGATTAAGAATGGATTTTCAGCATATGCAGAAACTACCGAAGTTATCGAATTAATTAAAAAAGAATTGGAAAGAGAAAATATTTCAGTTATCATAGATGAAACTCCTCAAGGGTGCTGGTTCATCCCTAATAAAGATAGTGAATAATCAATATTTAAAATGAGATAACCCGACATCTAACAGTAGTGTCGGGTTGAAGAATTTTAATCACCTTTCAATGACTTGTGAAGTCATTAAAGCTTTACCTACGATTTTATTATTATGCCAAACTTCAACTTCAATTTTACCGAACTTCCTACTAACTTCAATCACTTTCGCCTTTACTTCTATCTCATTTTCGATTTGGATTGGTTTTATAAAATAAATCATAATGTTTTCTGGTACGAGGTCTCCCTTTTTGTATTTTCGTAAAACCCTATGGGCTGCTTCTTTAATAAGACTAGTCAAAGGACCGATCGATAAAGAACCAAATTGGTTAGTCATTTGAGGGGTTACAGTTCCTTTAATAATCACTGAATCATCTATTTTATATTCTTCAAACTGTTTCAAGATAAGATCGTCTATCGTTTCACCAATTTGAGGTTGATTTTGAATATATTGCAAGGCTTTTAATACATCTTGTCTACTGATAACACCGAGTAACCTACGATAAGAATCTACTACTGGTAAAAGTTCTATCCCTTCCCAAACCATCAAGTGAGCAGCTGAAGCAATAGATGTTTTCGGTAATACTGATATCGGATTTCTAGTCATTACCTTATCAATAGAGATAGTCGTTTCTTTACCAATCACATCCTTGGAAGTTACAACTCCAACTAATTTCATTTGGTGGTCTACTACAGGAAATCTGCTATGCTTAGTTTTTTCCAGTAATAACTGCCAATCACCAATTGTTTGGTAATCATACAGATAATTTACCTCTTTTTGCTCATATATGATATCCTCTACCATCATTATTTCCTTTTTAATCAATCGGTCATAGATAGCACGGTTGATGATAGAAGCCACTGTAAAAGTATCATAGCTAGTCGAAAGTATTGGTAACTCCAACTCATCAGCAAGAAGTTTCACCTCTTCGCTGGTATCAAATCCACCGGTGATCAATACTGCTGCCCCATTTTCTAAAGCTAACTTATGAGCCTCATAACGATTGCCAACAATAAGCAAACTACCCGATTCAATATACTTCATCATTGCTTCTAACTTCATAGCACCTATAACAAATTTATTTAATGTTTTGTAGAGTCCTTCTCTTCCTCCTAAAACATGCCCTTCTACAATATTAACTACCTCAGCAAATGTTAGTCGTTCAATATTTTCTTTGTCTTTTTTTTCAATCCTAACTGTACCAACCCGTTCAATTGTACTTACGTAACCTAAATTTTCGGCATCCTTGATCGCCCGATAAGCTGTCCCTTCACTTACACCCAAATCACGGGCTACTTGCCTTACTGAAATTTTACTACCAACTGAAAGTTTCTCAATATAGTTTAATATTTGTTCATGCTTTGTAGCCAAGTATATTCACCATACCTTCATATAATCAACTGTTATATTATATTTTTTTAACTGTATCATTCTCCATTATAACAGAAATAAAAAAAAGTGCATAATTGCACTTAATGTTAATGTACCTTTGATTAAGTATTGTATTTTGTATCAATTATAATCCTTTATTTGTTTATACACTTGAGCTTTATTCCTAAGGTAATTCTGTTCTTGCTTCCAAAGTTGATATTTCTTCAACCTCATTAGATTTTTTTGTTTTTTCTCATCATAGTCTAATAACCGTTCTAGTTGGGCTCCAATTACTAGAAGAGCAAAAAACAACCATATTATACTAAAAAGCCTGGCCTCAACTTCATAACTTAATATTGGAATTCGCAATATAGCATAAAATACTGTGGCCAAAGCAAAAATTAAATAGATAATATTTTTCAACATTTTAAAACACCCCTGAACTAGTCTATGCTGCCTTTAGATTGAATAGAACAAAATCAGGGGAACTATAATCTTACCCATTTATTAAAAGGTAATATTTCTCCTTCTATTCCTAATTTATTTAACCGTTCCACGTAGTTAGTTGGATTCTGTTTAATATATGGAAAAGTATCATAATGGATAGGTACCACTTTCTTAGCCCTAATCCACACAGCTGCCAATAAAGCATCATCTGGTCCCATTGTAAAATTATCACCAATAGGTAAAAAAGCTAGGTCAAGTTGTTCTCTTTCCAATAATCTCATGTCATTAAATAAGCCAGTATCACCAGCATGATAAATCTTTTTATCCCCTAACTCAATTATTACCCCACTAGGCATTCCAAGATAAACAATTTCTTTTCGTTCTTCATCAACAAAAGAAGAACCATGAAAAGCAGGTGTTGCCTTTACACGTCCAAAGTCGAATTGAAAACTACCACCAATATGTAGGGGATGAACTTTGACACCTTGCCAACTTAAAAAAGTAGCTAACTCATATGGTGCGATAATTGTTGCATCATTATTCTTAGCAATTTGGATAGCATCTCCTAGATGATCACCATGACCATGTGTAATGTAAATATAATTCACCTTAATTTCATCCACTGAAACACTTGCTAGTGGATTATCCTTTATAAAGGGATCGATAATAATTGAAACCAAATCTCCCCTAAATTCTACACAACTGTGTCCATGATATCTTACTTCCATTTTTCACCCACCTATCTTAATGATTAAAAACTATTGGTTATTAGTATTTTTAGAACTAATCTTGACCAATGGTTCGGTTAGTATCTTACTAATATCACTAATTAAGATGCTAAAACGTTCCTCAGTTTCAAATAATTTTTTAATATCAGGATTAGAAATTAGCTTTTGGTAGAGATCATTGACTTCTCTTAAATCTTCATCACTAACCTGGATTCCTTGAGATTGTTTTTCTTGTAGTTTTAGTTGTAATTGTTGATATTTATCAATCAGCTTCACTTGTTCCGAGTTTTTTTTTACTTTAGCAGTTATCTCTTTAAGATCTAGATAGATTTGATCATTTTCAATCATTCTTGCTAATTCGTAAGCCTTATCATAGAGATTTTGCATAAGCCACCTCCTTTCAGAAATTTAGTTCTTAAAACAATATTCTTTTTTGAGCTAGCAAAACCTTCCTACTATTAAAAATTTATATCAATAAACTAAATATAATATTCCTTGAATTAATCCCAATATTCCACCAATAACTCCCCCTAAGTAGGTTATCATCTTCAATTCTTTTCCGGAAACTTCAATGATCAATTTTTCTAAATGCTCTAATGAATAGTTTTCTAACTCTTCCTTCACTACATTAGAAATTGATAAAACTTTAAATAATTTGTCCATTCTCTCTATAAAAAAGCTAACACCAAATTCATATCCTCTTTTGATTAGATTTCTCTTTTCTAAAGACTCGATTAGTTGTTTAACTGTTATATAATCTATATGATCTACTACACTTTCATATAAATAGTCTATTTGACGAGAAAATGCCTCTTCAAACTTATCAAGATACTCCAGTAATTGTTTCTTTCTTATTATTTTCCACTCTTTATCAATAAAAGTATAAATAATATCTTTTGTCTCTTCCTTTTCAAGGGTTTCTTCAATAAAATTCATTATTTTTTGTTGGATTTGATTAGAATCTACCAATAGCCCTGCAAAAAAACCTAGCATTTTACTTCCATTAAACATTTGTTTAATAATATTTTCAATCTTATCAAGTCCTTCTTCTGAAAGGAGATATTCTTTAATTCCAATAACTAAATGCTCTGATAATTGTTCTAAGTAGCCGTCTATAATATTAAGAGTCTTTTTTGATAACACTTCTTCTATAGTTTTATTACCAAGCTGATCACTTCTTAAAAATCCCAAAAGTCTTTTCTTTTGATAACTTTTCAAACTATCCTTCCACTTATCACCAAAGGCTAATGCTATTAAATCACCCACAGTTTTATCTTCATCTTTTAAATGTTCAAGCCTAACCATTAAACTATTATAAAGTTGATCCTTAACTCCTGACTTTTCAATAAAATTCTTAGTTCCTTCTGGTGTAAATAAATATTCCTCAACCATGTAACCTACTTGTTCAGCAAGTTCTCCCCTTCTTTTAGGAATTAAGCCAGGAGTAAATGGCACCTGCCATTTACCTATTTTCCAAGGTTTATACGGGCGAAAGAGCATCTTTATTGCTAAAGAGTTAGTAAATGCCCCAATCACAACACCAACTATTATTGCAAAAAATACTATATACATTATATCCATCCTCTCTTTCATAAAGGCCATAGCCTAACACCATGTTATTAAACTATACATATTATGAAGTAGCCAATTTATTATTTTCAGTTATAGTAATTTGGAAGGAGTATAGATATGACGCTAGTAACGATTCAAATAGATCAACAATTTTTAGTACCTAATACGATATACGTTAATCCAACAATCGTCAACAAATTAAACCTTCCAATAAATAAAGCATTTCTTCTTTCTTTTGGTAATAAGACAGCGTCAGTTAGATTAGAGTTAAGATCTAACAAAAGTAACTTGATCCGCATTTCATCCTATGTAGCTAACCTTCTCCAACTACCGAATGGCATACAAATTCATGCAAAATACCATAAATCGACTGGATTAATTCTAGGGCCGATATTAGGTATTTTAGTACAATCAATTGAAAATAATCAACCTCACTCCCCCTTTGGCAAATTTACTTCTTTTGCAAATGAAGTAACTCATAAAGCTTATACAAATGGAATTCTGCCCTATTTTTTTACCGTTGATGATATCAATATTCAAACAGGAGATATATCTGGATGGCGACTTATAGGAGAAAAATGGGAGAAAGGAACTTTTCCCGTACCAAATGTAATCTACAATAGGATTTCCTCTAGAAGAGCTGAAAAAATGGTTTTACCTAAAATTAATCAATTGCAGCAAAAATACACATTTACTTTTTTCAATAGTAATTTTCTTAACAAATGGGAAGTATACAAAATCCTAATTAGAACACCTATAAGAACAATAATTCCTAAGACAATTGTATATAGAGGATATAAATCCATTAAAGAGATGCTAGCCAATCATTCTATAATCTATTTAAAACCAACGAACGGGTCATTAGGCAGAGGAATTATCAAAATAAATAAAATTTCCAACGGTTATATAGTTGACTATACCCGGGCCCAGAGCTCAACAACCGTTACTTTTAATTCTTTCACCAAAATGTACAAATACTTACAGCCAAGACTATCTAGAAATTATTTAATTCAAATGGGTATAAATCTGATTAAATATCAAAATCGCCCTATAGATTTTAGAATTCTAGTTCAAAAAAATTCTTCTGGTAAATGGTCCTTAACCTCAATGGTTGCAAGGATCGCTAGAGATCAACATATTGTTTCCAATATCGCTCAAGGAGGAACTCAAAGTAAGGTTATGGCAGCTATTAGATTAGCAAATCCTGACTTAGCTAAAAAAATTAGACGTCGGGATATTAGCAAAATAGCTCTGCTAATAGCTAATTATATTGAAAAAGCTTCCGATGGAAATTTTGCTGAATTAGGGATTGATTTAGGCTTAGATGATTCAGGGAAAATTTGGTTAATTGAAGTAAATTCTAAACCATCAAAATTAGATGATCAAAGGGAAATAAATGCACCTAGACCATCTGTCAATCGATTAATCCAATATGTTTTATACATCACCGATTTCAAATAGAAAATCCAAATATATAAATGTATTTTTTGTTATTACCATTAACTAGGTCGGGTGGAACTCATGGAGAAAGCATTATTATTAGGGATAATGGTTTGTAAGACAAAAAACTTATTTAGTGAAAAAGATTTTTATAAATTATTACAAAAAGCCGGAGAAAAGTTAAAGATCATTGTTTATGTTTTTTATCCAAACCAAATAGATTGGAAAACCAATAAAGTTAAAGGATTTCAATATAATTTTTCATTAAATAAGTGGGAGGATCAATGGTTTCCTTTACCTGACTTCATCTACGATCGCTGTTTCTATTCTTCTTCCCATTCTTATCTAGCCTATAAACCGTACATTAAAAAATTAAAGGAACAAAAAAAAATTCGTTTTCTAGGTAATGGCTTAAAAGGTAAATGGTCTGTTTACAAAATATTATCCAGTAATCCTGAATTTATTAAATACTTGCCAAAAACAGCAATATACAATGATAGTACTCAATTGTTTCAATGGTTAGCTGATTTCCCAATAGTTCTTAAACCAACCGGAGGTAGCCACGGCAAAGGTATTATTAAGATTGATTTTAAAGATAACAACTACCAAATTGTAGGACGTGATATAAATAATAATAAAATTAATCAACAAATTAGAGATCAAGATATTTTAGGAGATTGGGTTAATTTATTTATTGATAAAAGAAGTTATTTAATTCAGCAGTATCTTGATTTAATAACTTTGAACAATGAACCTTATGATATAAGAGTTTTAGTTCAAAAGAACCAGTACGGAAAATGGGAAATAACTGGTAGCGCAGTACGAATTGGAGATGCAGCCAATATTACTTCAAATCTACATGGTGGCGGCCAAGTCCAAAATACTGAATCACTGTTAATTAAGCAATTTGGTAAACAAAAGGCCAAAGAAATATTGAAGCAAATAAAACAGCTTGCAGAGTCAATTCCATCCTATATCGAATCGGTCCATGGAAATTTATTTGAATTAGGCTTAGATCTCGGGGTTGATCTTTCAGGTAAAGTTTGGATAATAGAAGCCAATTCTAAACCAGGTAGAAAAGTATTTTCACTATTAGGCAAAGTAGAAGAAAGAAAGAAATCTCTTATTCAACCCCTTGTTTACACAAAACATTTGGCTAAAACCATAGATAGCAACAATTTTAATTAATAATTTGCGGTTTCAATATATAGGAGGAAGTATACTATGAATTCTATTACTGTCAAGCTAAAAATACAAAAAAGTAGATCCAATAAAATATATTTACCAAACCACATATTACAAAAGTTAAATCTAAAACATAATCAAAGTATTCCAATATATTTTGGATTAACAAGTAGTAAAGTAGCAACCATTCGTGGTTTTAATTCACATTCTAATATAATAGTAATTACTTCATCATTAATGGAAAAGCTATTACTTCCATATAAAAAAGATATCATGATTAAAAAGGAACAAGATGGTTTACGCATCGGTCCAATCATTGGTATCTACACCACAGATTATACAGGAAAAAAATTCTCTAATGATCCATCAAACAAACATCCCTTTGGTTTCTTTTTCAAAAACCTCCTTTCATCAGAAACTAAATACCCTGTATATTATTTTGTCTTCACCCCTGAAGAAATTGATTGGGGTAAAAAGACTATTCATGGCTATTTCTATCGTAAAAACTACTGGCAAAAAATCACTGTTCCATTTCCAGATGTAGTATATAACCGAATTCCTAACCGTAGTGTTGAGAAAAAACCTTCTATTAGTAACTTTAAACAGACCTATCTAAATTTTGGAGGAAAAATGTTTAACCCTGGCTTCTTCAACAAATGGGATATGTATCAAATTCTCGTACAAGAACCAGATACCGTTAAATACATTCCAGAAACTTATATGAAACCTTCTTTCTCGATATTTAAAGACATGTTAAAGAGGCATTCAATTGTCTATTTAAAACCAGCAAATGGCAGTCTCGGATTAGGTATTTATAAAGTCAACAGGAAATCAAACAGTTATTTAATTCAATATCGAGTAGGGTCCAAAAATTTTGCTGTTTCATTTAAAAAAATCACATCTGCTTATAAATATATTTTTCAACATAAAAAACCACAGTATTACCTAATTCAACAGGGCATCAACTTAATTAAGTATCATCAAAATCCCGTAGATTTTCGCATCCAATTACACAAAGATAGTTTAAACCAATGGCAAGTGATCGCAATAGGTGCTAAAGTAGCTGGTAAAGGTAGTGTAACGACCCATCTCAGAACAGGAGGAAAAATGATTGATTCTTTAAATTATTTGGAAAAAGTATATGGAAATAATACTTATAAAATTTTAAGAGAAATAAACAATATGGCTATTCTGATCGCTAGAACTGTAGAAGAAAAGCTTGGTAGCCCCGTTGGCGAATTGGGCTTAGATGTCGGGATTGACACTAACAACCGAATTTGGTTATTTGAAGTTAATTCCAAACCAGGTAGATCAATTTTTAAACATCCAAGTCTAAAGGATGCACGCAATAAATCGAGCAATAAGTTATTGGAATATGCCATGTATCTTTCAAGATTTACAACTAAACATTCCCCTCCATCTAAGGAGGCGCTATGATGAAATTATCACAAAATGCCTGGATCAAAATCCTTCCTATGAATAATTGGCAACTAATACTATCTAATATTAATTCTAAAAAAAGAATTCTCCCGATAGTCATCGGTTTTAATAATAGATTATATCCAGCGATTATCAGAAAAAAGATGGCCGTTAATCATAAAGATGCTTTCCCCATTAGTTTAAAAAAATTAAATCATAATTATAAAGTAGGCCCACTGGTTGGTATTCTTACAACTAAGAGTTCTAGGTGGTTTAGGGGGAATCAAACTAATTTTAAAGACCTAATTAAAACAGGAATTAAATATGGCGTGTTAATTTACGTTTTTACAGCTGAATCAGTTGATAGGAAAAATAAAACAGTCAAAGGCTTTTTATACTTACCTAATCAAAATACATGGATAGTACGAAAAATGCCACTACCTGATGTTATATATAACCGTATTCCATCCCGGACAGAAGAGAATAGACCATTGGTTAAAGAAACCATCGAATTTCTTATTAATGAAAACATTCCCTTTTTCAATCCTCATTTTTTCGATAAATGGACATTGTACAAATGGTTAAAAGAATCTCCTAAATTTAACAAATTACTACCTGAAACGACTACCCTTACCATGGAAAATTTAATATTTTTTCTAAATAGATACCCAATGCTGTACCTAAAACCAATTGACGGAAAAGCCGGGATTGGTTTCTTTAAGATTGATAAAAAAGATAACCTTTATTTACTTAGATATCAGTCTAGTAAAACAACACATTATGAAGAATTTAATAATGTCAAGTCCCTTATCAAAACAATTAACCACTTAACTAAGAGCAAAAAATACATCATTCAACAAGGTATAAAACTTAATACTTACAATGGTAACCCTTATGATTTCCGAATTTTAGTACAAAAAAACGGTGTAGGAAAGTGGGCTTTGTCTGGAATAGGAGTTCGGGTAGCTGGCATTAACAGTATTACCACACATGTACCACGGGGAGGACACATTCAATCGGTCCATAGGGTAACCAATTATGATAAAAAACTAATTGATGAATTATCAAATATCGCGATTGATATCTCCAAATTTATCGAAGAAAAATCTGAAAATAATTTAGGTGAATTATCAATGGACATTGGGGTTGATCAAAATAGGAATATTTGGTTTTTTGAAGCAAATGCTAAACCCATGAAATTTGACGAACCAAACATCAGAAAAATCTCTTTACAAAGATTAATTCAGTACTTTAGATATCTCTCAGGTTTCGTCAAATAAGGAGTGATTTGATGAAAAAGATTAAAATTAATCCCAGAACACCTGAAAATTTACGCAAATATATCATTCGTTTTGTTAGCAAGTATGGGGAGGGTCATATCACAAAACAAGCCATAAATTGGTTGAGAAAAACTCCATTTTCTTCATTAAACAAAGATAATGGAGACCTGATCCATATTTATTTAAGCGAAAGCAATAGAATTATTGGTGTCATCGCCATAGCTAATTATGGACTTAAGCAAGCGATAATAGTTGTCCACCCTAAAGCAAGAAAGAAGGGAATTGCTTATAAACTTACAACAGGAGTCTTAGAAGATATTGATCGTTTATACGTTAAAGTTGCTAATGATAACATTCCTAGTATTAAACATTGTTTTAATGTAGGTATGAGAGCCTTTGATTTGATAAAGGGTCCCACCGGTAAACCAACCTTAATATTAGGATTTGGCAACTGGAATAAAGAAGAATGGAAAAAAAGAGAAGCATCAGATATATCGAATATCTGATGCTTCAGCTTGTAGACAAAGTCTTTATTTAGACAAATCTACAAGCTTTTTTTGTATAATAAGTATGTAATAAATATCTTGTGAGGGGAGAAACATGTTAACAAAACGTAAGGAAGATGTAAGAACTCAAGTTGAATTAGTATCAATAGAAGATTTAGTACCAGAGGATCATCTAGTGAGGAAAATAGATCAAGCAATTGACTTTAGCTTTATATACGATTTGGTTAAAGATACCTATTCTTTAGATAA
>NZ_MIJF01000007.1 GCF_001730235.1 Vulcanibacillus modesticaldus | reverse complement strand
ATAGAAAGAGTATTTGCAGATATGAAAGAGAAACATGGTTTGCGTTGGACTACGTTAAGAGGTTTGAAAAAAGTCTCGATGCAGGCGATGTTAGTTTTTGCTGCCATGAATTTGAAAAAGCTAGCGAATTGGACGTGGAAGAGACGTCCGAATCGCTCTCAATTTTTTATTTCATCCAAGATTTTAAGCATTTTTGACAAAAATAACCTCATACTAGGTAATTTAGCATGAGGTTAGTCTTCAGTCTGACCAGACAGAGAAAACTCTGTCTGGTTTTTGCATATAAAAAAGCTGAAGAGATAAGATTTTTTAAAATAAAATATTTGTTGTATAATGGTGTAAATATGTAATCTTTCGTGGTATCGGAATGTATGTATTTTGTTTCAATATTGAGAGGAGATGTTTTTTAATGATTGGTTTGATAAAAAAAATAATTGGTGATGCCAACGATAGAGAGATAAAGCGACTTAGCAAGATTGTTGAGAAGGTTAACCAACTGGAAAATTCGATTAGTTCTTTATCAGATAACGAACTAAAAGATAAAACTACAGAGTTCAAAGAAAAATTAAATAATGGACAAAACTTAGATGACATTTTACCGGAAGCCTTTGCCGTGGTTAGGGAAGCTGCGAAAAGGGTTCTGGGAATGAGACATTTTGATGTCCAAATAATCGGTGGGATAGTCCTTCACGAGGGAAGAATTGCCGAAATGAAAACAGGTGAAGGTAAGACATTGGTCGCTACCTTACCAGCATACTTAAATGCCTTAACAGGTAAAGGAGTTCATATAATTACGGTTAATGAATACTTGGCTGAACGTGATAGAAATCAAATGGGACAAATCTTTGAATTTCTTGGATTAACCGTTGGCTTGAATCTCCATGATATGACTTCTCAAGAAAAGCAACAGGCTTACGCGGCAGATATTACTTATGGTACTAATAATGAGTTTGGCTTTGACTACTTAAGGGACAACATGGTGTTGTATAAAGAGCAGATGGTGCAGCGTCCCTTAAATTTTGCTATTATCGACGAAGTGGATAGTATTTTGATTGATGAAGCGAGGACACCATTGATTATTTCTGGACATGCTTCAAAATCCACAGACTTGTACTATGCCGCTGCTCATTTTGTCAAAGGTTTGAGTGAAGAAGAGGATTATGTTGTTGATGTAAAGGCGAATTCAGTATCTTTAACGGAAGCTGGTGTGGAAAGAGCTGAAAAGGCCTTTGGAATCGAGAATCTTTATGATACAAACCATATGACTTTAAATCATCATATTACTCAAGCATTAAAGGCGAAGGTTTTGATGAAACGAGACCGAGATTATGTTGTTCAGGATGGCGAAGTTATCATTGTTGATGATTTTACTGGTCGTTTAATGCATGGACGTCGTTATAGTGATGGGCTTCATCAGAGCATTGAGGCTAAAGAAGGACTAAAAGTGCAAAATGAAAGTATGACCTTAGCTACCATCACCTTGCAAAACTATTTCAGAATGTATCAAAAGCTTGCTGGTATGACGGGTACTGCAAAAACAGAAGAAGAAGAATTCCGTAAAATATATGGTTTAGATGTGGTAGTTGTCCCTACCAATAAACCAATGATTCGTGAAGACTTACCAGATGTAGTATACAAAACAGAGAGGGCAAAATACAGGGCGGTTGTTGAAGAAATAGTACATCGTCATCATAAGAAGCAACCTATACTGGTGGGTACAGTTTCTATTGAGAAATCCGAGTTATTATCCGATATGTTAAAGAAAAAAGGAATTCCACATAATGTTTTAAATGCTAAATACCATGAAATGGAAGCTGAAATAGTAGCTCAAGCAGGACAACTCGGAATGGTAACAATCGCAACAAATATGGCTGGACGTGGTACTGATATCGTTCTTGGCGAAGGCGTCAAAGAATTAGGTGGACTCCATATCATTGGTACCGAACGTCATGAAAGTAGACGGATTGATAACCAGTTGCGAGGACGTTCAGGACGTCAAGGGGATCCTGGTTCAACCCAATTTTTCTTATCTTTAGAAGATGATTTGATGAGAAAATTTGGTTCTGATCACATTATGGGTATGATGGAAAAGTTAGGTATGGATGAAGATCAACCGATTGAGAGCAAGATGGTTAGTAGGGCGATTGAACAAGCACAGAAGAGAGTAGAAGGTCATAACTTTGATGTAAGAAGGGTTGTATTACAATATGATGATGTAATGAACCAACAACGTGATGTAATTTATAGTCAGCGACGTGAAGTGTTAGAAAGTGAGAATTTACGTGAAGTAATCATTAACATGATTATGAATTTTGTTGAACGTCTTGTGAACTTACATTGTCCTACAGAATTAGTGCCTGAAGAATGGGATTTAAAAGCAATTATTGAACATGCCAATAGAACTTTCTTAAATGAAGGTGCGTTAACAGAAAAAGATATTTGGGGTAAAGAACCGGAAGAGATTATTGAGCTATTCCGCGAAGAGGTTGAAAAGCAATATAGCAAACGTGAAGAAGAACTTGGCGAAAATATGCGTGAGTTCGAAAAGGTTATCCTACTAAGAGCAGTCGATAGCAAATGGATGGATCATATTGATGCAATGGATCAGTTAAGGCAAGGTATCCATCTGCGTGCATATGGTCAAACTAATCCATTACAGGAATATCAAAAAGAAGGATTTGAGATGTTCCAAGGGATGATTCAAGCGATTGAGGAAGAAGTTGCAACATATATCATGAAGGCACAAATCCATGATAATTTACAACGGGAAGCAGTTGCAGTTGGTCAAGCTGTTGGCTCAGGTGAAAAAAATAACAAGAAAAAGCCAATAAAGGCATCTAAGAAGATTGGAAGAAATGATCCTTGTCCTTGTGGAAGCGGTAAGAAGTACAAACATTGTCACGGCAAGGCATAAAATTGGGAGCTATTGCTCCCTTTTTGATTGCAATTTTAATTGGAATAATGAAAAAAACTGTGTTATTATGTTACTTGAATTTTAGAAGAGGTGAAAGGAATGCTAGCAGAAAGTGATATTAAGAACGAATTAGAAAAGATGGCCAAAAGATTGGCGGAGATCAGGGGGTCTCTTTGACTTAGATAGTAAGAGAATTCGGATTAAAGAACTAGAAGAAAAAATGTCCGCTATTGATTTTTGGGATGATCAAAGTGCTGCACAAAAAGTGATTAATGAAACAAATCATCTAAAAGATCAGATTGAAAAGATGGATAAATTAAGTGAACAGTACGATGACTTACAAATTATGTTTGAATTAGCTATAGAAGAAGACGATGAATCGATATTAAAAGATATCGAAAAAGGTCTTAAAGAACTCTGGAAAAACTTTGCCGATTTTGAGTTGCAATTATTGCTTAATGAACCATATGATAAAAACAATGCGATTTTAGAGATCCATCCTGGTGCCGGTGGTACGGAATCTCAGGATTGGGCTTCGATGTTGCTTAGGATGTATACTAGATGGGCTGAAGATCATGGTTATAAGGTAGAAATATTAGATTATCTTGCTGGAGATGAAGCAGGTATTAAAAGTGTTACTCTCTTAATTAAGGGACATAATGCCTATGGTTATCTTAAATCTGAAAAGGGAGTTCATCGTCTAGTTAGAATCTCTCCTTTTGACGCATCGGGTAGAAGGCATACTTCATTTAGTTCTGTTGAAGTTATGCCTGAAATTGATGATGACATAGATATTGAGATTAAGGGTGAAGATTTAAAAATTGATACATACCGTTCCAGTGGTGCAGGTGGACAGCATGTTAATACAACTGATTCTGCTGTTCGAATTACTCATATTCCAACTGGTACAGTGGTAACTTGTCAAACTGAACGCTCGCAAATTAAAAATCGTGAACGAGCGATGAAAATTTTAAAAGCGAGATTGTATGAATTGCAAATAGAAGAGCAACAAAAGGAACTAGCGGAGTTACGAGGAGAACAAAAAGAAATTGGTTGGGGAAGCCAAATCCGTTCTTACGTATTCCATCCTTATTCGATGGTAAAAGATCATCGTACTAACACAGAAGTTGGAAATGTTAATGCCGTGATGGATGGAGAAATAGATGTTTTTATAGATGCTTATTTAAGAAATAAGATTTCTAAAACCTAAATAATAATCGGTTGCTCAAATAAAATACTTGACGGGGAAATGAATTATGAAACGACATCAAGTGAAAGAAAGACATCTAAGAGAATATGGATTATTAATCTCTGGTTCATTAATCATTGCTTTAGCGTTCAATCTATTTTTAAACCCTAATGGAATTGCTCCAGGCGGGGTTAGTGGTCTTAGCACAATCATTGAATATAAATTTGGAATTGAAGCTGCCTTTACCCAGTGGTCTTTAAATATCCCCTTGTTCATTGCTGGAGTAATCATATTGGGAAAACGATTTGGGGTTAAAACAGCAACTGGCTCGATAATATTGCCTATGTTTGTTTATCTAACGAGGAATTTGCAACCATTGACTCATCAACTATTACTTGCTGCTGTTTATGGGGGATTAAGTGTTGGGATAGGATTAGGGTTAGTTTTTCGGGGAAAAGCTTCAACAGGAGGTACAGACTTAGCTGCCCAAATAATACATAAATTTACTGGTATCAGTTTAGGCGTTTCTGTATTAGTTATGGACGGGTTAGTAGTCTTTACCTCAGGAATCGTTTTTGGATTAGAAAATGCCATGTTTGCGTTGATATCCTTATTTATTACTAGTAAAACGATTGACATGGTTCAATTGGGTTTAAATTACTCTAAGTTGGCATATATTATATCTGATAAACAGGAAGAAATTAGCCGAGCGATTCTTAGCGATCTGGACCGCGGCGTGACCATTTTAGATGGAGTTGGCGGTTATACTAGGGAAAAACGTCAAGTCCTGATGGTTGTCTTTCAACAAAAAGAAACTACAAAATTAAAAGAGATTGTAAAACTAATTGATCCCTTAGCTTTTGTAATCGTAACTAATACCAACGAAGTTTTAGGAGAAGGTTTCAAAAATCACTAAGGGAACTTTTGGGAACAATATATTAATAATTAACAGTTTTCTTTGAAAAAAAACTTTGGAGGGAAAAATAATGGCTTTTGATGAACAAACATTAGCTTCATTAAAGGAGACAGCGAACACAATTCGCAAGGACATCGTTAAGATGGTTGCAGAAGCAAGTTCTGGACATCCAGGAGGTTCACTATCGGCTGCAGACATCTTAACTGTACTTTACTTCAATGAAATGAATATCGATCCTAATAATCCACAGGATCCTAATAGAGATCGTTTTGTATTGAGTAAAGGACACGCTAGTCCTGTTCTTTATGGAGCGCTAGCAGAAAAAGGGTTCTTTCCAAAGGAAGAACTAATGACATTTCGTAAGATAAATTCTCGTCTTCAAGGACATCCAAGCAAAAAATCTCTTCCTGGTGTTGAGATGAGTACCGGATCTCTTGGACAAGGCTTATCAGTAGCTAATGGTATGGCTTTAGCTGGCAAATTAGATAACAGGGATTACCGTGTTTATGTTTTACTTGGAGACGGAGAGATCCAAGAAGGAATGATTTGGGAGGCTGCAATGTCTGCAGCACATTACAAGTTAGATAACTTGACAGCTTTCTTAGACTACAACCATCTTCAAATTGATGGAAGAGTCGAGGATGTAATGAATCCTGCTCCAGTAGATGAAAAGTTTCGTGCTTTTGGATGGCATGTGATCATCATTGATGGGCATGATATGAATCAAATTAGTGACGCAATTCAAGAAGCAAAAAGTATAAAGGGTAAGCCAACAATGATCATTGCTAATACCATCAAAGGTAAAGGAGTATCCTTTATGGAAAATCAAGTTGGTTGGCATGGAACTGCACCAAATGCAGAGCAATTAGCACAAGCATTAGAAGAATTAAATGGGGTGAAGCAAAATGACTAAGATTGCAACCCGTGATGCCTATGGTAAAGCATTGGTTGAATTAGGGGAAAAGAATCCAAATGTAATTGTATTAGATGCAGATTTATCTAAATCCACAAAAACTGCGGATTTTGCGAAAACTTATCCTGATCGCTTCTTCGATATGGGAATATCTGAAGCGAATATGATTGGAACTGCTGCTGGGTTGGCAACTGCAGGTAAGATTCCATTTGTAAGTACATTTGCTCTTTTTGGTACCTTAAGAGTAGGAGACCAAATTCGTAACTCTATTTGTTATCCAAACTTAAATGTTAAAATTGCTGTGACCCACTCTGGATTAACTTTGGGTGAAGATGGAGCTTCTCACCAAGCTGTAGAAGATATTTCAATGATGAGAGCTATCCCAAATATGACTGTTATCGTACCAGCAGATGCTGAAGAAACAAGACAGGTTATTCATGCAGCAGCTGAATATGATGGTCCGGTATATATCCGTTTAGGTCGTCCAGCTGTCCCAGTAGTTTTTGATAAAAACTATAAGTTTGAAATTGGAAAAGGAGTAGTAGTGAACGAAGGGGCTGATGTGACAGTTATTGCTATGGGAGTTATGTTAAGTCCTGCAATCGAAGCGGCAAAGGAATTAGAAAAAGAAGGAATCTCTGTACGTGTAATCAATATGCCAACAATTAAACCGATTGATAAGGATATAATTATAAAAGCAGCACAAGAAACAAAAGGAATTGTAACAGCTGAAGAACATAACATTTATGGTGGTTTGGGAAGTGCTGTTGCTGAAGTGGTTACTGAATCAGTACCAACTGTCGTAAAACGAGTAGGCGTGGAAGATACTTTCGGTGAATCAGGTAAGCCTAACGAATTATTAGAAAAATATGGACTAACCAAGGAACATATTATTGAAAAGGTTAAAGAGATTATTAAGTAAATAACATTAAACCAATTAATTAAGGAGTATGGAGAGACAAATTTGTTTCTTTATACTCTTTTTTTATTTAAAGTGTATTTTGCAACGTGTTCAATAAATGTTAACCTATATCATTTTTTTGGTTGACAAATGAGATCTAAATCAATGATAATGTGATTAGTTGAATATGGAGGTGTTAGCTTTGAAGATTAGAGATATGATGTTTGCCGCATTATTTACGGCTTTAGTTGCAGTATTGGGATATATGCCTTCAATCCCATTACCGTTTGGGGTACCGATAACCTTACAAACCTTCGGAGTCATGTTAGCTGGAGCTGTTTTAGGTGCTCGTTTAGGAGGATTAAGTTTATTGGTTTTTATCCTTTTAGCCGCTGTTGGTGCTCCTGTCTTAAATGGCGGAGCTGGGGGATTGACCAAATTATTAGGACCAACTGGAGGATACATTTTAAGTTGGCCACTTGCTGCTTATATTATCGGTTATTTAGCAGAAAAGAATTGGGATAAATTAAATGTTTGGAAATTATTTATTTTCAATATTATAGGTGGAATTTTAGTAGTTTATGCGATTGGAATTCCTTATTTAGTAGCAGTAACTGAATATAAATTAGTTCCTGCATTGATTGGTAATCTAGCCTTTATTCCAGGAGATTTAATAAAAGCTTTTGTTTCTGCCTGGATTGCGATCAAACTTAAGAAAACTTATCCGATCATCAACAAATAATTAGCCACTCAATCACCCGCTCAAGGGTGATTTTTTCTCTTTTTCCTTTTCCTTCGTCAATATTTTCCCGGGAAATATGTCGATTTTAATAGTATTAATGTGGAATTTATATTTTACTCTATTTACCAAAAGGAATTCAGTAGAATATGTCGAATTGATAATAATATATTGCATTCGAAATGACAAGCATTCGACATTATCAGTTCAATCGACATTATCAGTTTATTTATCCGATATTAGAAATTTAATAAACAAAATCTAGCATAATAGGTAGAATCTATTACAATAATATTCTATTTCATCAATATAAGACACAATACAACAAGGAAAGAAGTGAATTATATGATAGAAATGTTCAACGTCTGGAAAACCTATCCCAATGGAGTCTATGCATTAAGAGGAATAAATATAAAAATCGATAAAGGTGAATTTGTTTATGTTGTAGGACCAAGTGGTGCTGGAAAATCGACATTTATTAAATTGATGTACCGAGAAGAACGTTTAACAAAGGGGAAGATTTTTGTAAATGGATTTAACGTAGAAAGATTAAAAGAAAGACAAATCCCTCAACTTAGAAGAAATATCGGGGTTATCTTCCAAGACTATCGATTACTACCAAATTTGAACGTATATGAAAACGTATCTTTTGCAATGGAAGTGATTGAGGCACCAAAGAAAACTATTAAAAAAAGGGTGCCTGAAGTACTAGAATTAGTCGGGTTAAAAGATAAAATGGCAGCATTACCGAACCAATTGTCTGGTGGGGAACAACAACGTGTGGCAATTGCAAGAGCTTTGGTTAATAATCCAGCAGTTATAATTGCAGACGAACCTACCGGTAATTTAGACCCTGAAACTTCATGGGAGATAATGGAGTTATTTGAAAAAATTAATTTCCGTGGCACCACAATAGTTATGGCTACCCATAACAAAGAAATAGTAGATACTATGAAAAAAAGGGTAATAGTAATCAAGGACGGAAAAGTTACAAGGGACGAATATAGAGGTGGTTACAGCTATGAGGATTAGAACATTTGGAAGACATCTAAAGGAAGGTACAAAAAACATTGTTAGAAATGGTTGGATGACATTTGCAGCAGTAAGTGCAGTAACTGTTACTCTTCTCATATTAGGGGTATTTTTAGTTCTGGCAATGAATATCAACCACATAGCTGAGGTAATAGAAAATCAAGTAGAGATTACTGTAGAACTAGATTTAAGTATTGAAGAGAGTCAAATATCTCCAATTGAAGACCAGATTAGAAATATAGACGGGGTAAAATCTGTTGTATTTGTGTCAAAAGAAGAAGGGTTGGAACAACTTAAAGAAAGATTTGGGGAAGACGCCTATTTGTTAGAAGGATTGGAAGAAGAGAATCCATTGAACGATATTTTTATAGTTAAAGCGTATAAACCTGAAAATATTGATTATATTGCAAAGGAAATCACCAAGATCGACTTAGTTACTGGAGTAGATTATGGTAAGACAACAGTTGACAAATTATTTGCAGTCACAAGATGGATCAGGCATATAGGATTAATATTTGTTGTAGGTTTATCCTTTACAGCGATGTTTTTAATAGCCAATACTATCAAAATTACGATCTATGCTAGAAAGAGAGAAATTGAAATTATGAAGTTAGTAGGAGCAACAAATTGGTTTATTAGATGGCCCTTTTTTGTCGAAGGCACTTTGCTAGGAATACTAGGTTCATTAGTTCCGATCGTTTTAATAGTTTTTGGTTACGAATTTTTATTGGAAAAATTAAATTCAAATCTAACATTATCTTTCTTTCAACTATTACCACTTTATCCTCTAGCCTATCAGATTTCTATTTTGTTAGTTAGTATTGGAGTATTCATTGGAGTCTGGGGAAGTATGATGTCAGTGCATCGTTTCTTAAAGATATAAATGGATCAAAGGAGAGGTATCGTAATTATGAAGAAGAATCGGGTGCTCTCAGTTGTCTTGGTTTTCACTTTGCTTATTACATTAATAATACCAGGTTTTGAAGTGAAAGCTGGAAGTGAATGGCAAAAACTAGATCAGCAGATACAAGAAATCAAAAAAAAGAAACAAGAAGCTGCAAGAAGATCTCAGAATATTGATGCCCAAATTGCGGAAATTAGACAAGAAAAGGAAGAAATCGAAAAGGAGCTTATCTCAATAGAATTAGAGATCGATCAAACTGAACAAAAGCTATTCTCTTTAGAACAAGAAATTGAGGATGTAACAGCTAAAGCTAAGACGGCAGCTGATGAGTTGGAACAGGCTACTAAGAGGGTTGAGAAAAGAAAAAAACTCTTAAAAACTAGAGTACGATTGATGTATCGTAAAGGGGATGTACAATACTTAGAAGTTTTATTGGGTTCAAATAATTTTGCTGACTTTTTACAAAGATTTTCGGCGTTACAAAAGATTGTTGAGTCAGATAGAAAAATTTTGACAGATAATATAAGAGATAAAAAAACGATTGAAGCTAAGAAGAAAGAGATTGATGAGCATTTAGCTAATTTAAGAAACCTCTATGATGAAGCTGAGAAAATTAAACTATCTTTAGTAGCAAAACGGAAAGAAAGAAAAGTTAAGATTGCTACACTTAATCAAGCTGAACAAGAATTAAAAGAATATAAGGAAGAAGAAGAAAAACTACTAGATGAATTAGCAGAGAAAGAGGCTGAACTTTTAAGAAAACAATATGAACTGAAGTATAATGGAGCAGCTTTTGTGTGGCCTGTTCCCGCTAGTACTCGTATTACCTCCGACTTTGGATTGCGTAAAGATCCAATAACAGGGGTAGAAAAGGGACATAAAGGGTTAGATATAGGTAGAGCGCCCGGTACTGCCACCCTTTATGGAGCAGATATTATTGCTGCAGCAGATGGAGTTGTTATTGTTGCGTCGTACGTAAGGGGCTTTGGTAATACAGTTATCATTAACCACGGAAGTGGAATTTGGACCCTATATGCACACATCAGAAATGGTGGAATTATGGTTAAAGTTGGGCAAAAAGTAAGTAAAGGGCAAAAAATTGCTGAAGTAGGTTCTACAGGTAGATCAACCGGACCTCATCTACACTTTGAAGTGAGAAAGAATAACAAAGCTGTAAGTCCGTGGGATTATATACCTAGATAAATCAAGTAATTACCGCCTTTATATTTAAAGATTAATATTTTGTACATGCCCATCATATAATGTAAGCAGGAATAAAAGGTGGTGGCGTAAATAATGGTGTTTAGAGGTAGAACGGTAGCTATTTTGTTAATATTAACGATTATTCTTAGTAGTTCAGCAACATTTTTATTGGTTGAACAACCTTCTTTATCATCCGGAGATTTTCCTGAGGAATTAAGAATTGTTGCCGAGGCTTATAAGAAGATTAAAAGTGATTATGTAGAAGAAAAAACTGAAAAAGAATTAATTGATGGTGCCATTTTGGGAATGGTTCAGGCTTTAGATGATCCACATTCCACATATATGGATGCTGAGGAAGCAAAGGAATTTTTCAGTTCTCTAAAGGACTCTTTCGAAGGAATAGGCGCTGAAGTAACGATGGAAAATGGAAGAGTAACTATTATTGCACCAATCAAAGGGAGTCCTTCTGAAAAAGCCGGACTTAAACCACGTGATCAGATTATTAAAGTAAATGGCGAATCATTGGAAGGATTAAGTCTATATGAAGCAGTTAATAAGATTAGAGGGCCTAAGGGAACCAAGGCTGAATTGGAAATCGTCCGTCCAGGTATTACTGAGACAATAACGATAACTGTTATTAGGGATGAAATTCCAATTCAAACAGTCCATTCAAGTACAATCTCAACGAGAAAAGGCTTAATTGGTAAGATTGAAATAACTAACTTTGGAGAAAAAACAGCCACTGAATTTAAAAAAGCTCTTACTGAACTAGAAAATCAAAAAATAAAAGGATTAATCATCGACCTCCGAGGCAACCCTGGTGGTTACCTACAAAGTGTTGTTGAGATTGGAAACTTGCTAGTACCTAATAAAGGCATCATCGTTCAGATAGAAGATAAGTATAAGAACCGAAAAAAATACAATTCCAAGCTAGATGAAGCTAAGTACCCAATTGTGACACTAATCAACGGCGGAAGTGCTAGTGCATCAG
Source organism: Vulcanibacillus modesticaldus (assembly GCF_001730235.1). Lineage (GTDB taxonomy): Bacteria > Bacillota > Bacilli > Tepidibacillales > Tepidibacillaceae > Vulcanibacillus > Vulcanibacillus modesticaldus. The sequence goes on along the minus strand of NZ_MIJF01000007.1, from coordinate 34,938 downwards.
AGATTTTGGCTTCAGCTCTTCAAGAAGCAGGAAATTATCCAATCGTTGGAGAGACATCATTTGGTAAAGGAACAGTTCAGAATGTATTTGAAATGACAGACGGAAGTAATATTAAATTAACGATTGCTAAATGGTTGACTCCAAATGGTAATTGGATTCATAAAAAAGGTGTTGTGCCAAACGTTAAGGTTACACAACCTGATTATTTCAATGCAACGCCATTTCCTCAAGATGTCAATCTAAAATTAGATATGAATGGCAATGATGTAAAAAATCTACAATTAATCTTAGATGGATTGGGATATAATCCAAGTAGAAATGATGGGTATTTTGATAAGGGCACTGAGTCAGCAGTTAAGGCATTTCAAAAAGTTAATGGCCTTGAGGTTACAGGTGTGGTTGATTCAAAAACAGCAATGATGCTTCAAGAAACACTGGTTAAACGAATTAAAGATCCAAAAGCTGATGTACAATTGCAAGTGTCAATTGAGACTTTGTTAAAATTAATTCAATAGGCAGGAAACTATTTTCTTTTATCGAATTAATACCACTAATGCAGTTGGAAACTAAAGTATATATTTAGTTTCTATGCATAGTGGTTTTTTCTTTTGGAAGGATGGAAATAAGGAGGGAGCCGAATGGAAGTCTTAATAGGGGTATTGAATCAAATTCCTCAAATATTCCTTCACCCAATGCTTTATGTTGGAGTATTAATAATAGTTTTACAATATCGTAGACAAATTACCTTAGAACGCAAACTATTTAGTTCTCGTATTCATTCATTACCAAAAGAAGTACTTAGTTCTTTGGGGTATGGATTATTAGGTGGAATTATAACTTCCTCGTTAATGATTGTTTTAGGAATCGTCCTCCATCCAAGTGATACGCTATTAATATGGGTAATTACAATTGTCTTAATACTTTTTAATGTAAGGTTCCTTTGTTTATCATATGCCACTGGAATAATTGGGGTAGTTGCTGGAGTATTTCAACTATTTGATTTATCAAAAATCCAATTTTTTAATAATCCGGCCTTTTCGTGGACAACTCCGATATTGGAAGGAATAAATCAGATTCAAATTCCTTCGATTATAGCGATTGTTGCCATTTTGCATTTAGTTGAAGCGATCTTAATTAGATTACAAGCAAGTAAACAGGCAACACCTTTGTTTTTAGAGACAAAGCGTGGGAAGTTAGTTGGAGGACATCACATTCAATCCTATTGGCTATTACCATTATTCTTAGTTGTCTCTACTGGAAATATTGATGCTGGTATTCAGTTGGATTTTTCATGGTGGCCATTAATCGGTAGTGGGGTTGGCTTAACCATTCTTCCTGTTCCGGCAATGATAGGTTATTCCGATTTAACTTCAGTTAATTCTCCCTCTGAAAAGAGTAAAAAAACTTCGAACTATCTACTTTTATACAGTCTAGTTTTATTAGGGATGGCATTTATCGCTGAAAAGTGGGTAGCATTTCAGATTGTAGCTGCATTTTTTGCAGGATTTGCCCATGAAATTATTCTATTTTTCGGCAAACAAAAGGAGAAGACGATGCCGCCAATCTATGTGCACCCTAAAGATGGTTTAAAGGTTTTAGCTGTATTACCAGATAGTATAGCGATGCGCATGGGAATAAAACCGGGAGAGGTAATTAAAAAGGTAAATGGCGTTCCTGTGACTAGTATTGAAGAGTTGTACTATGCACTACAACGTCAATCGGCTTTTGTTAAATTAGAAGTTATCAACCTTGAAGGACATCTGAAGTTTACCCAACATTCAATTTATGATGGAGACCATTATCAGTTGGGAATTATCTTAGCTCCTGATGATAATGCTCCTTATTACATTGAAGTTGAAAATACTAGTTTGTTAGAGTTATTAAAACAAAAGATTCATAAAACGTCACACAGTGCTTAATGTACTTGTAAATACCAAATAATAGTTTTGGGGGTGATTTTTTGAAAATTATTGCTGTTGATTTTGACGGTACACTTTATGAAGGTAATTCAATGAAAGGAACGGTTAAGGCAACCAAAGAGAACTTCACTTTAAAGGATTGGTGGACTATATCAAAAGGAGTACTAAAAGGTGCTATTGTAGCTTTTCATAAAGGAAAAAATGGATTTAAGATAGAGTTTTTTAAAGCCTTTGCCATGACTTTTAAAGGAAAACATCAAAATGAAATTGCGGAATATTTTAATGCACTTGCTGAAGAAAGTGTATTAGAAATCAATCAACAATTATTAAAAAAAATAAAAGAGTACATTAATAACGGTGATAAAGTTATTATTTTATCAGCTTCTCTACAACCATTTTTGCAAACTTTGGTGGCGAGATTAGGTTTGGATTTAGCGGCAATCGGTTCTAAATTGGTTTTTGATGAGAGAGGTATCTGTACAGGTGAAATAGGGATGATCAACCAAGGGGAAAATAAAGTTAATCAATTGAGAAAATGGATTACTGAGAATGGATACGAAAATCAAGAACTTTGGGCTTATGCTGATAGTGAATCTGACATACCTCTATTTGAATATGTGCAACATCCGGTTGTGGTAAATCCATCAAATGAAATGAAAGATATTGCCAAAAAGAGAGGATGGGAGCTTTTTAAGTCCTAGCACTGCTCTTTTTTTTTGCCCATAATAGCCCAATCAAGTGTGATTATTTGATTAAAAAATTTTTTTTGATATAATATAAGCAATTAAGAACGTTTGTTCTTTGTGATTAAAATTAATTTTTTATAGGAGTATAGTATGGAACAAGTTTTTCAATTAGTATCTGAATTTAAACCTCAAGGAGATCAACCTAGAGCGATCAAAGCTTTAGTTAATGGCATAGAAAAAAATAGAAAACATCAAGTTCTGTTAGGAGCAACAGGGACTGGTAAGACTTATACGATGGCTAATGTGATAGCTCAAGTAAATAAACCAACATTAATTATCGCACATAATAAGACATTGGCGGCTCAGTTAGCAAGTGAGTTTAAGGAATTTTTCCCAAATAATGCGGTTGAATATTTTGTTAGTTATTATGATTATTATCAACCAGAAGCTTATGTACCACAGACTGATACTTATATTGAAAAGGATGCTCAAATCAATGAAGAAATAGATAAGTTACGTCACTCAGCCACTAGTGCGTTATTTGAGAGAAAAGATGTTATTATTGTTGCTAGTGTATCCAGTATTTATGGTTTAGGTTCACCAAATGAATATCGAGATTTGGTTTTGTCTTTAAGGGTTGGTATGGAACGGGATCGAAATGAAATATTACGTAAATTAGTAGATATTCAGTACCAACGAAATGATATTAATTTTGTTCGTGGAACTTTTAGAGTACGGGGAGATGTAATCGAAATTTTTCCAGCCTCAAGAGGTGAACAAGCCGTCCGAGTAGAGTTCTTTGGAGATGAAATTGAGCGTATCCGTGAAATTGATGTAATTACGGGAGAAATAATCGGTGATAGGGAACATATTGCTATTTTTCCTGCTTCCCACTTTGTCACCAGAGAAGAAAAGATGAAAAAAGCAATCCAAGGTATTGAAGCAGAGTTAGAAGCAAGGTTGAGGGAATTAAGAAAGCAGGGAAAACTCTTAGAAGCACAACGTTTAGAACAAAGAACGAGATATGATCTGGAAATGATGGCGGAAGTAGGATTTTGTTCAGGGATTGAGAACTACTCTAGACATCTTGAAGGTCGTCAAGCTGGATCAACTCCATATACCTTGCTGGATTATTTTCCTGAAGATTTTTTAATGATAATTGATGAGTCTCATGTAACCATTCCTCAAATCAGGGGGATGTATAACGGTGACCAAGCACGTAAACAAGTTTTAGTAGATCATGGTTTCCGTTTACCATCTGCGTTAGATAATCGCCCTTTAAAATTTGAAGAATTTGAAAAACATATTCATCAAATTATTTATGTTTCGGCAACACCTGGGCCATATGAGCTAGAACGAGTACCAGAAGTAGTAGAGCAGATTATTCGTCCAACGGGGCTTTTAGATCCCGAGATAGAAGTGCGTCCGATTAGTGGCCAGATAGATGATTTAATCGGTGAGATTAATCAACGCATAGAAAAAAATGAACGTATTTTAGTAACAACATTGACAAAAAAAATGGCTGAAGACTTAACAGATTATCTAAAAGAAGTAGGAATAAAAGTTAAATACCTACATTCTGATATTAAGACACTAGAAAGAATGCAAATCATTCGCAGTTTACGTTTAGGAGAATTTGATGTGTTGATTGGAATTAACCTTCTAAGGGAAGGACTGGATATTCCAGAAGTTTCACTGGTTGCGATTTTAGATGCCGACAAAGAAGGATTTTTGAGATCAGAAAGGTCCTTAATCCAAACAATTGGTCGTGCTGCTAGAAATGCTAACGGAAAGGTTATAATGTATGCTGATAAAATAACTGATTCCATGAGAACAGCAATAGAAGAAACCAAACGTCGTCGATCAATTCAGATGGAATATAATAAGAAGCATGGTATTACTCCGAAAACGATAAGTAAGAAGGTTAGTGATGTCATCGAAGCAGTTAAGGTTGCAGAGTCTAAACCGGAATACGAAGCAGGTAAAAAGCAGAAAAAAATGAGTAAAAAAGAACGGATTAAATTAATTGAAAAAATTGAAAAAGAGATGAAACAAGCAGCAAAAGAACTCAACTTTGAACGAGCTGCAGAATTAAGGGATATACTGTTAGAGCTCAAAGCAGAAGGAGTGTAGTTATGGGACGAGATAGGATTGAAATAAAAGGGGCGAGGGTTCATAATCTAAAAAATATCGATGTATCGATTCCTCGAAATAAATTTGTGGTATTAACTGGATTAAGTGGTTCTGGTAAATCATCACTGGCATTTGACACCATATATGCAGAAGGGCAAAGGAGATATGTCGAGTCCCTTTCTGCTTATGCAAGACAATTTTTAGGGCAGATGGATAAACCAGATGTTGATTCAATTGAAGGTTTATCCCCTGCCATTTCTATCGATCAAAAAACAACTAGCCGTAACCCTAGATCGACAGTGGGAACAATTACAGAAATCTATGATTATTTGCGTCTATTATATGCTAGGATCGGTAAACCACATTGTCCAACCCATGGTACTGAGATTAGCTCACAGACTGTTGAGCAAATGGTAGACCGAATCAAAAAATATCCCGAAAGAACTAAACTACAAATATTAGCTCCTATTGTTGAAGGACGAAAGGGAGAACACATCAAGGTTTTAGAAGATATTAAGAAAAAAGGATTTGTTAGAGTTCGGATCGATGGAGAAAATAGAGACATTGAAGAAGAGATTTCTCTTGAAAAAAATAAAAAACATACTATCGAGGTTGTAGTCGATCGGATTATTTTAAAACCGGAGATTGATGCCCGATTAGCCGATTCGTTAGAAACAGCACTTAATATGGCTGATGGTAAGGTTAAAGTGGATATTATTGGGGAAGAAGAATTACTATTTAGTCAAAAATTAGCTTGTCCAATATGTGGATTTAGTATGGATGAATTGGCACCGAGGATGTTCTCGTTTAATAGTCCTTACGGGGCATGTCCTACTTGTGATGGATTAGGTAGTAAAATGGAGATCGATCCAGATTTAGTAATACCAGATAAAACCAAGTCTCTAAAAGAAGGTGCCATTGAACCATGGGCTGGTAGTAATGCAACCTACTATCCTCAATTATTAGAAGCATTATGCGAACATATGGGGGTAGATTTTGATACACCTGTTGAAAAATTAAGCAAAGAGCAATTAAATACCATCCTCTATGGAACAAACGGTGAAAAAATATATTTCCGTTATGAAAATGAATTCGGTGCTGTAAGAGAAGCAAATGTCCCCTTTAGCGGGGTTATTCCTAATCTTGAACGAAGATATAAGGAAACAGCTTCAGATTACGTAAGAGATAATATAGAAAAATATATGAGCCAAAAGGCATGTCCATCATGTAAGGGTACCCGTCTTAAAAAAGAAATAATAGCTGTTAAGGTAGGGGGCTATGATATTTCTTATGTTACAAACTTATCGATCAAAGAAGCTATTCGTTTTTTTACGGAATTAGCATTGACCGAAAAGGAGAAAACCATAGCTAATCTAATTTTGAAAGAAATAAATGCTAGACTAAGATTTTTGGCCAATGTGGGGTTAGACTATTTGACATTAAGTAGAGCTGCAGGTACTTTATCAGGGGGTGAAGCTCAAAGAATACGCCTAGCCACCCAAATAGGCTCGAGCTTAATGGGTGTGCTCTATATCTTGGATGAGCCTAGTATTGGATTACATCAGAGGGATAATGATCGTCTTCTATCAACTTTAAAACAGATGCGTGATTTAGGGAACACTCTGATCGTTGTAGAACATGATGAAGATACAATGTTAGCGGCCGATTACATCATTGATATTGGACCCGGTGCGGGGATTCATGGGGGTTATGTGGTAGCAGCTGGAACACCTAATGAAGTTATGGCTAATGAGAAATCCTTAACAGGCCAATATTTAAGTGGTAAAAAGTTCGTCTCTATTCCCAATCAACGTAGAAAACCAAATGGTAAGTGGATTGAGATTAGGGGAGCAAGAGAAAATAACCTGAAAAAGATTAATGTCAAAATTCCACTTGGAGTATTTATCAGTGTTACTGGGGTATCTGGATCAGGTAAGAGTACCTTAGTAAATCAAATTTTATATAAGGCTTTGGCAAAGGAACTACATCGTGCTAAAGAAAAACCTGGCAAACATAAGGAGATCTTGGGATTAGAACATTTAGATAAAGTTATTGAGATTGACCAAGCACCTATTGGTAGAACACCAAGATCAAACCCAGCGACATATACCGGGGTTTTTGATGATATTAGAGATATATTTGCTACTACTCAAGAAGCTAAGGTTAGAGGTTATAAAAAGGGACGTTTCAGTTTTAATGTCAAAGGTGGCCGTTGCGAAGCTTGTCGTGGTGACGGGATTATTAAAATTGAGATGCACTTTTTACCCGACGTCTATGTTCCTTGTGAAGTTTGTAAAGGTAAAAGGTACAATCGAGAAACATTAGAAATTAAATATAAGGGTAAAACTATTGCTGATGTATTGAATATGACAGTTGAAGATGCACTAGAGTTCTTTAAAAATATTCCTCGAATTAAAAGGAAGTTGCAGACACTTTATGATGTTGGTTTGGGTTATATAAAATTAGGTCAACCAGCAACCACTTTGTCTGGTGGGGAAGCTCAAAGGGTAAAATTAGCATCTGAATTATATCGTAGAAGTAATGGTAGGACCTTATATATCTTAGACGAACCAACAACAGGGCTTCACATGGATGATGTAGCAAGGTTACTGAACGTACTGCAGAGATTGGTCGATAATGGGGATACAGTTCTAGTTATCGAACATAATTTAGACGTAATCAAAACTTCTGATTATATTATAGATTTAGGTCCAGAAGGTGGAGATGGCGGAGGAACGATCATGGCCCAAGGGACTCCAGAAGAAATAGTAGAAATAAAGGATTCTTATACTGGTAAATATCTAAAGCAAATAATTGAAAGGGATCGGGCTAGGATCAATAAAGAAATTGATGAATATATTAAAGCTACTTAACAAAATACAATTCTTTGTTCAAAATTGTTATTGACCTATTAAAAAATAGGGTGTAGAATAATGCTGTAAACGTTTACAGTTAGTTTGATTCTTTAGGGGGGAAACAGAGTGAGGAAAACAACTATCAAAGACGTAGCTAAATATGCAAATGTATCTATCGCAACTGTTTCCCGTGTAATTAATAATAGTCCACTAGCTTCTAAAGAGGCCAAAAAAAAGGTTCTGCAAGCAATTAGAGAATTGGGATATGAGCCTAATGCATTAGCACGAGGATTAGTTAGTCGTAAATCAAATACAATTGGTGTATTGATTCCGGATGTTTCAAACCCATTCTTTGCTAAAGTCTTTCGTGGAATGGAAGATGCAGTTCATAAAAATAATAGTAATGTTTTTATTTGTAATACCGATAAAGATAAAGAGAGAATGTTACGCTACATAAAATTTTTGAGAGAAAAACAGGTTGAAGGTGTAATTTTCACTAGCGAAGAGGTTACCAAGGAGTATTACGAAGCTTTATATAGTTTAAATGTACCAGTTGTGTTAGTAGCTACGGAGGCAAAAGAATATAACCTTCCAGCAGTTAAGGTAAACGATTATCAGGCTGTTAGTGATGCTATAAAATACCTCGTTGATAATGGTCATAGTAATATAGGAATGATTAGCGGTCCTTTAGAAGACAAAATTGCTGGTTTACCGCGTTACGAAGGATATAAGTCAACATTGATGGAAATGGGTATCCCATTTAACGAAGAAAATGTGGTTTTTGGAGATTATCGTTTTGAAAGTGGAAAAAAAGCGATTAAAGAATTACTATCAAAGAATCCTGAAATTACTGCAGTGTTTGTAAGTAGTGACGAAATGGCAATTGGAAGTATTGTAGGAGCTTGTAAAATGGGAATTGAAGTTCCAAAAGAGCTTTCAATTATTGGATACGATAATGTAAGTATTTCAGAAATGTCTAATCCAGCACTGACCACTATTGATCAATCTTTATATCAAATGGGATATCAGGGTGTTGAATTATTATTTGAGATGATAGAAAAACAAAAGAAAGAAGATAGTAGGATATGTAAGGGTGATACAATTTACATTCCACATAGAATTATAGAAAGAGAGTCAGTTTCTAATTTAATCCAATTAAATATATAAATTAGATGAGAAACTCTGATTTATATATATTTTTTCGGCATATTGTAAACGTTTTCAGTAAATAATATGGACAATTATGGGAAAGGGGGAAATAGTGTGAGCTTTGCCCGAAAGTATTGGCTAGAGATAACGATGTTTATACCATTAGTTCTTTATATTTTTTACTTTACATTAATTCCAGTATTACAAACTATAGGTATAAGTTTTATCGATCAAAGCACTGGAAAAATATCTTTAATTAATTATCAAATTTTATTTGCGGATATAAATTTTGAACGTGCTTTATTCAACACGATTTTCATTACATTAGTAGGAATTATTTTGCAGCTGATCATTGCCTTGATAATTGCATTATTATTGAAACAAAAATTCGCAGGTCAAGGATTTTTTAGAACTGTTATGCTAATACCTATGGGTGTTCCAACTTTAGTATCCGGAGCTACATTATTGTTTATATTTGGACAAACAGGATATTTTAATGAATTACTCTATCGCCTCGGTATTATTGATACTCAACCGTTTTGGTTAGGTGGAGGTATAGAGACTTTATTTGTGATTATTTTTGCAGATATGTGGAAGGTTTTACCTTTAACGATACTGTTATTGCTAGCAGGGTTAGAAAGTATTTCTGAAGACGTATATGAAGCTGCAGCAGTAGATGGCGCAAGTAAATGGCTTACTTTTTGGAATATTACATTACCATTATTAAAACCTTCTATCACGATGGCTGTCATCTTAAGAGCTATCGATTCATTTAGAATTTTCGAATTACCATTAGTTATGACGGGTAAAAATGCGCCAGTTCTATCTACTTTTGCCTATGAAACTTTCCGCCGTAATCAATATGGACAATCAGGGGCAGCAGCAACTATTCTTTTGGGAATTATAATTATTTTTATCATCTTTTATATGTTTTTGGTAGAGCGCAAAGAAAGGGAGTAGTTACCTGATGCATATAACGGGTCCAACAAAATTTACCAGATTAATCATTTATGCTTTGTTAATTGTATTTTCAATTATGATGATTACACCAGTTTATATTTTAGTTAAGGTCTCGATTAGTGAACCTAAGGAAGTGAATACTGATCATCCAACTTTTCTTATTCATGATGCCACTTTAGAGCATTGGAAAAATATCTTACTGGCAGATAAAAAAACTGAAAACGGTATGGTAATATATCATATCTCGTCTGATCGGTATACTCTTCGTGGAGTTGACGGATCAACATTGAATTTAACTCCAGATGATCAATATACAATCAATGGTGTTTTACGTAAGATTCAACTAGAAGATGGTAGAAGCATAAGCTTAGACCTAGAAGAATTAAGTAAGTTAAGAGAAATAAGTGAGTCAACAAAAACTTTTTTTAGCAAAGATATAGTTAGAGATTTGTATGCTCCTCTTGGGAAAAGTTTAACTGTGGCAACATTGGCGACGATTATTGCAATTTTAATAGCTTCACCGGCTGCGTATGTGATATCTCGATTCCCTAAAAAAATAAAGTACACAGTTATATTAGCGTTGTTATTCACGCGAATGTTTCCTGATGTAGGTATTGCATTACCTATCGCCACGAGATTTCTTTCATGGCAATTAACGGATACAACATTAGGATTGGTATTAGCACATTTAATTCCTAATCTACCTTTTTTAGCTTGGATTCTTGTAGGAACCTTCGATGTAATTCCTAGAGATCTTGAAAAAGCAGCAATGATTGATGGAGCTAATCGGATTTCTGCACTTACTAAAATTGTATTTCCAATAGCTGCTCCGGGAATTGCAGTTGGGGCAATATTTGTTTGGCTAAATTCGTGGAATGAATTTATCTATGCTAGATATCTATCGACTGTCGCTAGTACATTGCCTATAAAAACCTATGAGGTTATCACAACTGGAACATTTTTTACAGCAGCAGCTTATTCTACTATACTAACGATTCCAGTTATCTTAATTACATTCTTTTTACAACGTTATATACAGTCCGGTATGTTATCCGGTGCTGTTAAATAAAAAATATACGAAAAGGGGTAATGAGAAATGAAATCTTTCCGCAAGTTTTTCACTGTATTTTTTGCAATCATGATTATTGCTACGATTGCATTGACAGGATGTTCAAGTACAAATGATGAAAATCAAGTAAACAATGAAGAACAACCAAAAGAAACTAAGACTTTAAAAGTTGCATTTGGAATGGGAGAAACAGAGTGGGAGTTATTCCGAAACGAGATTTTACCAGCATTCGAACAGGAGACAGGTATTAAGATTGAAGCAATTGAACTAAAGCAGGAAGATTTAATTAATTCATTAACGGCTCAAGTGGAGTCTGGAAATATAACAATTGATATGTTTGCTCAAGATGTTAACTCTCTATCCAGTTTAGTAACTCGTGATTTAGTAGAAGATTTGTCAGCTTATAAAGATCGAATTCCAGAAACTGTTATTCCTGGAATGATGGAAGTTTCTGAATTTGATGGTAAACTATTATTCTTACCTTACCGTCCTAACGTAGAAATTACTTTTTATAATGAAGCTAAATTTAATGAATATGGTTTAGAAGTTCCAAAAACTTGGGATGAACTTCTTGAAGTAGCTAAAGCGTTAAAAGAAAAGACTGGCCAAGGACGTGTAGCAATTAAAGCGAACCTTCAAGGTGACAATATCCTTCATATGTTTGATTTTATTAAAGCAGCAGGTGGAGATCCATATGTGTTAAATGATGAAGGAAGTATAAAAGCTTTTGAATTTATGCAAGAACTATATCCTTATTTAAGTGAACAAAGTACTACTGCTAACTGGGATACAATGAATAAATATCTTGAAAAAGATAGTGTATATCTTGGAGCTAACTGGCCATTCTATATTCCGCAATTTTACAAAAACGGCAAAGAAGAAATTAAAGCATATAGTGGCTGGAGTGGCCCAGTTAAAGAATCACATGCTTTAGGTGGCGAAGTAATTGGTATTCCAAAAGGGTCTAAGAAAGTAGAAGAAGCGATCAAATTCGCGGAATATTTAATGTCAAAACCTGTTCAAGAACTATTGGTAAGCGAGTTGGCATGGCCAGCAGTTCGTTCTGATGCTTATGGATTAGTAAAAGGTTATCAAAAACCATATTTTGAAGCTATTAAAAATGCACTAAACTATGCTGAACCTCGTGGTAATAAACCTTACTGGTCCGATGCTGAAAAGATTTATTTAGATGCTTTCCAAAAGGCAGTAATTAATGGCGAAGACGTAAAAACTGTATTAAATGAGGCTGCTAAAAAGTTAGAAGAGCTTAAAAAGTAATCTACCCTTATTTAGCTAATTATTGATACGGCATAGATATAAAAGTGGGGATAACAATGAAAATAGAAAAAATGAGAAAAAAATCAATATATCCATATAGCGAATGGGAAATAGTTGAAGAATCCTTTGATGTAGATTCAAATCTCCAAGATGAAACAATTTTTGCAATTGGAAATGGCTATATTGGAATGAGAGGTAATTTTGAAGAAGGTTATTCTGGACCAGAAGGAACTTCGGTAAATGGCACCTATTTAAATGGTTTTTATGAATCAGAACCAATTATTTATGGTGAAGAAGCATATGGTTACGCAAAATATAGCCAAACGATGTTAAATGTTACCGACGGTAAAATTATTAAATTATATATTGATGATGAACCATTTGACTTGTTCAAAGGGAAGATACTTTCTTATAAACGTATTTTGGATATGAAAAATGGAGTTTTAATAAGAAGGGTTACCTGGGAATCAGCAACAGGTAAACGGATTGAGCTTCATATAAGAAGGTTGGTTTCATTCAATGACAAACATTTGGTAGCTATTTCCTATGAAGTATTACCACTTAATTTTGATGGAAAAATAACCATAATATCATCATTAAATGGTAAAGTTCAAAATCAGGTTACAGCAGGTGATCCTCGTACTGGTTCTGTTTTATCCGGACAAGTACTTATTACCGAAGATAAAAGACAATTCGGTTCCTTTGGTGCAATTAAACAAAGAACAAGAAATACCCAATTTACTTTAGTATGTTCAATGGAAAACGAGCTAGAAACTGATAATCCATATGAAATGCAATCAGAACTAGAAGCAGATTGGGTAGCTATTAAATATATAGTTGAAGCTAAGCAAGGGAAAAAGATTCAATTATCTAAATATATTTCTTATCATACATCAAGGGATTATCCGGAAGAAAAACTTCTTGAAAATGCAAAACAAACTGTTGAGAAAGCTAAAATAAGTGGTTTTGAAAGCTTGTTAGCACAGCAAAAACAATATTTAGAACAGTTCTGGTATCGCACCGATATCGAGATAGATGGCGATTTAGCTTTACAGCAAAGTATTCGTTTTAATGAATTTCATCTTCTCCAATCTGTGGGGAAAGATGGTAAGACGAATATTGGCGCTAAAGGTTTAACCGGAGAAGGATATGAGGGACACTACTTTTGGGATACGGAGACTTATATCCTTCCCTTTTTCCTTTACACTAACCCAGAAATAAGTAAAAAGTTACTAGAATATCGATTCAATACCTTAAATAAAGCCAGAGAGCGAGCAAAAGAGCTATCTCATAAAGGCGCTCTTTATGCGTGGAGAACAATTGATGGTGCAGAAACATCTGCCTATTATCCTGCCGGGACCGCTCAATACCACATAAATGCGGATATTATTTATGCATTAAAGAGGTATATGGATGCTACAGATGATATTCAATTTTTCTTGCAAAAAGGAGCAGAGATGCTCTTTGAAACTGCAAGATTATGGGTGGATATAGGAAATTATAATCCAAGAAAAAGTAATCGTTTTTGCATTAATGATGTAACTGGACCAGACGAATACACTGCAATAGTTAACAATAATGTTTATACTAATTTAATGGCAAAGAGTCATTTAGAATATGCTTATAAGATGGCTAATCTTATCAAAGAAAAATATCCAAAAGAATATGAAGCACTAGTACAAAAAATCGGGTTAAGTGATATTGAAGTAGGAGAATGGAAAAAAGCTGCTGAATTAATGTATATCCCTTATGATGAAGAATTAGGGATTTATCCACAGGATGACAGTTTCTTAGATAAGGCAGTTTGGGATTTTAAAAACACACCTGAAGAAAATTATCCGTTACTTTTACATTATCATCCATTAGTAATTTATCGTTATCAAGTGTTAAAACAAGCAGATTTAGTTCTTGCTTTATTTTTACAAGGTGATAGTTTTACGCTAGCTGAGAAAAAACGAAACTTTGAGTATTATGAGCCAATCACTACTCATGATTCTTCACTATCACCTTGTATACACAGTATAATTGCAGCAGAAATTGGCTATGATGAAAAGGCTTATCAATATTTTGCTCAAACTGCTCGCATGGATTTAGATGATTATAATGGTAATGTAAAAGATGGTATTCATTCTGCAGCAATGGCAGGAGCGTGGATGTCCATTGTATATGGTTTCGCTGGCTTACGAGATTTTGATGGGAAATTAAAGTTTAACCCGATCATACCAGATGGATGGAAAGGCTACCGCTTCAAAGTAACTTTTAAAGCACGGTTGATTGAGTTAAATATAACCAAAGAAGAAGTGATATATAAACTATTAGAGGGCGAACCTATTACAATTTATCATCTCAATCAAGCACTTACTTTGGAATTAGATAAAGAAGTAAAAGTAAACTTAACTCCAAAATTAGAAGCTGTTATATTTGATCTAGATGGAGTTATTACCGATACTGCAGAATATCACTTTTTGGCATGGAAAAAACTCGCTGATAAAATAGGGGTTCCTTTTGATCGTGAGTTTAATGAAAAATTAAAGGGTATTGGTAGGCTTGAATCCCTTGAACTAATATTAAACCAAGGTAACAAGAAGTTAACTGAACAAGAAAAGTTAGAGTTAGCAAAGGAAAAGAATGAGTATTATCTAGAGTTGATTCAAGGAATCACACCTGCTAATCTTCTACCTGGTATCCTTCCTTTATTAAAGGAACTTAAGGAGAATGGAATAAAAATTGCTTTAGCATCAGCTAGTAAAAATGCAAAAACAGTAATTGATAAATTACAGATCAAGGAGTATTTTGACTATGTAGTTGATGCAGCGAAGATTAAAAAAGGTAAGCCAGATCCCGAAATCTTTATGACTGCTGCTGAAGAATTAAATCTACCTTATCAAAATTGTATAGGTATTGAAGATGCTGAAGCAGGTATATTAGCTATAAAAGCTGCTAAGATGATGGCAATTGGAGTAGGAAAAACAGATTCAATGAAAGAAGCTGATTTGATCGTAAAAGATACTGATGAATTAACTTTAGAGTTATTAAAACAGAGGTTTTCAATAAATAATAAAAGCTAAATCGACTTAGAATAATGTATTTGAATAATAGCTATCTATAGAAAATAAATTCTATTAGATAGCTATTTATTATTTATGGTTTCCTAAAATTAAGAAGTTGTATTATTTAAGAAGTTGTATTATTTAAGAAGTTGTATTATTAAGAAGTTGTATTATTAAGAAGTTGTATTATTAAGAAGTTGTATTTTGTATAAGTGCGACTTTTGGAAGTGAAACGGACAAGGTGAGCACGTTACAAAATACAACTCTTTGTTATAAATATTTGGTGTAAATATTTGTTATAAATATTTGGTGTAAATATTTGTTATAAGTATTTGTAATAGGTATAGTTCGGTTAAAGTTTGTATTCTTGTTCTTTCCGTCCAAAGTTGGAGATCAAAACCATCTTAAGACTCTGTCATAGTACCTCGTTTTTTATTATTTTGGTTTTAAGTTAAAATAATGATGGAGGTATACTATGAACGGGATCTGGAATAACAAAAATTTTGTTAAACTTTGGTTTGGGCAGTTAGTTTCGATATTGGGCGATCAACTTCATTTTATAGCGATGATGGTTCTTATTCAGGATTTTTATGGTGATATCGTTGTAACTGGGACGGTTATGATGGTTACCGCCTTACCAAAGGTGCTTTTTAGTCCATTTGCAGGTGTATTAGTAGACAGGTGGTCATTAAAGAAGACGATGGTAATCGCAGATTTACTGAGAATGGTCTTAGTCCTCTTTATTCCATTTACATTTATTGTCCTAGAAGTAACCGATATGTCAATAATTTTCATATTAACATTTTTAATAAGTACAATCAGTGTTTTCTTTTACCCAGCAAAATCAGCGAGTATACCAACGTTGGTAGAAAAGGATAAATTATTAGTAGCAAACTCCGTATCCGGTTCTACACAAATGATTGTTAGTTTATTAGGTTTAATTGGTGGAGCTGTTTTAGTGTCTATTATCGGTACAACAGGTGCTTTTATTATCGATGCATCAAGTTTTCTAATATCAGCCATTTTCATTTCAATGATTACTTTTCCTCACAAAAGCAAAGACTTAAAATCGCTTGACAATAAAGATTCGGTATACTTTAAAGAGCTCAAATCCGGAGCTAAGTATATTATTAATGATCCACTTTTGCGCTTCTTATTAATATTCTTTACAAGTATAATGCTCGTTGCTGGAGCTATCAATGTTCTCTTATTTGCTTATGTACAAGATATACTTCATAAAGACGCTTCTTTTATTGGCTATTTGGCAGGAGCAAATATGGTAGGAATGTTGATTGGTATGGCATTGATTCCTAAGATTACCAATAAATATCCCAAAGAAAAATTACTCGTCTTTGCTACTTTAATCTTTGCAATAACATTAATAAATATTTCTTATATTGATGTACTAATTCTTGTTATTCCATTGATGGTTATAAACGGGCTTGGAAATGGGATACTAAATGTTGTCGCAAGTACGATATTTCAAGAGCATGTGATCGAGTCAATGAGAGGAAGGGTGTTTTCCTTTATAGATGCTGCAGTTAATTCAGCTGCAATTATCTCTATGTTACCTGCAGCATGGTTGGCTAAACAATTTGGGGTTCAGAGGATATTTTTAGTAACAGGTATTTTTATTATTGGATTTTTCTTGTATAGCTTAAAAAAGGTGAACGAAATATACGATACAAACATTGATAAACCGGAAAATATTAAACAATCAGAAATGATATGAATACGATTTAATAAATATTTATATAATATGAATCTAATTCGGAATTATAACGTATTTTATGATTAGGAAAGGATGTGAAGTAGATGAAAAAATTACTTAGATCTAAAAGTCAAAAGATGATTGCCGGTGTTTTGGGAGGAATTGCGGAGTATTTCTCAGTGGATGTAACTGTGGTTCGTCTGTTATTTGTATTACTTGCAGCATTAACTGCTGTCGTTCCGGCAATTTTAATCTATGTTGTAGCCATGATTATAATGCCAATGGATGAATTTTAGGATTGTGGGGTATCAAGATGAATTGGATTATTAAGATTATCCTAAATGGTTTTGCATTAATAGTGGCAGATCTATTTGTTGCGGGTTTTCAAATTAGAGGAATAAAAGCGTCTCTGATCGCTGCACTCATATTAGGAATAATAAATACAATTATTCGGCCAATTTTAGTTTTATTTACGCTACCAATCACGATTTTTTCGTTAGGGTTATTTATCTTGGTAATAAATGCGATTACTTTTGCTTTAACAGCGTGGATCGTCGATGGTTTTGTCGTTTATAGTTTTAGTGGAGCTTTTTGGGGGGCTATAATGACAACAATCATAAGTTGGCTTTTAAATAGTCTGGCGAAAGATTAAAAATGGGGCCTAATCAGGCCTCTTTTTTTGGAAAAAAGGATTATGGTAAAATGAGAGTTATAATTGGACTAGGAAGGTTGATACTATGCGATACAAATTAGTAGCAATTGATTTAGACGATACGTTATTAGCAGATGACTTAAAAATATCACCACAGACAATCAAAGCCATTCAAGAATCTGTAAAAAAAGGAGTGATAGTTACCTTAGCTACTGGTAGAATGTACCAATCAGCTGTAAAATATGCAAAACAGATTGAGCTAAATGTTCCTATAATAACATATCAGGGAGCGTACGTAAAAAATGTTTTAGATGATGAGGTTTTGTACCAACGTTTTTTACCATCTGATATCGCTATTGATATCATTAAAAAGCTAAAGGTGAAAAATAAAGTAATTCAGGTTTACTTAAACGACGAGTTATACGTTGAAGCAGAACATGAATACATAATAAATTACAGCAAAGCTTCTGGTGTTAACTATCACATTGTAGATGACTTAATCGAGCTCATTAACCAGTCAAAAGAGGATCCAATAAAGGTCTTGACGATTGATGAGCCAAAAGAGATAAAAAAAATGCTAGAAGAATTTAATCAGATATTTCAAAAAGAAATTAATATCACTATCTCAAAACCATTCTTTTTAGAATTTACCCACAAAGAGGCTACTAAAGGACAAGCAATTAAGTATTTGGCTAACTTAAAAGGAATAAATTTAGAAGAAGTGATTGCTATTGGTGACAGCTATAATGATAAAGATATGATCGAGATTGCTGGATTAGGAGTTGCGATGAGTAATGGAAATCCTGATATTAAAAAGATTGCTGATTATGTGACAAAAACCAATAATGACCATGGAGTGTGGGAAGTATTACAGAAATTCATTTTGAAGGAAGAATTGAGTGATGAAAGAAGATAAAATTAAGATTATTAGAGTTCCTCTCCAAGAAATTGAAAATATGGTTGATGATCAGAATGCTTTATTACTGTTGGAAAAAGAAGATGCACGGATATATTTAAAAACTGGACATAATAAGGATTTGTTAACAGTTGAAGAGGTTTATGAAATAGTAAATACTCTTAAAGATTTATTAGTGAAAAATGAATCAAAGGAAGACAATCTAACTGAATGGTTATATCGACAATGGAAATCAAAAGAGAAGTACATTGAGAATGAATCAAGTAGATATTTCAACTCGATGAATTGGAGTCAAGGTTGGATACCATTAATATTTATCAAACAAAGTAAGGGTAGTTGGGAAGATGGATTTATTAAATTGATTTCCTCATACTTAAATGTTGAATTATTTACTGTTACTATTTCAACATCAACGATGATGACTATTGTTTCTAACATGGAATTACAGTTTTCTAAGGAAAAAAAAGATGATATTAGTGAGTTTGTTCAAGGTATATTTGAAATGCTTCAAAATGAATGGGACGAAGAAGTGAAAGTTGGGGTTCAATATCCAGCATTTTGCCTACAAGATGTTGTGGATTTTGGACATCAGTTATTAGATGATGAGAAATGGGTAATGAATCTATGGCCCAAGATCTCCTTCTTTACTCCTTGGAGTCATCAACTTGAACGAATAATTGCTAAGGTTCCTAGAGAAGAACTAAATAAATATTTAGCTGAATATAAATTAGTTGATAATGAATTACTTAAAACATTGGAAGTTTTTATTGAAGAAAGTCTTAATATGAGTGAGACAGCCAGACGACTTTTCATTCATCGCAATACTTTACAATATCGTTTAGACAAGGTAAAACAGCAAATAGGATTAGATGCCAAGAAGATCAAAGATGCCTTTTTAATAAAGATAATCCTCCTATTAAAAGATGGTTTAGATAGTATGCACAAGAATGATAATCAATAATTGTGGAATTTGCGAATAGATAACTCTAAATAATTGGGCTACAATCAGTATAAACAAATGATAGATGGAGGGTTTATTAATGGCAAAATTAAAATTGAATCATATATATAAACGTTATGGTGATGTTGAAGTCGTTAAAGATTTTAATTTAGAAATTGAGGATAAGGAATTTATCGTTTTAGTTGGTCCTTCTGGTTGTGGTAAGTCTACGACGTTAAGAATGATTGCTGGACTAGAAGAGATTTCTGAAGGAGAGCTTTATATTGGTGATGAATTAGTAAATCATAAAGCTCCTAAAGATCGTGATATTGCAATGGTTTTCCAAAGCTATGCTCTTTACCCTCATATGAATGTTTATGAAAACATGGCATTTGGATTAAAGCTAAGAAAATTTAGCAAGGAAGAAATTAAAAAAAGGGTTCATGAAGCAGCAAAAATTCTTGATATCGAGCATTTATTGGACCGTAAACCAAAAGCTTTATCTGGTGGACAAAGGCAGCGTGTTGCTTTAGGTAGAGCGATCGTTCGAGAGCCACAGGTTTTCCTTATGGACGAGCCACTTTCAAATCTAGATGCAAAGTTAAGGGTACAAATGAGAGCAGAAATAAGTAAATTACACAAACGCCTACAGACTACATTTATCTACGTTACCCATGACCAAACTGAAGCGATGACTATGGGAGATCGGATTGTAGTAATGAAGGATGGCGTAATTCAACAGGTAGCCACACCAACAGAAATTTATAATAATCCAAAAAATATTTTCGTAGCTGGGTTTATTGGTTCACCTCCAATGAACTTTATTTCAGGTAAATTAGTTTCGAAAAATGGCTATTTATCCTTTGTTACAGAAGGATTAACAATAGAGATTCCAGAAGGTAAAGCGAAATCAATCCGTGAAAAAGGTTATGAAGATAAAGAAGTAATTCTAGGTATCAGACCAGAAGATATTCATGACGAACTTATCTTCTTAGAATCTTCGCCAAATAGTCAATTTACTGCAACAGTAGATATTGCTGAAAATATGGGATCAGAAATGATTTTATATTTATCCGGAATTGGGAAAGATACTGTGAAGGCTAGAATCAACATTCGCTCTCAAGTTAAGGCAGGGGAAAGTGTGAAGCTAGCAATGGACTTAAACAAAATTCATATTTTTGATAAAGATACAGAAGAAGCATTATTATAATTTTATAGAGTTTATTACCTTCGCTATTCAATCTTGGCGGAGGTTTTTCAATATTCAAAAACCTCCTTCACATAGAGAATCAAAGCTGAATTATCAATGAAAGTATTTTTTGGTATAGAAAATTTTAGAATGTTAAGGTATATTATTACTATATCAAAAGGAGAGATATCAATTGCCGACAAAATTAAAAGTGAGGGAAATAAAGGAATATTTTGGGCTAGAATTAATCAATGAGGAAGCTGACTTAGACAGAAAGATAACGGTAAGTGACCTCAGTAGGCCAGGATTAGTGATGGCAGGATTTTATACGTATTACCCTTCTGAAAGAATACAGATTTTAGGGAAAACTGAATTAACATTTTCGGATGGGTTGTGTTCAGAGATAAGGAGAGAACGGATGACTCATCTGTGTCAAGAGGATACCCCTTGTATTATCATTGCACATAATTTGCCAGTGCCTTCTGAGTTAGTTGATGTTGCAAAGGAAAGAAAAATTCCGATTTTACGGACGACAATAAGCACTACTCGTTTTGTAAGCAAATTAACAAATTATCTTGAGGGTAGATTAGCTCCGACCAAAACTATTCATGGTGTACTGATTGATGTATATGGCGTTGGTGTACTGATTGTCGGTAATAGCGGGATTGGTAAAAGTGAAACAGCGTTAGAATTGTTAAAGAGAGGGCATCGGCTAGTTGCTGATGATGTGGTTGAAATAACCCAAACGGCCGATAATGAATTAATTGGGACAGCTCCTGAAATAATTAGACATTTACTGGAAATTAGAGGAGTAGGAATAATTGATGTAATGACTTTGTTTGGAGCTGGAGCTGTACGTCTTCGTAAAAAATTAACTTTAGTTATTAAGCTAGAAATGTGGAACAAGGATAAGAGCTATGAACGTTTGGGGTTAGATGAGGAAAAGATAAAGATCATTGATACAGAATTACCTGTGAATACTATTCCAGTTCGTCCTGGCCGGAACCTTGCAGCGATTATCGAAGTTGCCGCAATGAATTATCGTTTGAAGTCGATGGGATATAATGCTGCTTGGGAATTATCCTCACGTTTAACGGATGAAATGGATATGAATGAACTTTAGAGAAAGGAAGATGTAAATAATGAATGGAGTAATTGATCCAATTGCATTTCAGATTGGTGGGTTGAAGGTATACTGGTATGGGATTATTTTAGGTTCCGCAGCTGTCTTTGGTTTGCTATTGGCACTTTATGAATCTAAGCGTGTCGATTTTGACACGGATATTTTAATGGACTTACTTATTTTTGCGATCCCTATTTCGATTGTTGGAGCTAGATTATATTTTGTTTTATTTCACTGGGATTTTTATTCAGCAAATCCTTCTGAGATATTTGCTATTAGACGTGGTGGCATAGCAATCCATGGTGCTTTAATTGGTGCTATCTTAACTGGATATATTTTTGCAAGAAAAAAGGGTGTATCCTTCTTGAAATTGGCAGATATTGCTGCCCCAAGTTTATTATTGGGTCAAGCAATTGGTAGATGGGGCAACTTTATGAACCAAGAAGCTCATGGTGGACCGGTTTCACTGGAATTTTTACAGAACCTTAACTTACCACAATTTATAATCTCACAGATGAATATTGATGGAGTTTATTATCACCCAACATTTCTTTATGAATCCATCTGGAATATTCTAGGAGTTATTTTCTTGATTTGGCTTAGATATCGAAATCCTAAGCGTGGTATAGTTATAGCAAGTTACTTTATTTGGTATTCTGTAGGTAGATTTTTCATTGAAGGTTTAAGAACAGATAGTCTTGCTTTTGATGGTCCAATTTGGCTAGCTAAAACTATGGAATTTTTATGGAAGCCAATGGGAATGTTTTTTGAGCCTGGAGCAATGTCATATGGCAATGTAAGAATAGCTCAATTAATGAGCATAACTCTGATTATAATCTCAGCAATATATATCGTTTATAGAAAGTTTTATTCAAAAGATTTAACTAAATACCAAGATTAATCATACAAATCAATCAATATAAATTTGAGCTTATGATTTTCGAAGGAGAAGTTAAGTGAGGTATAAAACAATATTATTTGATTTAGATGGAACATTAATTAATACAAATGAATTAATAATTAACTCCTTTTTATATACCTTGGAAAAATATTTTCCTAACAAGTATAATAGGGAGTCACTTATTCCGCATTTTGGAAAGCCTCTTCACGATCAAATGGTTATTTTAGGGAATGAAGAATTGGCTCCTGAAATGGTCAAAACTTATAGAGAACACAATATAAAAAACCATGATCGTTTTGTCGAAGAATTTCCCCATGTCAAGGAAGTTATATCCCAATTATATGATTTTGGTGCTAAGTTAGGAGTAGTGACTACTAAGATGAGTACTACTGCCTTAATGGGGTTGAAATTGTTTGAATTGGACAAGTTTATGAGTACTGTTATCGCCTATGAGGATACAGAATTACATAAACCTGCACCTGATCCAATTATACTTGCGATGGAACGACTAGAAGCAGATCCTAGAACTACCCTAATGCTAGGAGATTCTCAATATGATATTCAGGCGGCACAAAATGCAGGGATTACTTCTATAGGTGTTGGCTGGAGTATTAAAGGTAAAGATTTTATCAGAGGTTATAATCCAGATTATATAATTGATGATATGCGGGAGCTTTTGTCGATTGTGAAAGGATGATAGAAATTGCGCAACACCACTAGGTATCCTGTACATGGTAGTAATTCTCTTTGGCAAGTATATAAAACTGTGAGTTTTTGGAAGATAATGAAAAGTTTTATCATTATCTCTATTGCTAGAATTACTCCTTGGTTACCTCTTAAAAACTGGCTCTACCGTACATTTTTGCGAATGGAAGTCGGCAAGAGGACAGCTATCGCCTTGATGGTTATGATGGATACCATGTTTCCGGAAAAGATTCATATTGGCGATAATACGATTATCGGTTATAATACAACTATTTTGGCCCATGAATATTTGCTTGATGAGTACCGATTGGGTGATGTCTATATCGGCTCTAATGTAATGATAGGTGCTAATACGCTTATCTTACCCGGGGTTACAATTGGTGACAATGCAATTGTTGGAGCGGGTTCAGTGGTTACCAAAGATGTACCACCAAATACTTTTGTAGCCGGAAATCCAGCAAAACATATTAAAAATTTATAATAAGAAAAATAGAGGGACGTTGTTTCCCTCTATTTATTTTTAAACTATTGTCAAAATTTTTTAAGAATTTTTACGAGAGTTATAAAGTATAATGAAATTAAGGATAATATTGGGAGAGGTCTGTTTTTTTATGTCAGCTATTTATAACTTTTTTCAAACTAACATTGTTATCGTTTATTTTATTTATCCATTAATTTTTTTTCTGATGGGTTTTGGGATTCTATTAAAAAATACTGCTCATAGTCGCTTTAATTTGGCCCAAAGTTTAAATTACCTTGGGTTTTTTGGTATTATTCAAGGAATATCAGATTGGGGTAAAATCTTCATTCCAATTCAACAGACTTACCTAAATCCTTCTTTCATTTTTTTGCTTGGGTCAATTAAAACAATTGCCAGTGCAATTTCTTTTTATTTTTTATTTTATTTTGGAATGCATTTATTAGTAAATACAAGGGAAGGTAGTCGTAAGTATCTACTAATTCCCCTTTTTTTACTATTGGTATGGTTTACTCATTTTATTTTTTTACAACCATTCCTAGTGAATGATAAAAATCATGATTGGTGGTTAGCAATTAGTGATATTTGGTCTCGTTATTTGTTAGCTTTCCCAGGAGGAATTGTTAGTAGTTATGCTCTTTTTTTGCAAAGAAGGGAATTTCAAAGATTTGGTGTTCCATCTATGACACGCACCTTAAATTTTGTAATTTTTTCAATGGTATTATATTCCATTGTTGGCGGTATAATTGTTCCTTATGCCCCTGTGATTCCGGCACTGTTATTTAATTCTAAGCTATTTTTTGAAACTACTGGTATTCCCGTTGAACTATTTAGAGGAATAAGTGGTTTTTTGATGGCTTTTTTTACTCTTAAAATCTTAAAAGTTTTTGATATTGAGTATCAAAACTATTTTTATCAAGCAGAGAGACAGAAGGCTGTAATGAAGGAAAGAGATATGATAGCTAGGGACCTCCATGATGGTATTATTCAATCAATTTATGGCATTGGTTTATATTTAGAAAAAATTCGTAGTACATTAATAGATCAAAACAAAGATGTTAAGAAAGTGCAGAAAGAATTTCAAGAAGTTATTACTAATTTGAACGCTATTATTTACGATATTCGGAGTTATATCAAACATTTAAAAACACCAAAAAATGTTCATCATAGTTTGAAGGAAGTAATAAACAGACTGATTGAGGAATTAAATATTAATGAATATTTACAGCTGGAATTTCAGTATGAATATGCTGGTAAAGAACTTTCAATATTTAAAACTGTGCAAATCTATTACATTTTAAAAGAAGCATTTAGTAATATTTTAAGGCACGCTGATGCTACTAAGGCATCCCTTAAAGTTATAGGAAATAATGAGAATTTATTAATTGAGATCATCGATAATGGAAAAGGAATTGAAAATGTTAATAGTCATTTTGAAAAAAAAGATAACTACTTTTTACAACAAGGATTAAGAAATATGAAACATCGAGCTGAATCAATAGGCGGGGAATTAACCATAGTTTCTACTTTAGGTAATGGAGTGAAAATAACCTTGTTGCTTCAGAAGGGGAGAGAAAATCAGAAAGGAGGAAGTTAAATGTGAGTAGTAAGATTAAAGTATTACTTGTCGATGATAGTGAAGTAGTTCGTCAAGGATTGCGCAGTATCTTATCGTTTTACCCAGAAATCGAAGTAATCGGTGAAGCAGAAAATGCTGATAAGGCAATTCAATTAACAAAATCCGATCGTCCAGAAGTTGTGTTGATGGACATTCGCATGCCTCAAAAAAGTGGGATTGAAGCTTGTAGGGAAATATCTGCAAAGTACCCGGCTACTTCGGTGATAATGCTTACTTCATATGATGATGATGAGACGATATATGAAGCAATTATGGCAGGAGCGAGTGGATATATTTTAAAAGAAATTTCTTCCAAAGATTTGGTTAAAGCAATTAGACAGGTCGCCGGTGGTAAATCTTTAATTGACCCAGCAATCACGGCAAAATTATTAAATAAGATCAGAAATTTGCGAAAAGAGAATAAAATCAATGAGTTGACTGAGCAAGAGAAAAATGTACTGGGTTTAATCGCTAAAGGAATGACGAATAAGGAAATTGCCAAGATGATGGTTTTAAGCGAAAAAACGGTTAGAAATTACGTAAGTCAAATCTTAGCTAAATTGGAAGTAAATAATCGAGCTGAGGCAGCGGCGTATGCTGTTCGGAATCATTTAGATTATTAATTAATAGCTGGAAAAATGTCCTGAAAATAGTCAGGACATTTTTCTTTTTATTTAAGGATATAGTACACTTACGTGTTTGATCAGAAGATGAAATAATTAAATTAGAAATACAACATAAAACGTAGCTTATAACTCAGTTGTTTTTAAATACTAAATAAACGAAAGGAGGTTGGAAGAGCAAAAGGCTTTGAAATTAGTTTTTATTAAATTTGATTAATTGATTTAGTTTTAAAAAAATTAAAATGAAAGCGAGGTAAATGAAATGTTCAAAATTTTTAGTACTATGCCTCATGTTATCTTTGGTGTATGGGGTATCATTATGGCTATTTGGGCGATTGTTGAAATTTTAAATATCAGCGAAAGTAATTATAAGAGACTAAGAACCGTTAGCTTACTTTCATCAATATTTATCTGGATCTCATATATTGTAGGTGGATGGTGGTACTGGGTATATTATGGAGCTAAAGAAGTAGGTGATAAATACGTAATCAAAGGCGGTCCTTGGCCTTGGGCTCATGGGTTCTTTATGGAAACTAAAGAGCATCTATTCTTCATAGTATTATTACTCAGTATGTTGCTAGTAATTATTGTTAAGAATCAAGCTATCATCCATAATAAAAAATTCCAAACTTTAGCTCTCACAGTAGCAGTAATAGTTGTTATTTTTGGGTTTGGCATGGAAGCTTTTGGCTCTATCATTACTAAAGGTGTAAAAGCGGGTTTATTAGGCTTTTAAAATTATGAATTAGGAGGGGAGTTATAAAATGGAACATAAATTGGATAAAAAGACAGTTGGTTTTACTTTGTCTTATGCATATGCAACTATTTTTAGTGCATTATTAGTGATCTTAAAGGAAACATATGAACCTATAAAAGATGCAATGAAAGCGCTTACCGGTCATCACTGGGCAACTCATGGACTATTAACCCTTTTAGTATTCTTTATCCTTGGTTACGTTTTTGCAAAAGACAAATATCTAGAAAAGTATGATGAAAAAAAGCTTACTAATTTAACAATTTGGTCAACAGTGATTGCTACAATATTAATCACAGGTTATTTCTTAATTCATACTTTGGCTAGCTAATAAGTAGTATTTATCTAAACTTTCGGCGACATTATAGGTCGCCCTTTTTTTTTGGGAAAAATGACTTAACAATCCACTCCAGTGTAACTTGCTGTAATTGGTAAAATTAAGTATTAAAAAAGGTCAAATGGATAAAATAACGGATTAGAATCTTTTTTTTTGGAGGAATAAGATGAGCAATAATGTTTATGTTGGTGTGGATATTGGCTCAGCGACCGTAAAAGTTGTTGGTGTTGATCATCAAGGTAATTTGGTTGGTGAGTCAATATATATAAGACATGATCAATTCCCGACTCAAGTGGAGGCGGTTAAACATGCTTTTAAAACATATCTTGATTCATTAGATAATTACCAAGTTGGTGGAGTTGGCATCACGGGTAGTGGCCGAGAATTAAATCGCCATATAATTGGTGGTGATTTAACAAGAACGGAAATTTTTGCCCATTCAGTTGGAGTTCAATATTTATTAAAACAAGGTAAAATCACTAGCAATAAAGATGGGCAAATTAAACCTCTCAACAAGATTGGAACAATTATTGAAATCGGTGGCCAAGATGCAAAAGTAATAGTATTTGAATCTAATGTGCCAGTTTATTTTAATATGAACACCATTTGTTCTGCTGGTACTGGCGAATTTTTGAAACAAATTGCTGATGAAGCAGGGATTTCTTTAGAAGACTTTGGTAGACAAGCTTTATTAGCAAAACAATCAGCCAAGATAGATTCGACCTGTACTGTTTTTTCAAGAAGAGATTTTAGGCATCTTACCCAAAAAGGTGTTTCTTTAGCCGAACGATTGGCTGGAGTTTGTGATGCGATGGTAACAAATTATCTACACAATGTGGTTAAGGGATATAAATTGCCAAGCCCTGTGATATTTCAAGGTGGAGTAGCCTTTAATGAAGGGATAAAACAAGCGTTTGAACGCAAACTGGGTATTGAGATTATCGTCCCTCCTTATCATGATATCATCGGGGCATTGGGAATGGCGGTTATTGTGATGGAAACGAAGATGAATAAACAGGATTATACTACATCATTTAAAGATGATTTTTTTGACAAAGAGTTTGAAAGTCAAATCAGGTATTGTCATGGGTGTGGTAATGCCTGTGAATTATCTCAGCCCATTGAAAAGTACGGTGATGAAACCAAAGTACTAGATACGCTAGGTGGAAGATGCGAGGGATCATTAAATGCCAAAAATGTTAAGGAAACTCCCCAATCTCATGGCACTATAGTAGTACCAATAAATAGAAAAATTAACAATATAACAACAACTAGCAATCATCGGGAAATAGTGAAGGTGAGATCTTCTGCTGGAATATATTTTGCTGGGATAGATGGAGGTTCAAGGGGAACAAAATATGCACTTATAAAAGGTACGGAAGATGATATAGAAATAATTAAGGTTGGTACGATTGAAACTGCTGGGGATGCCATCAAAGCGATTCAATTTGCTTTGATTGAAATAGAAAAACATCTTCCTCTTGGTACAAACATAGGTGGCATAGGAACAACAGGTAGTGCCGGAGAATTGGCGAGGGATATTGTGACTACCAAGACAAAAAACACTTCAGATGTAAGGGTGACTGAAATAATTGCTCACACAACTTGGGCTAGACATATGGTTCCAGAGGTAAAGGTTATCATGGATATTGGGGGTAACGACGCCAAAATTATTGTAATTAACGAACATGGAATCGAATTTGCTATGAACGATAAGTGTGCCGCTGGTGCAGGAGCGTTTGTAGAGGCGATTGCCAAGAGATTTGAAGTACCTTTAGAGGAATTTGGTGATCTAGCGTTAACTTCTAAGTCTCCAGCTAGAATTTCTGGGCGTTGTGCGGTGTTTGGAGAATCTGACATCATTCACAAAGCTAGGGCGGGTTTTCCAACAAATGATCTTCTAATGGGCTTAGCATATTCAATCTGTCGGACTTACCTATCCGATATAGGAAAAGGAAAAATATTATCAGTACCGATAGTTGCTCAGGGAGGAACTTTTTTAAATAAGGCGATCCAAAAAGCCTTTAAGGATACCCTAGCATTATCAGATGATGAATTTATCATCGCCAAGGATCCAAGACTTGTTTTAGGAGCAGGAGCATTAGGAGCCGCCCTTTTATCTAAAGAAGCCTATGAGAAGGGGTTTGATTCAGGCTTTAAAGGGTTTGATTATATTTTAAGTTCCTATTACCATACGAAAACTGTTAGCTGTTCATATCCACAATGTGATAGAACTTGCCATGGATTAATTACGTTATTAGAAAATAGTAGGCCGATTGCTGGTTACAAGTCGATTAATTGTGATTTTGGTTTATTCGAAGGTATGATTCAGGATTTTTCTTCCGAGAAATATATTGAAGGGATATTGGATAGGAGGTTAGTATGATGGCGCTAAAACGCTTACAACCTGTTGTAGGAATTTCCACTTCTTTTACTGGTAAATATAAAGCCAGTAAATTGATCTTACGATTTCTTGAGTTAATTGATGTCAATCTAATCAAAAGCACGAAGACAAAACCAGCGATAATTGAAGCAGGAAGTACAATAGTTAGTGCTGATTATTGTCTACCGTTAAGAGTGTATGTCGGTCACATTTATCATCTAATTCAGGAACATCCAAATATAGAATATATTGTTGCGCCAATAATTAAAGGTGAATATCCATCTTCAAATACCTGTGCTAAGTATCGGGACTTAGATGGTGTACTAATTCGTTCCCTTGGAACTATTACAGGCTATCGGCTAAAACAGAGTGGTTTAAGTGAAATGGATAGATTGAAGGAATTAATAGGAGAAGATAAAACTAAGCAGATGATTGATCTCATGAAGGATTTTCCAACAATCTTGGCCCCTGAAATAGAATCAATAGATAAAAGACATTTAAAACAGGTATGTGTAAAACTATATGCTGATTTGTTTGGCTTAAACAAAGTGGATAAAATGAGGTTAATTCTAAATGATAATTTGGTGGAGTCGGATAATGAAGATATTAGGAAAATCGGAGAAGCCTTTGAACAAGCCTATCGGGAAGTCATAGGGAAGGAATCAGAAAGGTATCAAAACCTATTAAGTGATGAATCTAAACCTAGATTAGCACTGGTAGGGAGAAATTATTTGATTGAGGATCCAGCATTATCAGCAGACATAAAATCGTATTTTAAGAAAAAAGGTGTTATCGTATTAACGAGTCAAGATATCCCATTTAGTGTACTGAGAGAAAGATATGATAATGTTCAGGGTTTTTATGATTCACACAAGATTAGTCAGGCTTTTATTGATACGGTAATTGATCAGGTTGATGGTTTTGTTGTTATTGGTAGTTTTGGTTGTCACCCAGACGCCTTTCAAGTGGATTATTTTGCCAATTATATTACTGAACAAGGGAAATCATGTTGGACATTTAAGTTTGATGAACAGACTGGAGGAGTTGGTTTTCACACAAGATATGAAACCATCCTAGGATTTTTACAGCAAAACCGGGACAAGCGATTAAAAAACTTAAATTATAATAATCAGCCAGCTAAAGTACCTTCAATTGACTGGAATTTTGGGAGAAAATCTGAACCTGTAAAACCTATCTTTATTTGGCCTCATATGGGGACCGGAATAGATTTGATTATCAAAGAGATTTGGCACCAAATAGGCTTAGGAGATTATCTATATCCTCCTCGAGGGGTTAATGAAGAAACGATCACTAGAGGAAACACCCATTATACAGAATCCTGTTCACCATTTGCTTTATACTTAGGTAGCCTAAGGGAAACTCTAGATCGTTTATTGATGGAAATTGAAGAACCTAGAAGGATCATTATCTTAATGGCTAAAGGTAAGGGACCTTGTACATTTGGTTGGTATTCGTTAGCTGGATTTCCTCTTTTGCAGAAAGAGTATCAGGATCGATTAAAAAAACATGGTCACTCCCTTGAAATGATAGCAATCGACAATCAGGGAAGAAATCTTGTATCATTTTTGGAAGAATTATCTAAAATAGCTGACAATGATAGATTATCTCAAATTATCGGACTATTAAATAAAATTCAAACAGAGGAAAGGCTAAATATTATTAATAAAACAAAATTGGAAATTAAACTGATCAGAGTATTAAAAGATATTGTTTGGTCTGGTTGGAAGAAACTGTTGGCCTATGAAGATATCCAAAATAAGGCGTTGATTGTCAGGGCACACGAATTAAAACGTGGTGATACGACAAGATTGTTAAAAAAATGGGTCGATCAATTGGAAGTGGTACATACGCTGCCAGAAATATCAAAGGTTACTCAATTAGCTTTACAGGATTTTGAGCAAATACCACAGGATGGGGAAGTGAAACCTAAAGTTGTTGTCGTTGGAGAAATATATGGAACACTAACACCATTTGCTAATCGGGGTACAGTAGACAATTTATTGGGTCAAGCAGGAATAGAAGCTATTCAAGGGATGAGATTAAGTCATTTTATTCGAGGAGCCTTCAAAGGGGTCAAGAACAGTTTTGTTAGAGAACAACCCATTATTAAGAAATTAATTAAGCTATTAGAGTCAAAAGGCTTATACTATCATAATCGGTGGGTAAGGGAGCCTGGCGCTAAGCCATTTATTGAGCATGAAATTGGAGGAGATGGGCAACCAACAATCGCCCATGCTCGTCATCACATTGAACATGATGGGGTAGATGGGATTGTTCACATTTATCCTTTTAAATGTATGCCAGAGGGGATGGCTAAAGATGCCTTAATAGAAATGAGTCAATTGTATGGAATAAAAAGTTTACATCTATCCTATGATAAGGAAACCGAAATTGAAAGATTGAAAACGGAGATAGGTACTTTTGCTGCATTATTACATCAAGATATAGAGCATCGAAAAGGAATTACAGACTGGAAGAAAAAAGAGTTAATAAGAAGGTACAATATTGGAAAAATGATTGAACAGGCATATCGTAGATCGAATAATAAATTTTTATGGAGTAATCTAAAGTAAAATAGGTTAAATTTTGGGGAGGTGACTCCCCTTTTTATATAGTAATCTTAAAAAAAAATGATTAAATTGAAATAAAAGCAAAAAAAAAGCCTAAAAACAATTAAATATGTCTTATTTTCCGGAAATAAAGCGGTTTCATTTATTATTAAAAAAGTATATTATTAGTTAAGATATTTTTTTGCACGAAAATGCAAACGTTTGCAAGAGATTATAGGAGGATATGATGAAAGATACTAGTTTTGCAATTCACCCAGGAACTAAAAAGACGATAGATAATGATTCCTATTATGACATTGGGAATCTAATTGCAATGAAAAATGATGATAAAATTATTCGCTTTACTTGTGAACAAGGGTATGTAAACATTAAGTACTACAGAGATGACATTGTTAGAATAACAATGAATCCATACCAAGAGCCACTAATGGAGAGTACCTTTGCGGTGGTATTAGATTCAGAAGATGTATCTATTTCAGTAACAGATAAAGAAGATGAAGTTATCTTAAAAAGTTCTAAATTGACAACAATTGTTAAAAAGGCTCCATTTAGAATAACCGTGTTAGATCAAGATGGTAAAATTTTAGTTGAAGAGACAAAAAGAGGAATGGGTTATAACGATAAGAAAGAAGTTATCTGTTTTAAATCAATGGATGAGGCCGATCATTTCTATGGTTTTGGTGAAAAGACCAGCTTTTTGGATAAACGTGGAGAAAAAATGACAATGTTTAATAGTGACGTTTATGCTCCACATAATCCGGAAACTGATCCATTATATCAGTCTATACCGTATTTCATGACTTTACGCGATGGAAGAGCTCATGGTATTTATTTTGATAACTCTTATAAGACAACTTTTGATTTGAAAACTAATAAGGATACTTATTCCTTTTCTGCAGAGGGTGGGCAGCTAGATTATTATGTATTAGCTGGGCCAACACCTAAGGATGTTCTTGAACAATATACTGCACTAACTGGAAGGATGCCAATACCACCTAAATGGGCTATCGGTTATCACCAGTCCCGTTACAGTTACGAAACAGAGCAGGAAGTACGTGAATTAGTTAAAACATTTCTAGATAAAGAGATTCCGTTAGATGTTGTCTACTTAGACATTCATTATATGAATGGTTATCGAGTATTTACATTTGATAACTCCCGCTTCCCTTCTATCGATAAGTTGGTTAAAGATATGAAGGACGTAGGTATTCGTATTGTTCCAATAGTAGATCCTGGTGTAAAGGAAGATCCTGAATACCACATATTCCAAGAAGGAGTAAGAGAGGATCATTTTTGTAAATATATTGATGGCAAGATCTATTATGGTGATGTGTGGCCAGGAAATAGTGCATTCCCAGATTTCATAAACTCTGAAGTAAGGAAATGGTGGGGAGAAAAACATCGTTTCTATTCGGAGTTAGGAATTGAAGGTATTTGGAATGACATGAACGAGCCAGCAGTATTTAATGAGACAAAGACAATGGACCTTAAAGTAATCCATGATAAAGATGGTGAACTTAAAACCCACAGAGAGATGCATAATATGTATGGATTCATGATGGGAGAAGCTACATATCAAGGAATGAAAAAATTACTAAAAGGAAAACGTCCATTCTTATTAACTAGAGCTGGTTTTGCAGGTATTCAAAGATATGCGGCAGTATGGACAGGGGATAATCGTAGCTTCTGGGAGCATCTTGCTATGGCGATCCCAATGTGTTTAAACCTTGGAGTATCTGGGGTAGCCTTTTCCGGAACAGATGTAGGTGGATTTGCTCATGATTGTAATGGCGAGCTATTAGCACGTTGGACGCAAGTTGGAGCATTCACTCCTTTCTTTAGAAACCATACTGTTATCGATTCTGTAAGACAGGAGCCATGGGCTTTTGGTGAGGAGTATGGGGAGATAATCAAAAAATATATTCAACTTAGATATATTTGGTTACCTCATTTATATAAACTATTTGTGGAGACAAGTAGAACAGGTTTACCAGTTATGCGTCCGCTATTTATGGAGTATCCAGACGATAAGAATACCTTTAACCTTTCTGATCAATTTATGATTGGGGATAATGTCATCATTGCTCCAATATTACAACCAAATACTTATCATCGAGTTGTTTATTTACCTGAAGGTAAATGGTATGATTATTGGACTGATGAATCCATTGAAGGCGGAAAGCATATTCTTGTAGAAGCAGAATTAGATAAATTACCAATCTTTGTTAGGGAAGGGTCGATAATTACTCACGGACCAGTTAAACAATCAACTATGGTTCCAGCTGATGAAATTATTGTACATCTATATCCTAAACAAAGTGGAGTCATAGAATATACTTTATATGATGATGATGGAGAGACTTTCTCATATCAAAATGGCGAATATTTAGAGAAGAAAATTACATGTGATTTAAGTGATGATAGGATTGATGTAGCAATTGAAGATGTCGTTGCTAACTATCAACCAACCTGGAAGAAAATGGTATTAAAAGTGCATGACACAACTTCTAAGTTAAACGTATTTGTGAATCAACAAAAAGTTGCTGAAGATCAAATATCTTTTGATGAAGAAACCAAAGTTAGTTCTATTACCCTTAAATAAATAACACCCTCTATTCTTAAAAAGTTTTGAGGTATCATAATTGATACTTCAAAACTTTTTTATCGTTTGCGTGCCCAGTAAGCCGCTAATTGCTAGTTGGTGAAAGTCCAACCTGAGTAAGTGCCAAGACGCTCAGTAGCTGATAGGCAACTGGTGGAGAAATCCTAAGGTTGAAGCCCTGTGACAAAGTAACTCCGTAGGAGTGCGAGCAAACTAGCAGGTTGTAACATAAAGTGAATCCTGCCGCCTCGTCAAAAGAGCCCTCAAAAGAGGACAAAGAGAAGTCGAGCCTGGGGATGATAGGCGAAGACCAGGG
>NZ_MIJF01000006.1 GCF_001730235.1 Vulcanibacillus modesticaldus | reverse complement strand
TAAGCTCTTGTTGTTAATTTTTTAACGTATTTGTCTTGCTTCATTTCTTCTACTTTTTGTTGTAATTTTACAGAATTGATAGGAGCTATCCATTTACCAAATGACGAAAATAGTGTATCCTTGTCCATAAGCATGGTCCTTTATATTGGATTTGGACAGGGAGCACCTGTACTTCCATTATAAAGGATTTTTTTATGAACTAGTGATTATTAGAAATATTCTGACTACATTAATGCAACGCTAGTGATTAAAAAGTGCTTTTAATAATATTTTTTAATATTTGTAAGACTATATACTTAGATGTCGTAATACATGAAGAGGTGATTAGATGTCTAAATTAGACGTTAACGATAAACCATTTATTACCCCAAGTATTAAAGAAGCAAAGAGAAGGGGAAAAGCAGAAGTCAAAGTTATTACTTTTGACCAAATTCCAGAGGATATGCGTACTGTTGGTGTTGGAAAGTATTATTTAATAAGAACTTACGGATGCCAAATGAATTTAAATGATTCTGAAACAATGGCAGGTATATTAGAAGCTATGGGTTACCAAGCTACTGAAGACGAAAAGCAAGCCGATATAATCCTGTTTAATACCTGCGCAGTTCGTGAAAATGCTGAGGATAAGGTTTTTGGTGAATTAGGACGCTTAAAATATTTAAAATTGGAAAAGCCTAACTTAATTTTAGGTGTGGCGGGTTGTATGTCCCAAGAAGAAAAAGTCGTTAGTACGATTCTCAAATCCTATCATCATATTGATCTAATATTTGGTACCCATAATATTCATAGGTTACCCACATTACTTAGAGATGCGTTATTTAATAAGGAAATGGTAGTAGAGGTATGGTCTACAGAGGGTGACATCATTGAACGAATGCCGAAGGTTAGAAGTGACGGGTTAAAAGCGTGGGTTAACATCATGTACGGCTGTGATAAATTCTGTACTTATTGTATCGTTCCTTACACTAGAGGTAAAGAACGTAGTCGCAGGCCTGAAGATATAATCAATGAAGTTCGTGAGTTAGCTCGTCAAGGCTATAAAGAGGTAACGCTATTAGGACAGAATGTTAATGCTTATGGTAAAGACTTGGATATTGATTATGGATTTGGGGATTTGTTAGATGATTTAAGGAAGATAGATATTCCAAGGATTCGATTTACTACCAGTCATCCTAGAGATTTTGATGATCATTTAATTGAAGTGTTAGCCAATAAAGGAAATTTAGTTGAGCATATCCATTTACCAGTTCAGTCTGGAAATTCAGAAGTATTAAAGAAAATGGCTAGGAAATATACTAGGGAACAGTATTTAGAATTGGTTAATAAGATAAAGAGAGCGATTCCTGATGTAGTCCTTACTACAGATATAATAGTTGGATTCCCCGGTGAAACTGAGGAGCAGTTTAAAGATACCCTATCTTTAGTAGAGGAAGTTGGCTTTGATTCCGCATTTACTTTTATCTATTCTCCAAGGGAAGGTACCCCTGCAGCAATAATGGAGGATGATATTTCTGAAGAGACCAAGAAAGAACGACTTCAACGTTTAATGGATCTACAAAATAGGATAAGTAGAGAGAAGAATGAACAACTTCGAGGAAAAATTGTTGAAGTATTGGTTGAAGGAGAAAGTAAAAATAATCCTGAAATATTATCCGGTAGAACTAGAACAAATAAACTGGTTAATTTTAAAGGTGATAAGAGCTTAATAGGTAAATTAGTAAATGTTAAAATAACTGAACCTAAAACTTGGACCTTAAAGGGAGAAGTTGTTTAATTGTAACACTATTTTAATAATTAGCATAGAATTTAATATAAATAGTCGATAGCCTACAGATATTTCTGTAGGTTTTTTTTCACCATAGACATTTGCCTTGCATAATATTAATTGAGAATCGAATGAGGAGGGTACGAAATGTTCCATACAGATAAAGACCTGCAATCTAGAGAGATTATCACAAAAGCGGTCTGTGGTAAGGGACGGAAGTTTTCAAAGGCAACTCATACAATATCATTACCGAATAAACCAAATAATATTTTAGGAAGCTGGGCAATAAATCATACTTTTGATGCAGAAAAAGTTGGTGATGTAATAGAAGTAATAGGTACCTACGATATTAACATATGGTATTCATATGCTAATAATACGAAAACAACCGTAGAAACTGAAACTATTTCATATGTTGAACAAGTGCCATTATCTTATTTAGATGGTAATTGTTCAAAAAGTAATTTAGAAGTAATTGCTACAGCAACTGAAGCTCCAACTTGCACAGATGCTAAAATTTCCGAAAATGGTGATTCAGTTATTGTCGAAGTAGAAAAAGAATTTCTAGTAGAAGTAATCGGAGAAACCAAGGTATGTGTTGTTATTAGTTCACATGGTTGTGATGATGAGGAAAAAGGACTATTGCTAGAGGAAGCAGATATTGATTCTGATGATTCTGAAGACTTAGATCCATCTTTTATTATCGATGACCTAGACTAAAAATTAGTGAAAAAAGAGTAGGGAATACGCCTTCTCTTTTTTCACTATATGTCGTATTTTCGAATATGATAATGTGAAGCTATCCCTAATAAAAACGGGGGAAACTGCATGACGACATCTAGATTCTATGATAATCAATTAAATAATTTTAATTCTCCAATAGATATGCCTTTTGTAATAAATAAGAATGCAAAGAAAATATCAGATAAGAATGAATTAATTAATCAATTAAGAATTCTTAATTTACATGGGGTTAATACCCCGTTGATAAAAAACACTAATCAAGTAAAAAAGATAAAATTTCAAAGGATCTATTATTTACCGGTATTTCAGCAGAGGGTTCTAGGATTTTTTAAATTAGTAAGTAGTAATAAAGAAAGCTGGACTAACACAACGGTACTAAGAGATAAAAATAAAGGATATTTGAAAGAAGTTAGTCATCTGCAAAGTAAAAGAGAAGAAAGACGAGTTAAAAAAGAAGCAGTAAGAGCCACTTATGCTCTAAATCTTGATTACGCAGTTGTAAAAATAGGTGTAACTATCGGAGCTAAAGCATGGGTCATTTATGTAAATCCTTATCCTAAACATAATAGTAAAATCAATGCATTGTTAGAAAAAGCTGAAGAAGATTTTATTGCAAAATGGGATCGTGTATCTCAAAATTTTAAAAAAAATGTGGTACTTGGCGCTGATCCGGAATTCGTTTTGCAAGACAAAAACGGTAATTTGATTTTAGCCTCAACCTATTTACCAAAAAGAGGAATGGTTGGATGTGATTATATTTGGACTAATCGTGATAGAACCCAACTACCACTGGCAGAGTTAAGGCCTGCTCCCGCAAATGATGTTAGGAAACTAGTTATTAACTTGTATAAAAGCATGTTACTTGGAACGAAGAAAATATCAAACCGAGAATTAAAATGGTTAGCTGGAGCAATGCCAATTAAGGGATATCCGTTGGGTGGGCATATTCATTTTAGTAATCTTTGGTTAAATTCCTTTTTACTTAGGGCTTTGGATAATTACCTTACTTTAACTATAACATTATTAGAAGACAAAAATGGGATAGCTCGAAGGCCTAAATATGGATTTTTGGGAGACTACCGTTTAAAAAGTCATAATGGCTTTGAGTATAGAACATTACCTAGTTGGTTGGTTTCACCTACTATTACTAAAGGTGTATTAGCATTAGCTAAATTAATTGCTGAAAACTATTTCTATTTATATCAGAATCCATTAAAGGATGTTAATATCCAGATAGCTTATTATACAGGAAACAAAGAAGTCTTAAGACCTATTGTTAAAGAATTATGGCAGGAGCTAAAACAGTTAAAAGATTTTTCACTGTATGAAAAGTATTTAATACCATTAGAAAATCTAATTGAAAAAGGGTTTACTTGGGACGAAACTAAAGATATCAGACGACTATGGTTGTTACCTCCTTTTGGGCGATAATCATTTTCCCAATATTCGATTCATTAAATTGCAGATTTAGATATGTTATAATGTAAAGATGAAATCTAATTGGGTATTGTGGAGGATGAACGATGGCTAAATATACACCAATGATTCAACAATATTTAACCATTAAACAAGACTATCAAGATGCTTTTTTATTTTTTCGACTAGGTGACTTTTATGAAATGTTTTTTGAAGATGCGAAGTTAGCATCAAAAATATTAGAGATAACTCTTACAGGTAGGGATGGTGGAACCGATGATCGAATTCCAATGTGTGGTATTCCGTACCATTCTGCCGATACATATATATCTAAATTAATCGATCAAGGATATAAGGTTGCAATTTGTGAACAAGTCGAAGACCCAAAAGCTGCAAAAGGTGTAGTTAAACGGGAGGTAGTTCGTGTTATCACTCCTGGAACATTGATGGAAGGAAAAGTAATCGATAGTAAAGGGAATAACTATATCGGATCGGTAATTGAAATTGATGGGAGAATAGGATTGTCCGTTTCTGATATAACGACTGGAGAATTTTATGCCACTGATTCCTTTGAGGAAATTGATGATTTAATGAATGAGCTAAATCAGTATCAACCTACAGAGCTAGTAATTGAAAAAAATACTTTTGAGAACTATAAATCTTCATTTAATCAAATTGATACCACAGTAACTGTTATAGAAGAGGATTCCTTTTATTCTGAAAAAAATTATTATCAAATAATAAAAGACCAGTTCTCAGATTTAGACTTAAAATCACTTTCAAGAGTACTCATGATTAGTTCTGGACAATTACTTAGTTATTTACATAAGACACAACAGAAAAAACTGGAACATTTTAATCAATTGCAATTATATGATTCTAAAAAATTTATGACACTAGACCAATTTTCAAAGAGAAATCTTGAATTGATTCAAACATCTAGAGATCAAAACAAAAAAGGCTCGTTATTATGGTTATTAGACCAAACAGAAACGGCTATGGGTAGTCGCTTACTTAGAAGATGGCTAGAAAAACCATTACTCTCCATAAATGCGATTGAAGAAAGGTTAGCTATTGTAGAAGAACTATTTAATGATTCTTTGTTAGCAGCAGATCTTAGTGATCAATTATCTCAAATATATGATATTGAACGATTAATATCAAAGGTCACCTATGGTAATGCTACACCAAGGGATTTGTATAATTTACGAAAGAGTTTAGAGAGAGTGCCAGACATTTATCAATTAATAAACGAAAGTAAAACTAGTTATATCAAAAAATTGGTTAGTAAGATTGATTTATGTCAAGATATTGCTGCGTTAATCGAACAATCTATTCAAGATGATCCTCCAATATCTTCTAAAGATGGAGGGGTCATTAAACGAGGATACGATAAAAAATTGGATTCTTATTATTTAGCTAGCACCGAAGGTAAAGAATGGTTACAGAATTTAGAGCGCAGAGAACGGGAATTAACAGGAATAAAATCTTTAAAAGTCGGTTTTAATAAAGTTTTTGGATATTATATTGAGGTTACAAAATCTAATTTATCTCAAGTTCCCGGTGATAGATATATTCGTAAACAAACATTGGCAAATTCAGAAAGGTATATTACCGAAGAATTAAAGGCAAAAGAAGCGATCATTTTAGAAGCAGAAGAAAAAATGCTAGATTTAGAGTATAAAATATTTACTACCATAAGGGAAAAAATTGCTACTCAAAATAAACGTTTACAGAGTTTAGCCCATGATTTAGCGATGATTGACGTGCTATTATCCTTTGCAAAGATTAGTAGTAAATATGGTTATGTAAAGCCAAATATAAATCAAGAAGGAAAGCTTCAAATCGAAGAAGGTCGTCATCCGGTTATAGAAGCTGTTCAAAATGGACAACCCTTTATTCCTAACGATACCTTTTTGGATCAAGAATATGACCAAATATTGCTGATTACTGGACCAAATATGGCTGGTAAAAGTACTTATATGCGACAAGTTGCTCTAATCGTTATTATGGCACAAATAGGATGTTTTGTTCCAGCTAAAATGGCCAATATTGGTATAACTGATCGCATCTTTACTAGAATCGGAGCAGGTGATGACCTGACCAGTGGACAAAGTACCTTTATGGTGGAAATGCTTGAGACCAAACAAGCAATAACTCAAGCAACAAGTAATAGTTTAATTCTATTAGATGAAATCGGCAGAGGAACTTCAACTTATGATGGTATGGCATTAGCACAGGCAATTATTCAATATATTCATGATCATGTTAAAGCCAAAACTTTATTTTCTACCCATTATCATGAGTTAACGAGTATAACCAATGACTTTCCACGTATGAAGAACATCCATGTTAGTGTGATTGAAAAGGATGGAAAGGTGATATTTCTTCATAAAATTAAAGAAGGTAAAGCTGATAAAAGTTATGGAATCCACGTTGCGGAATTAGCTGGAATGCCCCATGAGGTTGTTGAGAGTGCAAAAAAAATACTTAAAGAACTAGAATCTAAAAATATTATTAATAATACTGATAATATCCAAAAAAAAGTTCAAGGTTTTTCAGATGATATTGCACAGGGCAATCTTCAATTAGAATTATTTAACAATTCTTCTAGCACAAAACAAAATCTTGAAGATAGTGAAGAAAAGCTATATAAGAAAATTGCTAATGAAATTAAAGCATTAGATTTATTAAATCTAACACCTATGGAAGGTTTTCAATTCTTATATGATATTCAGAAACGGTTAAGGAAGTGAATGGCTTGGGCAAGATTAATCTCCTTGATGATCAGATTGCAAATCAAATAGCGGCCGGAGAAGTAGTGGAACGTCCTGCGTCAATCGTCAAAGAATTAGTGGAAAATAGTATTGATGCAGGTAGTACTAAGATTGAAATTGAGATTAGGGAAGGAGGTTTGACCTCCATAAAAGTTAAAGACAATGGCGAAGGAATAGCTGAAGATGATGTTGAAAAAGCTTTTTTCAGACACGCTACAAGCAAATTAAAGGACAGTAAAGACTTATTTAGAATTAAGACCCTAGGTTTTAGAGGTGAGGCTCTACCAAGTATTGCTGCAGTTTCTAGTTTAACTCTAAAAACTTCTGCTAATAACTATGGAAGAGGAATAGAAGTAAAATTGGAAGGTGGGAAACTGTTTGAAAAGAAAGAAATTGCCTTTGTAAAAGGAACGGAGATCATCGTAGAGAATGTTTTTTATAATACACCCGCTAGACTTAAATATATGAAGTCACTTCAAACCGAGTTGGGACATATTATCGATTACGTTAATCGTTTGAGTTTGGCCTATCCAAATATCGCTATTTCTTTAGTTCATAATGGCCGTTTAATTTTAAGAACAACTGGCAATGGTAAAGTAGATCATGTTCTAGGAGCGATATATGGTACGTCAGTTGCCAAAAAGATGATTGAAGTAAAAGGTGAAAATCTTGATTTTAAACTTTCAGGTTTTATTTCCAAACCAGAACTAACAAGGGCTAATAAGAATCATATAACTATTTTTGTAAATGGAAGATATATTAAAAACTATTTGTTAAACCAAGCATTAATTAGGGGATATAAAACATCATTAATGGTTAACCGTTTCCCGATAGCGGTATTACATCTTAGTATGGATCCAACATTGGTAGATGTAAATGTTCATCCTGCCAAACTTGAAGCTAGATTTAGTAAGGAGTCTGAGTTAATTAAATTTATCGAACAAGCAATCGATAAGACATTAAATCGCCATACTTTCATCCCTGAACCGATTAAAGTTCCTAAGCCTGAAATTAAATACCATAAAGCATTTCAATCTGCTTTTGATTTAACAATCGATTATCAGGATAAGGTAGATGACACTCAAAGAGAATTACCAAAAGTTAAGGAAAATAAAGTGACATTGTCGTCTAAGAATGAAAGTGAAGAAAATCAAAATGATAATATAGACGACAATCTTGATCAATCCTTGCATGAAGTTAAGTTCCCGCCATTAGAACCGATTGGTCAATTCCAAGGAACATATATTATTGCTCAAAATGATGAGGGATTATACTTGATAGATCAACATGCCGCCCATGAAAGGATTTATTACGAAAAGAATTTGGCATTATTAAATGATGAAATCATTGCTAGTCAAGAGTTATTAGTTCCAATAACAATCGATTATTCAAAGTCAGAAATTGAACAAATCCTTTCAAAAATTGAAATAATAAGAGATAGCGGGTTTGAGATTGAATTATTTGGTCAACAAACACTGATAATAAGATCTATTCCTAAATGGATACCTGATGGACAAGAAAAGGATTTTATTGAAAAAATTATTCAGATGGTTTTACAAAAAGATGAAGTGGTATTAGAAGAATTAAGAAAAGAATTAATTGCTAATACTTCCTGTAAAACGTCAATAAAGGCTAATCAATTTCTAACCAAGAGGGAAATGGAAACATTACTTGAACAACTGCGACAGACTGTGAATCCTTTTAATTGTCCCCATGGTAGACCAATAATCATCCATTTTTCAAATTATGATATAAAAAAAATGTTTAAAAGAGTGATATGACAATGATTGTTACAACTTCAAGTAATCCTAATCCAGAAATGTTATTACGTGTTAACGATATTTCGAACCTATTAGGCATTCACTACGTTAAAAGGGGAAAACTTTCAATTGGGCAATTGATGGAAAAATATGCTGTTAATGAGATAATCGTTGTAGAAAAGGAGCACTCAAAATTATACTCCAAAGATTTGAAACAACCTTTTTTCTTTCATCCAAGTATGGCTGTCTTACGTATAAATCGGATTAAACAAGGTGATAATGATTTAATGATTAAAATTTCCAACCTTAAGCCTGGCGATACATTTTTAGATTGTACCCTTGGGCTAGCTTCCGATTCTCTTGTGGCATCATATGTGGTTGGTAAGGAAGGGAAAATAGTAGGAATAGAAAGTCAGCCAATTTTAGCTGCTCTTGTCAAAGATGGCTTGAATAGAGGATGGAAGGATGATCAAGATCTTAATGATGCAATGAAGAGGATTGAAGTTGTAAACGGTAATCATTATGAAGTATTATCTAAATTACCCGAAAATAGTTTTGACGTGGTTTATTTTGATCCAATGTTTCGCAAAGGGATTAAAAGCTCAGCGGCTATTAGTCCATTAAGAACAATAGCTAACCCTGATCCTATTAGTTATGAAGCTGTTATTGAAGCGAAAAGGGTTGCTAAGAAAAAGGTCATATTAAAAGAAAATATTAAGAGTAATGAATTTGAGAGATTAGGATTTGAACGTGTTATTCGTTCATCCTCAACAACATACGGAGTAATAACAATGGGAGAAGAGGACGAATGAAAGAAAAGTTATTAGTAATAGTAGGCCCTACAGCGGTTGGAAAGACTGAACTAAGCATT
Source organism: Vulcanibacillus modesticaldus (assembly GCF_001730235.1). Lineage (GTDB taxonomy): Bacteria > Bacillota > Bacilli > Tepidibacillales > Tepidibacillaceae > Vulcanibacillus > Vulcanibacillus modesticaldus. The sequence continues at coordinate 39,141 of NZ_MIJF01000006.1, read as the reverse complement.
GATCTTGCTCTTCGGTTTAAAGGGGAAATTATTTCTGGGGATTCTATGCAGGTTTATAAAGGGTTAAATATTGGAACAGCAAAGATCAAACCAGAGGAGATGAGGGGAGTTCCCCATCATTTAATTGATTGTTACTCCCCAGATCATAATTTCTCAGTTGCTGAATTTCAAGAGTTAGCTACGAAAAAAATATCTGAAATAAATAGCAAAGGTAAGTTACCTATCATCGTAGGAGGAACTGGTCTTTACATTAAATCTGTTACTCATCAATACCAATTTTCTACGGCGGATAAGGACGAAGAATATCGTGAAAAATTAATAAAATTTGCAAAAACTCATGGAAATGAAGTTCTACACAAAAAATTAGCTGAAATTGATCCTAAAACTGCTAGCAAACTGCATATAAATGATTTAAAAAGGGTGATTCGCGCCTTAGAGGTCTATCATGCGACTGGTAAAACATTCAGTCAACTTCTAGAAGAGCAAAAATTGGAGACGCCTTATGATCTTCTTATGGTCGGTTTGACTATGGATCGCACTAAACTATACGACCGAATAAATCGTCGTGTAGATAATATGATCGAAGAAGGGTTGATCGAGGAAGTAAAAAAATTATTGGAACTAGGATATGATGAGAGATACAATTCTATGCAAGGAATTGGCTATAAAGAAATTATAAAGTATTTAAGGGGGGAGATAACCTTAGAACAGGCGATTCACCTTATAAAACAGGGGACTCGAAGGTTTGCTAAAAGGCAATTGAGCTGGTTTCGTCAAATGCCTGAGATTCATTGGTTCGATATGACTGATGAGCAACCTGAAGTTAAAGAAAAAAATTTACATAATATTTATGAATTAATTGCAGGAAAGTTTCAATTTATGAAGAATTAAACTATAATGGATTTCGGTGAAAATGGGAGGTTATCGTAATGAAACAGGCTATTAATATTCAAGATACTTTTTTAAATATTGCTAGGAAGGAAAATGTTCCTGTAACTATTTTTCTTACCAATGGTTTTCAATTAAGGGGAGTAATAAGAGGTTTTGATAATTATATTGTTATCCTTGAATCTGAAGGAAAACAACAGATGGTATATAAGCATGCAATTTCCACGTTTGTACCAGCTAAAAATATTAACTTAAATACCGATGCCAAGGATAATGAATAAAGATTTTAGATAAACGATCTCAAAAGGTGCAAATTCTTTGAAATACATAATAATTTATATTAAAAACATTCTTTGCCCTATGGTTAAGAATGTTTTTAATTTTAATGCTAAATTTTTTGTCATGATATCTATCTAATCAATATAATATTTTAAGATAAAATTTAAATAAAGGGTGATAAAGTTGGATTATAAAGTAATCGATTATTCAAAGGCCCCAAAAGAAGTTTTGGATTTCCTAGATAAGAACAAATATTTCGAAAGTCAAAAAATTATCCATGCTGATGACAAGACATACGTAATAATAACTAGAGGTCAAAAAAAAACCGGAGGATACGGTCTAAAAGTAATTGGTTTTGAAGAATATGCTGAAATGATATTGATTAAGGTAAAGTACATTGATCCAAGCCCCGATACAATCACCATACAGATGATTACTTATCCATTTATTATTATTGAATTAGAAAAAACTAATCGAGAAATAGTCGTTGAAATAATAAAATGAGATATAATAGAAATTAACTGAAAGTATTAATTTGTAAAAATATTCTTTACAAATAACCGATATGATATTAATCTTTTAATATAACAATTTTTTTACACTCCAGGAGGTTTCTATGAAAAAGCTATTTAAATTTAATAAAACTGATTCTGAAACAAAAAAACAAAAACCTGATAAAAAACGAAAATTTAAGTTGTTCAAATTAGGAAAGTTAAGTTTTAAGAAATTTAAATTTGTTAATCTAGACAATGTAGCAGTAAAGAAGAAAATTATTATTACTTTATCACCCTCACTGGTAGTAACTATTTTGGTCATTTTACTGGTATTTACCCAGTATCAAAATCTTCATCTCTACCAAAATGCACTTGAAGAGTTGAATGATTTAGAGAAGAATATTTATCACATAGGTTGGAAGACTAATGAGCTTTCTCTTTATGAGTCAAAGTATATTGACGTTGACAAAATAGATTCATATACAAAAGAGTTTATGAGTGAAATACATACGGATATTATCGAGTATATTGATGAAATTAATAAAACTATCATGGACAATAAAAGATTTAAGCTAGAATTAAATCAAGCGACTTCTGAAAAAATTGATAAATTTGTTGATTTAACCAACTTAATTAGTAACAAAGTCTCCACATCATTTAATAGTGTCACAAATAAAAAACAAGCCAATGGCGATATGATAGCATCTTATGTTATAAGAGGGCAAATTGATTCTCAAAATAGTCTTGTTTCACCGATGATTACTCAAGGTCTTGAAATAACAGCTTTCTACAAGGAACAGGTTAATGATAAATTGAATGATATTAGAAATAATATTTACTATTTGATAATTTTTACTGGGGTCATCATTTTTATAACTTCAATTTCTGCAGCTAATAGAATAGGTAAAACAATTGCCAATGATATTGAAGAGGTTAATAAAAAGGTTAATCAAATGGCAAATGGTGATTTAAATATTAGTTTTGATAATATAAGCAAAGATGAAATAGGTAGCCTTAAAGAAAATCTATTGTCAATGAAAGATGGTATTATTCAATTAATCCAAAAAATTGATATAAACAAAGATAAGATTGATAATTTTTCTGAGCAATTGTTACAACAAGCGAAGTATTCTGAAAAGTATGCTTCAAAGGTTGCTACCAATATTGAATCTATTTCAGGTAATATCAATGAACAAAATATTTCAATTACTGATCTGACTGCTTCAACAGAGGAATTATCTGCTTCAATTGAAGAAATTTCAGCAAGCATTGAGCTAGTTTCTGGAAATGCTGATATGGTTAATGATTTATCTAATCAAGGATTGGATATGACGAGAAAAATTAGTGATCAAATGGATGAAATCTATACTAACACTAATGAATTAAAAGATTTTTCGAATCAATTGATAGAAAACATCAAGCAGATTACAAGTATTATCAGTAAAATAAACCAAATAGCAGATCAAACTAAGATTCTATCATTAAATGCTACTATCGAAGCAGCACGAGCTGGAGATGCAGGAAAAGGTTTTGCTGTTGTGGCAAAAGAAGTTAGAGATCTAGCATCCGAAACCTCCGATTTATCTGATAAAATAGGAAAGATAATAAAAGATACTGAAGTTTTTGCTCAAAACACGATAAACAGTGTCAACACCAGTTTTAAGGAAGTTGAAGAGGGAATAAAGACAGTAAATGATGCCTCAAGTAAATTTGATGAGATCGTTAGGAATATAACTTCGCTTAATAATCAAATTGATGAGATCGTTGAAGGTATAAGACAAATAAATCGGGCAACTGAAGATAACGTTAATAATATCAATAACATTGCTGGTAATTCTGAGCAGCTCTCACACGTATCTAAAGATGTTCTCGATAACGCTGTTGAGCAGTCTGAAATCGCTAAGTCTTTAAATGATAGTGCTGAAGCATTGAAGCATATAACTGAGGAATTAAATCAATCCGTTGCCAAATTTCGTTTATGATCTTTAAATATTAACATTGTTTTTTACTTAATAACTGGCTTTAAATCTTTTAGATAGGTTTAAGCCAGTTTTTTTGTTAGCTTTTTTAATTTCTCCTATAGGCATTAGCACATTTTTAAAAAAATTTGCGTATATTGTATTACTGAAATAATAATGGGGTGAATCTGATGGGCGAGAAAATAATTAAAATGTCTAATCAACAACATAAGATTCATATTGTTCTTGATCAGAGGAAAAATTTAACCAAACCAAAAGAAGCACCTCATCTTTCTAATAATGATGATATTTCAACGCTAAATCCAGATATACAAGATAAATTTAATAACATAGTTGCGGAATTAAACCGTTTAGTAGGACTAGAAGATATCAAAAAGCTGATTTTTGAAATATTTGCTTTTATTCATATTAGTAGACGTCGTTCGATGATTGGTTTAAAAACTGATTCTCAAGTATTTCATATGATATTTAAAGGAAATCCTGGAACTGGGAAAACTACAGTTGCAAGGATAATGGCAAGAATGTTTTATGAAATGGGGATACTTTCTAAAGGACATTTAGTTGAGGTAGAAAGAGCAGACTTAGTCGGTGAATATATTGGTCATACTGCTCAAAAAACTCGTGAACAGGTAAAAAAAGCGTTAGGTGGTATTTTATTTATAGATGAAGCCTATTCCTTGTATCGTGGTGGTGAAAAAGATTTTGGTAGGGAAAGTATTGATGCATTAGTAAAGGCAATGGAAGATCATAAAAATGATTTTATACTAATTCTAGCCGGATATTCATATGAAATGGAAAGATTTATTCATTCAAATCCTGGGCTTCATTCAAGATTTCCCATTCAGCTAGATTTTGAAGATTATACAGTTGAACAGTTGATGGAGATTGCAGAAGTGATGGTGAAAGAAAGGGATTATATCCTTTCACCATCAGCCAAGCAGAAGCTAAAACAATTAATTCTAGAAGAAAAAGCTAATCCTCTAAGAAGTTTTAGTAATGCAAGATTAGTACGGAATCGAATTGAAAAAGCTATTAGAAATCAGGCTGTACGTTTAATCAGTGAGCATAACCTTTCTAAATCCAAGCAAGCTTTAATGACGATCCAACCTGAAGATTTTTTATACTCTTCAAAGTTTAATTTTTAACCATTTATCAAAATACATTTCATTTTCTGTCACATTGGTTAGACAAATATGGAGTTTTACCCCCTTTTTATAAGCTTCTTTTAACAGGTTGGCAAACTCTGGATCGCGATCTTTACAAGGTGAAAAGATTTCCGCGTCATTTCGCTGTATTACAAAGATTAGATGGCTTTGGATTGAATTTACTGATTGGTATTTAATTAAATTTGTAAGATGTTTTCTTCCTCTTTCAGTTGGAGCGTCAGGAAAACAAGCAACGCCATTATCACATTTATTTACTGATTTAACTTCAATGTAATTTTCAAGATCTTCATTCCTTACAACAAAATCAATTCTTTCGTCTGGCAGAGATACTTCTTTGGCAATTTCACCTATAGAAATGCCGGGAATTTCATTTTTTCTTAGCAATTGGTAGACGAAGTCGTTGGTAATCAATGAATCAATGCAAATTTTAACATTATTATCTTCAACTAAAAATAGGGAATATGCCGTTTTCCTTTTTGGATTGCTTGATGGCTTTAGGTAACAAGTTACTCCAGTTTTTAATATTCCATCAAGACGCCCCGTACTTGGCACATGAACTAGTTCGATTTGCTCTTTGATTTTTACTTCTGCTATGAAACGATTGACTCTTTTAATAAAAGTTGCTTTAGTTAATGGCGGGAAATCAATTTTTATCATTTAACTATTCGCTCCAATTTAGTTTTTTAATCATAATATACAGTATAAATGATTACTTTATTTTTTTATAGCATTTTGGGACAAGTTAACTTATACTAAACTCATGCATAAATTAGTTTTTACATATAATCGAAGGGATGAGTATAGTAATGTATTCATTTTTTAATTTTAATAAGAGTTTTAAAGAGTTGATAGAAATTGTTGAGAATATAATTGCTGATCGTTTGAGTGAAATTGATAAAATAGTCGAATATAATCAAGGAAAAGTGTTAAATGCCTTTTATAAACATCAAGTATCAGATTTTCATCTCAATTCATCTACAGGATATGGGTATGACGACCTTGGAAGAGAAACTTTGGACAAAATCTATGCCGATGTATTTGAAGCTGAAGCTGCTTTAGTTCGTCCTCATATTGTTTCTGGTACACATGCTTTAGCGATTGGATTATTTGGATTATTGCGTCCAGGTGATGAACTATTGTACATCACTGGTTCTCCCTATGATACCTTAGAAGAAGTGATCGGAATACGTGGCCAGGGTATGGGTTCATTAAAAGAATGGGGAGTTAGCTACAATTTCGTACCGCTTAATGAAAATGGTAAAGTTGACTTTGAGCAGGTTTCCAAGAAGATAAATAACCGAACAAAAGTTGTTGCTATCCAAAGATCTAGAGGATATGCATGGCGTCCATCTTTTAGTATCAAAGAAATTAAAGAAATGATCGATTTTGTCAAAGAAATAAAACCAGATGTTATAACCTTTGTGGACAATTGTTATGGTGAGTTCACTCAAAAGCTAGAACCAACAGCAATTGGGGCAGATGTAATAGTTGGGTCACTAATTAAAAATCCTGGTGGTGGAATAGCGAAAACAGGTGGTTATCTTGTTGGCAAAGAAAAATATATTGAAATGATCTCATATCGCCTAACAGCACCAGGAATTGGAGCAGAAGTGGGTTCAACATATGGCCATTTGAAAGATTTTTATCAAGGATTTTTCTTAGCTCCCCATTTTGTTGGTGAAGCTTTAAAAGGCGGGGTGTTTGCTGCAGCGCTATTAGAGAAGCTCGGTTTTGAAACAAATCCTCATTGGACTGAAAGTAGGGATGATATTATCCAAGCGATTAAATTTAATGATCCAGATGCATTACTTGCATTCTTGCAGGGGATTCAAAAGGGATCACCGATAGATTCTCACGTAGTTCCAGAACCTGCACAGCTACCTGGTTACCAAAGCCCGGTGATCATGGCGGCTGGGGTGTTTGTACAAGGTGCAAGTCTTGAATTGTCTGGTGATGCACCTTTTAGAGAACCATATATTGGTTATTTTCAAGGGGGACTTACTTACCAGCATGTAAAATGGGGTATTTTATCGGCATTAGAAAAAATGCTTGAAAAAGGATTAATAAAGAATATCTAAACATACATAAAAATGTCACTTTGGTGGCATTTTTTTTAAGTATACATTATATTTCTAAACTAGACCGAAATCTCATGTAAGAAAATCTAACATATATTTGACAAAAAAATTAACATTGCATATAATGTAATCGTACATTAGTAAGGAGAGATTAAGATGAATGATTTTGAAAGGAGAAATCGTCCACTTTTTCCGATCAGTATAGTTATGGAGCTAACGGAGTTGACTGCAAGACAGATCAGATATTATGAAGAACAACAACTAATCAAACCCGCAAGAACAAAAGGTAAACATCGACTCTTTTCCTTTGCGGATATTGACAGACTTTTAGAGATTAAAAGTTTATTAGATAAAAAGGTTAATTTAGCAGGAATAAAAGAAATCTTCAGAAGACGTGAACTTGAGGAGCAAGAAAAAGCATTGATGAAGCTAAAAAGTAAAGAAAGACAGATCTCTGACTCAGAGTTAAGACGAAAATTAGTTAATGAAGTCTTACATCAGAAATCAAAGTATGCCAATTCACAAATTCAAGGAGATTTATCGCGTTTTTTCCACTAAGAAGGCCGATTTTACTTAAATAATTATTATTTAAAGATAAAAATTTAATCTTTAATTAATTAATTTTAGGTTATACTGATTGAATAAATGTAAAGGAGAGATTAATAAGAATGGGCAAGTATAGTAAAGAAGATATTTTGAGAATAGCTAAGGAGGAAAATGTTAGTTTTATTCGATTAATGTTTACAGATTTGTTGGGAACGATTAAAAATGTTGAGATTCCATTTAGTCAATTGGAAAAAGCCTTGGATAATAAGATAATGTTTGATGGTTCCTCAATTGAAGGTTTTGTTCGTATCGAAGAATCTGATATGTATCTTTATCCTGATTTAGATTCTTGGGTTATCTTCCCTTGGGAACCTGAGAAAGGGAAAGTTGCACGTTTAATATGTGATATTTATATGCCAGATGGTACGCCATTTGCTGGAGATCCAAGGGGTATCCTTAAGAAGGTTTTAAAAGAAGCGGAAGAAATGGGGTTTTCAGCAATGAATGTAGGCCCCGAGCCGGAGTTTTTCTTATTTAAGACTGATGAGAATGGTGAGCCCACACTAAACTTAAATGATAATGGTGCATACTTTGACTTAGCTCCGGTAGACTTAGGTGAAAATTGCCGACGTGATATTGTAATGACGTTAGATAGTATGGGATTTGAAGTGGAAGCTTCTCACCACGAGGTAGCTCCTGGTCAACATGAGATAGATTTTAAATATGCCAACGCTGTTCGTACAGCAGATAATATTCAAACTTTTAAGCTAGTTGTTAAAACAATTGCTCGCAAATATAATTTACATGCTACATTTATGCCAAAACCATTATTTGGAGTTAATGGTTCAGGAATGCATACCCATCTATCTCTATTTAAAGGAAAAGAAAATGCATTTTATGATCCTAACGACCCATTAGGATTATCAGAGACAGCAAAATACTTTACTGCAGGAATTTTAAAACACGCACGTGCATTAACAGCTATTACTAATCCAACGATAAACTCATATAAACGTCTTGTACCTGGTTTTGAAGCTCCTGTTTATGTTGCGTGGTCACCGAAAAATAGAAGTCCATTGATTAGAGTTCCAGCTTCTAGAGGTTTAAGCACTAGAATTGAAGTTCGTCATCCTGACCCATCATCTAACCCTTATTTAGCATTGGCAGTACTATTAAAAGCTGGATTAGATGGTATAAAAACAAAGGCAGAATTACCTGCTCCAATTGACCGTAATATCTACATTATGGATGAAGAAGAAAGAAAGAATAAAGGAATCGTAGATTTACCTGCAAATTTACGAGAAGCAATCCAAGAATTGTTGCAAGATGAAGTAATTTTATCAGCATTAGGTGAACATGCAGTGGAGAACTTTGTAGAAGCAAAAAAAATTGAATGGGATATGTACAGAACACAAGTTCACCACTGGGAGAGAGAACAGTATATGAAGTTTTATTAATAAAACCCCCTCTTAGCTAAATTGCTAAGGGGGGTTCGTATTATTAATGGATCTTTCTAAACACACCAATTACCTTGCCTAAAATTGTTACCTTATTTAGTATTATCGGTTCCATACTTGAATTTTCAGGCTGGAGGCGAAAATAGTTACTTTCTTTATAAAATCTTTTAACGGTTACTTCTCCATCTTCAGTCATGGCCACTACAATTTCACCGTTATTTGCTACGGGTTGCTTGCGAACAATGACGTAATCACCGTCCAAAATCCCCGCTTCAATCATACTATCTCCTTGAACATTAAGCATATAAACTTCATCTTGGTTGACCATATGGGAAGGAAGTGGAAAATAGTCTTCAATATTTTCAACTGCAGTTATGGGTTCTCCTGCTGTTACCTTACCAATGAGAGGGACTTTAACAAGATCATTATTTTGGTCTTGCAAAGAATCATCTAAGATTTCAATTGCTCTTGGTTTCGTAGGATCTCTTCTGATTAGTCCCTTTTTTTCTAATCTGGATAAATGTCCATGAACAGTGGAACTTGATGCTAGACCAACCGCTTCGCCAATTTCTCTTACAGAAGGGGGATAGCCCTTTTCTCTAACGTTCTTTTTAATAAAATCTAAAATAGCCTTTTGTCTAGAAGATAACTTATTCATAGGTCACCTCAAAAAATTAATTTAAAAGTTTGTATTATGTATAAATAACCATCAAATCAGTTGAAATTTTCTTTATTATAACATAATAGATAGAAATACACAAACATTCGTTCGAAAAACTATTGACAGAACTAATGTTCTATTTTATATTATTAATAGAATATATGTTCGGAGGGGTTTATGGTGAAAGTATTTGATGTTTTACTAATAGTTTTAGTGATTGTTTCGTTGAGTTTTGTAGCTCTGGCAAAAGGTAATGAGATTGATGATTTAAAAGAAATCAAATATGTTCCAGTTACTGTTAAAAAAGGAGATTCAATATGGTCTATTGCTAAACGATATTATGACGGTGAGTCAGATTTTAGAGAGTTAATATATAATATTCGAAAATTGAACAAGCTTGACCAAGCGATTATTTATCCCGGGCAAGTATTGCTTATTCCAATTTCTTAGATTATTTTTTGAAATAGCTAGATTTCCTGTACGCTAAGGTAAATCTAGCTTTTTTATGTTGTTAGCATTAAAGTAATCTTTTCCGGGGAAAGCGCAGGATTCAACAAAATGTATCTATTTTTTTAATTATTCCATCATTAAAATACACTTTTCGACTTAATTACAAAACAATAACATCATTATTTTGCAAATTTATAGCGAAAAAATTAATAATTATTAATAATTATTCAAATATTATCTTGATTTCCTAATTAATATGAAAGATAATTTTATTCATAAGTATTAAGATCATAATATTGTTTAAGTAGTTTTTGATTAAAAGGGGAATGTGCTGTATGAAGGTTGCAAAATTTGGCGGTACCTCATTAGCTACAGCTGAACAAATTAGAAAAGTATATGATATCATTAGATCTGACCCTGCCAGGAAAATAATCGTTGTATCCGCTCCAGGTAAAAGGTTCGATGGCGATATTAAAGTTACTGATATGTTGATCGCTTATGCAGAAAAGTACTTAACATTTGGTTCGGCTGAACAGGAATTGAATAGTATTTTGGCAAGATATATAGAGATTGCTCAAGAACTCGCACTTTCCGATGAAGTAATTAATAATCTGACAAAAGGTATTATCGATCACCTTACATCTAGTATTACTGATCGAAATGCATTTATGGATACAGTAAAGGCAACGGGTGAAAAATTTTCTGCTAAACTAGTCGCCTATTATCTTCAAAGTAGGGAGTTTGATGCAATATATGTCGACCCAAATGATGCAGGTCTAGTTGTAAGTAATAAATTTGGAAATGCTTATGTTCTCGAAGAGTCATACCAAAATTTGAACAAGTTAAAAAATACGTCAAAGGTAATTATTTTTCCCGGTTTTTTTGGTTATTCAACTGATGGTACTATTGTAACTTTTCCACGTGGCGGCTCTGACATAACGGGTGCAATCTTGGCTGCTGCTGTTAATGCAGAATATTACGAAAATTTCACCGATGTCGATTCAGTATTTGCTGTAAATCCCCAAATTGTACCTAATCCACAGGGAATAAATGAATTAACTTACAGGGAAATGAGGGAACTTGCCTATGCTGGTTTTACAGTTCTTAATGATGAGGCATTAATGCCAGCTTATCGTGCAAATGTTCCTGTTAATGTAAAGAATACTAATAATCCATCTGCACCCGGCACAAGGATAGTAATTAGTCGTGACGCTACTGATAGGCCAATAATTGGAATAGCAAGTGATTCAGGGTTTTGTAGCATATATGTAAGTAAATACCTGATGAATAGGGAAATAGGATTTGGTAGAAAACTTCTTGAAATATTAGAAGATGAGGGTTTATCATATGAACATATTCCATCCGGTATCGATAATATTTCTGTGATATTAAGGGGAAATCAACTAAATCCAGAAATCGAAAAACGGGTTATCAACCGAATTAAAGAACAATTAAATGTTGAGGATGTGGTAATCGAACGAAATTTAGCGTTAATAATGATCGTCGGAGAAGGTATGAGAAGTACGGTCGGAATTGCATCAAGAGCGACAGAGGCTTTAGCTAAGGCAAGTGTCAACATTGAAATGATAAATCAAGGTTCTTCTAAAGTAAGTATGATGTTTGGAATAAAAGCCATCGATGAAGAAAAGGCTATCAAGGCTTTGTATTTCGAATTTTTTGGAAATGATTAGTTAAATAATATCAAGTTATAACGTATCTCAACTTGAATTTAAACGTCGAGTACTTTATCATATACAACGAGTATACGTTGTTAGAACGTTAGGAATATAAAAAGAGGAGGGAAAGTAATGGCGAAGGAATCATCATTTGATGTCGTTTCAAAAGTAGAACTTCAGGAAGTAGTTAATGCTATTAACCAAGCTAATAAAGAAATTTCACAAAGATACGACTTTAAAAACAGTAAGTCAGAAATAACTTTTGAGAATCAAGAAATTAAGGTAATCTCCGATGATGAATATAAGTTAAATAGTGTGATTGATATTATTAAGTCAAAACTAATCAAAAGAAAAGTTTCAATAAAAAATTTGGATTATGGCAAAATAGAACAGGCAAGCGGTGGACTTGTTCGACAAATAATCAAAATTAAGCAAGGAATTGAAAATGACGTTGCTAAAAAAATCGTAAAAGATATAAAAAGTCTGAAATTGAAGGTTCAAGCTCAAATCAATGGAGACTTAATAAGGGTTTCTGGAAAAAGTAAGGATGACTTACAAAAGATTATTCAATTTTTAAAAGATCAAGATTATGGATTAGAATTACAATTTACTAACTATAGATAAATTTAATAAAAATTATATTACTAAAAAACCTCTCTTTTTGACATACTGTAGGTAAAAGGGAGGTATAAATATGGCACCTAAAATTCCTTGGGATTATTATGATGTACATCAACATTTTTTTCCGCCTGAAGAGTATCAGTTGAGTCGGGTTACGATTGATGAAGTTAGTGGAAAAGAAGAGGTAATCCACTATTCTCGTGCTGAATTTGAATATGACATTCATAACGATGTGTTACCAAACTTTATGTATGGACATATTTCGTCCGCCGATTAAAAATATAGAATTTCTGAAAAAGGATAGCAAAAAGAAAGACAACCGGAGGAAGCGATGAAAAAGGAGAAGATTGACCGTATTAACGAACTAGCAAGAAAAGCAAAAACAGTTGGATTATCGACAGCAGAAAAGGAAGAACAAAATAGACTTCGTCAAGAATATATTCAAGCTTATCGTGAAAGTTTAAGGGCTCAATTACATTCGATAAAGGTAGTCGATAAATTTGGGAATGATCTAACACCTAAAAAGCTGAAAGAGGCAAAATCAAAGAATAATTTCCATTAAATTTATCATTTAATAAAAAGGAAATTAGTTATACATAGAGAAGTAGTCGTAAACTAGCTTCTCTTTTTTTATATTACCTATGAGATAAATGTAATGAGAATAGGAGTGGATATTTGGTAATGATGAATCTCAAACTGAGAAGAGAACATAAGGATGTATTAATCGTTAAACTGCAAGAATATTACCAAACAGAAAGATCAGAAGAAATTGGATCGATTGCAGCTGAAGGCTTTATAGAATTTATGATTAGGGAATTAGGTCCCTATATTTATAATCAAGCTATAAATGATGCTCGAACTTTAATAAATGAAAAAATGCTTTCAATTGAAGATGACTTATATGCTTTAGAAAAGCCAATTAATTTAAGAAAACGTTAAGATTATATGAATGTTTTAAATTAAGGTAAATCATTAGATTTACCTTAATTTATTAATCAATTAGAATGTACATAACTGTGCTTAAAGCAGGTAAGATACCGAAAACGACGATTAAAAACCAGATGAATACTTTTCTAAATAAATGTTTCTTTTTCATGTGATTAATCACCTCGTTAAATTATTTATAGAATTTCATTTATAATTGTAGCATTTATTTAGATTATTAAAAAGTGATGTATAAAATATTATAAATTCTGAAACAATAATTTTATGTAAATTATTGTAGAGGAGTTTATTATGGGTATGAATCAGATTAAGAGAATCCCAAAACATATAGGAATAATACCGGATGGAAATAGAAGATGGGCTAAACAAAATAACTATGAAAAGCACGAAGGTTATTCTCATGGAATACTTCCAGGATTCAAACTATATGAACTAATGCTAGAGTACGGGATAAAAGAGGCAACATTTTATGGATTCACTCAAGATAATACTAAAAGACCTAAGATTGAAACCGAATCTTTTGTTAAAGCGGCTGTTGAAGCGGTTAATACTTTGGCTAATAAAGATGCAAACTTGTTGGTAATAGGAAATACTGCTTCAAAGGTTTTTCCCGAGGAGTTGAAGAAATATGCTAATCGACGTGTTAATTTTGGACGAGGACTAATTAACATTAATTTTTTAGTTAATTATGATTGGAATTGGGATCTACTTCATGCCTTCGTTGCTAAGGATTTACCGAAAACTAAGAAGGTGAATTTACACCACCACATTGCCTCTTCGGATATCTCTAGAATTGATCTTATTATTAGATGGGGTGGTCGAAGAAGGCTAAGCGGTTTTTTACCTGTTCAGTCCGTATACGCTGATTATTATTTTGTAGATGATTATTGGCCAGATTTTAAAGAAGAACATTTTATTGATGCACTAAATTGGTATCAGACAACTGATAGAACTTTAGGAGGTTGATAAAAAACACCTAACAGGAATTTCTCCCATTAGGTGTTTATCTATTTTTCAGTGGAAGGTAATAATGTTAGTATTGCTTCGGCATTGGTATTTCTATACTATTTATCTCCTCAAAACTATCTAATCGATTGGCTTTAATCATACCTTTAGATAACGTATATAATGTATCGTTAATATAAATGATGCGTTCTACAGTTTTATTATAGTTATAGTCGTATAAACCAGCCTTTTTATAATCTGTATCATCGAGATGAGAAATTCTCTTTCTTAATTGAAAGCCGTTTTCTAAATCGATGTTGTAAATGTATGCTCCTTGGAACGAAAATTCTCCATATTGTAACTTGTTATTTTCTTTTTTATCCTTAACTTCCATAACGGTAATAGGGAAAGCCATTAGGTTTTTATCTTTAGAGAATAACAGAGCTTTATGATTGTATAGTAACTCTGAGTACGTTCCTCTATCTCCAATGATTTCTACAAACATTTCTTTCGGGTTATTTACATCAGTAACATCAAACAGTGCAATCTTCATTCCTTGGTAATAAGCCATTGATTGGTTTGATCCATCTTTTCTTGGTAGTTCAATGGTATCTTTTCCGAAACCAATTATATGATTACTATCATATGGGTGGAGATAATCGCTATAACCCGGTATTTTTAGCTTACCAAGTATTTTTGGGAAATAGGGGTCTTTAAGATCAATAACAAATAATGGATCAACGGTTTTGAAAGTTACCATATATGCACGGTCGCCCATAAATCGAACAGAATATATTCTTTCTCCAGGGGCAATGTCCTCAA
Organism: Vulcanibacillus modesticaldus; assembly: GCF_001730235.1. Taxonomy (GTDB): domain Bacteria; phylum Bacillota; class Bacilli; order Tepidibacillales; family Tepidibacillaceae; genus Vulcanibacillus; species Vulcanibacillus modesticaldus. The sequence goes on along the minus strand of NZ_MIJF01000006.1, from coordinate 24,134 downwards.
TTTTACCAGCCAACTTTAAATCTTTGTCTAAGATATAAAGGTTGTTTCTAGAGGTGTACTGGTCAGTTCTCCAAACCTCACCGGTAGTAGTTGCAATTCTAAAGAATCCATTATTTTCATCCATTGAAAATTGATTGAGGACTGTTCCAGGAACCTTACCTTCATTAGAAAATTCTACTACCCCATTATTTAGTTTGAATTTATAAATTGATGTAGTTTTTTTAATATAAGGGTTTTTGATAATGAATTTTTTTGATTTTTCAAAATCATATTTAGTTAAAGTTACGTAAAGATTATCTCTGGATGCATAGATATTATTTCCAGATCCTAAAAAGGCGGTGATATTTACTTCTTTTTGGATATCATCTAAATTTATCCCTGCAATTATCAAGTAATTTGTTTCCACAGAGTCTGGGAAATAATGAATTTTGTCATAATCGATATATGATATTTTATCACCATTTAGAGAATCACGGTAAGCTGGTGGAGATACTTCCTGATCAGTTTTAAGGATGCGATAAATATCTAGATATTTATTAGATACCAAATATAGTGATGAATCAATCTTTCTTGATGAGAGATAGTATCCTTCCATTTCGAATTCTCTTAACCTACTTATGTTGTTTTTGTCTTTAATATCATAAACAATTACTTTTAATAGATCTTGCTGAAAGAATGGAGGTTCAATTAAAATTTTAGGTTCAGAATCCTCTTTTAATTCAGGTTCTTCCATTGGAATCATTTTGGAGTAAGAATTACCAATTACCACTAAATATTTGTCATCAACATAGATATCTCTAGGGTAAAATCCCTCTTCAAAATAATCAAGTACACTGACTATTTTCATTTCTTCAGCAGGATAGGCTTTAAAGATTATGACACGATTGTTGTTTACTTGATATACATATTTTCCGTCCGTCTTTATTACATCTGCTTCATCAACACCAGCTACTTGAACGTTTGTTTTAGAGTAATCTCCTTGAGCTGAATCTGCTGAAGATTTTACAGCAACATCTTCATTTGCAGTCATTACTTGAGCAGATTCCATAACTTGTATTGTATATCTTCGTAAATACAGATTTGATTTTTCTAAATCAGCAAGAATTGATTTAAGATTCTTGTAAGAACCAACTACTGGTAGGTCGCCATTTGAATTTATGTCAGCGTTAGAAGTTTTATCCCATGTATTAAAGATAGGGATTAAGGATAAAGTTAGCAGAATGGTGATAATAATAAAATTAACCGTTAATCTTTTCATTGGATTTGACCTCCTAAAATATTATTCTTACTCTTAAGACGTAAGTGATCTAATAATTGTTTCAAATAAATTTGTATCATATAAATTTAAATTCTAACTATGAAAAATAGTAAAATTCATAATTTACTATATATTTTTTTGACATAATGATATTATTTTTTATATATGTCTCTTTAACTAAGATAGATAGAAAGGGTGACGAAGAATGTATTATGAAGCAGAACCATATAAAATTAAAATGGTAGAACCAATTAAACAAATTCCTCGAGAGGAGCGGATAAAAAAAATCATTGAAGCAGGGTATAATCCATTTGCTTTACGTTCCGAGGATGTTTATATTGACTTAATAACAGATAGTGGTACAGGGGCAATGAGCGATAGACAGTGGGCAGGATTGATGCTTGGTGATGAAGCCTATGCTGGAAGTCGAAATTATTATCACTTAAAAGAAGTAGTCAATGATTTAATCGGCTATGAATATGTAATTCCAACTCACCAAGGAAGAGGAGCCGAACAAGTTTTATTTCCTATCTTAATTGAAAAACCTGGACAATATGTTTTAGGGAATATGCATTTTGATACCACAAAAGCACATATTGAACTTTCTAAAGGTAGGGCCTTAAACTTTGTAATCGAAGAAGCTTATGATACAGATTTAGAACATCCTTTTAAAGGAAATTTTGATTTAGATAAATTAGAAAAATTCATAAATAAACACGATAGGGATGAAATTGCCTTTATTTTAATTACGATTACATGTAACAGTGCAGGTGGCCAACCGGTATCAATGGAAAATATTAAAGGTGTAAGTGCAATTGGCAAGAAATATAATATCCCAGTATTTTTTGATGCTGCAAGATTTGCTGAAAATGCATATTTCATTAAACAAAGGGAACAAGGTTATGCAGATAAGTCAATCGAAGCTATTATTAAAGAAATGTTTAGTTATGGAATAGGATTAACTATGAGTGCTAAGAAAGATGGTCTAGTTAACATTGGAGGAATGTTAGCAATAAAGGATAATGAAGAATTATATGATCAATGTAGAAGTATGGTTGTTCCTATGGAGGGATTTCCAACTTACGGTGGTTTAGCAGGCAGGGATATGGAAGCCCTTTCATTGGGATTAAAAGAAGTTGTATCTGAAGACTATCTTAGTCATAGAATTGGACAGGTTGCCTACTTGGGTAAATTATTAGACGATGCCGGCGTCCCAATACAAAAACCAGTGGGAGGACACGCGGTATTTGTAGATGCAAAAAAATTCCTTCCTCACATTCCACAAACTCAATTCCCAGCTCAAGCATTAGCTGTTGAATTGTACATTGAAGCAGGTGTTCGTGGAGTAGAAATTGGGTCATTACTACTAGGAAGGGACCCAGAAACAGGAGAAGAATTAATATCGCCAGTCGAATTTTTGCGACTAACTATTCCACGTAGAGTTTATACTGATAATCATATGAAGGTTATTGCGAATGCCTTAATTAATATTTATCAGAGAAGAGAAGAACTTAAAGGACTGCGATTTACATATGAACCTAAGGTACTTAGACATTTTCTTGCACGTTTAGAACCGGTTGAATAAAGATTCAATTGCAATAACATTTAACTCTTTATCATCTAGGATGGTAAGGAGTTTTTTTATGGATCTCTAAAAAATTGAAATTTTTCTGAAATTTTTACTAGCCTAACCTAATATCATCGTGTATAATAATTTAAAGCAGTGAAACATTACAACTTTTAAATGTTAAGGGAAGGTGATGAGATTGGATGGAAATGTAACAAGCCAAACTAAACAGAGGGAGCAGTGGGGAACCCAGGTTGGGTTTATGTTAGCAGCAATTGGTTCAGCAGTCGGCCTAGGTAATATATGGAAATTTCCTTATATTACTGGAGAAAATGGTGGATCGGCATTTATAATTGTTTATTTATTTGCAATTGCACTTATCGGATTACCTATTATGTTATCTGAGTTTTTAATTGGTAGAAAAACACAAATGAATGCTGTAAGTTCATTTAAAGAATTAGCTCCGAATAAGCCTTGGTATTTAACAGGGTTAATGGGTGTTGCAGCAGCATTTATTATCCTATCGTTCTATGGTGTTGTAGCTGGTTGGGCACTAAATTATACATTCGAATCATTAACAGGTAAGATTTTATCCGTTGCACCTGAAGAATTGGGAGCTCATTTCGGAAGTTTTATCTCTGAAACTTATTCACCTATTTTATGGCAATTATTATTTATGTTATTAGTTATCTTAATTGTTGTTGGAGGTATCAATAAAGGAATTGAAAAATGGAATAAGTTTTTGATGCCTACGCTGGCTTTATTAATCGTAATAATTGCTATTAGAAGTGTTACGTTATCTGGAGCAAGTGCAGGATTAGAATTTCTTTTGAAGCCAGATTTCAGTGCTTTAAAACCAACTTCCTTCTTAATCGCTTTAGGACACGCATTTTTCTCTTTAAGCTTAGGAATGGGTACAATGATAACTTATGGTAGTTACGTACCAAAGGATCAGAATTTGCCAAAAGCAGCACTTTGGATATCCGGTGCAGATACACTGATAGCACTCTTGGCAGGATTAGCAATATTCCCAGCAGTGTTTGCCTTTAATATGGAACCTAATGCAGGTCCAGGACTTGTGTTTATTACATTACCAGCAATATTCCAACAGCTACCAGCTGGTCAGTTCTTTGCAATATTATTCTTCTTATTATTAACTATTGCTGCATTAACCTCAGCTGTATCTCTTTTAGAAGTGCCTGTTGCATATTTTTCAGATAAATTTAACTGGTCACGAAAACAAACTACTTGGTTAATAGGAACAATTATTTTTGTTATGGGTATTCCTTCATCGCTATCGAGTGGTGTGATGAAAGACTTTAAAATATTTGGTAAAAATTTCTTTGATGCCGCGGATTTTTTAGCTTCAAATATTTTACTTCCTTTAGGTGGACTTTTAATCGCGTTATTTGTCGGATGGGTTATGAAATCTAAAGATGCAGTTGAGGCTGCTGACTATGAAGAAAAAGATACCTTAGGAAGACTTTGGTATTATGTAGTTAAATTTGTTGCACCTGTTTTGATCTTCTTAGTACTTCTGAATCTAACTGGTATTTTAACAAAAATATTTCCATTTCTTTCAGAATAGATCTTAAGGATCCCCCAAAATAGAGCACTGCAAAAATGCAGTGCTCAAATTTTTTTCTCTGAAGGATATTTTCAAATACTGACTAATTATTTAAAATTTTAGTATTATTAAGGAAAGTTTGTTAAATATATTTTAAGTAGGGAGCTGATTATTTGAAAACGATTGGATTACTTGGCGGAATGAGTTGGGAATCTTCTCTAATTTATTATCAACTTATCAATGAACTAGTTAACCAAAGAAAGGGTGGGTTACATTCAGCAAAATCTTTAATGTATAGTGTCGATTTTGAAGAAATTGAAAGGTACCAAAATCAGGGAAAATGGGAAGAAGCTGCTCAAGTGTTAGTTGAAGCTGCTAAGAACCTTGAAAGAGGAGGAGCAGATTTTTTGGTTCTATGTACAAATACTATGCACAAAGTAGCAAATGAAATAGAAAAAACACTTACCATTCCAATGTTACATATTGCTGACGCAACTGCTGAAGTAATTATTTCTCAAGGGATTAAGAGGGTTGGGTTACTTGGTACAAAATACACATTGGAAGAAAATTTTTATAAACAGCGTTTAATTGAGAATTATGCTTTAGAAGTAGTAATCCCTAAAAAACCAGATATAGAATTGATTAATCGTATTATTTTTGAGGAGTTAGTATTTGGGAAAATAAATGCCGAATCTAAAAATCATTTTTTGAGAATAATGTATGAGTTGGTAAATAAGGGGGCTGAAGGAATAATTCTTGGTTGTACCGAAATAGGCCTTTTGATAAAACAAGAAGATATTTCAACCCCATTATTTGATACAACATATTTACATGCATTAAAAGCTATTGGATTTGCATTAAGTAAATAGTTTTATAGCCATTAATGTTACTGTAATAACAAGAAAAATGCGAATCCACTTATCTCCCTTATCCATTGCGATCTTACTCCCTAGCCAGCCACCAATTCCATTACCTATAGCTAAGGTGAACCCTAAACTCCAGTCAATTTGGTTATTGACAATAAATATCGTCAGAGATGACAACATATAAATAAGGACAACAAAAACCTTTATACTGTTTATCTTTACTAATGGTAAGCCAGTTATGATGACTAAACTAGCAATTATGATAAATCCAACTCCAGCTTGTACAAATCCACCATATACTCCAACAAAAAAGAAAACGAACATTGCCATGAGATTCCTTTTCAGAGAGCGATATTCTCGTGCAGCTTGAATTTTTTTGTGGGGTTGCCATAATGTAATTATTAAAACGATAACCATTATAATAGCTAAAATTTTATTAAAAACTTCGTCAGGAAGAGAAATTGCTAGATTTGCCCCAAGAATCGATCCGATCAAGGCTGGAATTCCTAGCATTAAACTAAATTTCCAGTCAAAATAACCATTTTTACGGAAGTTAAGGATAGCCACTATATTTTGTACTGTTAGTGCAATTCGATTTGTACCATTGGCGACAGCTGATGGAAGTCCTAGAAAAATTAGTACTGGCATCGTTAGCAATGATCCACCACCCGCCATAACATTTAAAAATCCTGCAAGGATTCCAGTAATAAGAATTAAGATAATCTGGATAAATTCCATTCTAATAACTCCTTTTTTGGATTTATTTCCACATGTATTACATATCAATTTTATTATAAATATTTAATCATTTAAATCATTTAATTATTGATTTTTAATAATATTTTAAATATAGAAATAGACTATTGAGTTTAAATCAATAGCCTACCGATTAAAAGGTTACGTCTACTCTTCATCTTTATCAATCATTAGATTTTCTTTATCAACAACTATGTTTTCAGTGCCAACAATTGCTTGTTCTAGCGGTTTACCATCTCGTAAAAATTCATTTTTGTTACGTGGTGATTTTTTTTTATTTGCTTGTTCTTTTAATGCCATCTAATCAGCTCCTTTCATAAAAATCATTGTACTCATGATAAGTATGTACATCAGAAAAAGTTTTATGTAAGTAAAGTAAATATCTATACCTCGATATTTTTATAAAATTATAAAATTTTTTGTTATACAAAAAATTTAAACAAGTATTATAATTATGTATGAAAGCGTTTACTATTCTTGTTATTTTATATTTGCGAATATAACAATAACGATCAAAGGAGGAGAAGATTATTAGTAATTTAATAGATAAAAAAGATATTGATCTAGAGAAAATATTGAATATGTACGTTGGTCATAATGGTTCATTAATTCCAATTTTGCAGGCAACTCAAGAAATATATGGGTATTTACCGAAAGAAGCTATGAAAAAAATTGCAAATTTTTTAAAGCTTCCATACAGCGAAGTATATGGTGTTGCAACTTTTTATGCACAATTTCGTTTGCAACCCCGTGGTAAACATATAATTAGAGTTTGTTCAGGGACGGCTTGTCATGTTCGTGGTGGTGATAATATTTTAAAGTTAATAGAAGAGGAATTAGGAATCAAAAGCGGTGAAACCACAGCTGATTTACGATTTACTATAGAGCCTGTTGCTTGTTTAGGGGCTTGTGGTCTTGCGCCTGTTGTTATGATAGATGAGCAAACCTTTGGAAGAGTGACAAAAGATAAAATTAGTAAGTTGCTCGACCAATTTCAATAAGGAGGTAACAATTTGAAGAGTTTAAAAGAGTTGCGTAATCATCTGCGTTATAAATATCTCAAGCTAAATAGACCTCGGGTCTCTATCGGAATGGGAACTTGTGGAATAGCAGCAGGTGCTGAGAAAGTAAAGAATGAGTTTATATCTGAAATTAAAAAGCATGGCTTAGACGTAGAGATAAACATTACGAGTTGCATAGGGATGTGTTATAGGGAAGTTAATGTGGAAGTGGATATTCCAGGAAAAGAGAATGTTGTCTATGGCGATATTACTCCAAAGAAGGTAGAGCGAATTGTTGAACAACATATCATCAATGGTAATCCGGTAATAGAGTGGGCGGAATTTCAAATGTTAGCTGAAGATGGAACAAGTATTCATCCTATTCCTGATATGGAACATACTCCGTATTATCACCTTCAAACCCGTGAAGTATCAGCAAGATGTGGTCGGATTAATCCTGAAAATATTGAAGAATATATCGCAACTGGAGGGTATGAGGGATTAGAAAATGTTCTAAAACAAACACCCCAAGAGGTGATAAATAATCTTAAAAGATCAGGATTACGTGGTAGGGGAGGGGGAGGTTTTCCTACGGGACAAAAATGGCAATTTACTCGCGATGCTAAGGGCGAAAAAAAATATATTATTTGTAACGCTGATGAAGGTGATCCTGGAGCATTTATGGATCGCAGTATATTAGAGGGGGATCCCCATTCAATAATTGAAGGTATGATAATCGCTGGATACGCAATAGGAGCTAGTGAAGGTTACATTTACATTAGAGCTGAGTATCCCTTAGCTATAAAGAGGTTGCAAATAGCTATTAATCAAGCAAAGGAACAAAGACTATTAGGTTATAATATTTTAGATTCGGGATTTAATTTTCAGATTCATATTAAGGTAGGTGCAGGAGCATTTGTATGTGGTGAAGAAACTGCACTTATAAATTCAATCGAAGGAAAACGAGGAATGCCAAGAATACGTCCACCTTTTCCTGCTTTAAAAGGTTTGTGGCAACATCCGACTAACAACAATAACGTTGAAACTTACGCCAATGTTTCTTTGATTTTCCGAGAAGGAGTAGAATGGTATTCATCTATTGGGACTGATAAAAGTAAGGGTACAAAAATTTTTAGCCTAACTGGTAAGATTGCCAAAACAGGTTTAGCAGAGGTGCCAATGGGTACAACATTGCGTCAAATAATATTTGATATTGGTGGAGGTATTAAAGACGGGAAAAAGTTCAAAGCTGTTCAAATTGGTGGTCCTTCTGGAGGATGTTTGCCTGAAGATTTACTAGATCTGCCTGTAGATTATGATTCTCTTATTGAAGCTGGAGCAATGATGGGGTCTGGTGGTTTAGTAGTTATGGATGAATCAACTTGTATGGTTGATGTAGCACGTTATTTTTTAAAATTTACCCAAAGCGAATCATGTGGAAAATGTACTCCTTGTCGAGAAGGAACAACCAGAATGTTAGAAATATTAGAGAGAATTACCGCTGGGAAAGGAAAAATAGAAGACTTAAATCTCTTAGAAAGACTAGCAAGAGTGATGAAAACAACTTCGTTGTGCGGTCTTGGTCAAACAGCACCTAATCCAGTTTTATCTACCTTGAGATATTTTAGGGATGAGTATTTAGCACATATTGAGGAAAAACGATGTCCTTCAGGTGTGTGTTCTAATTTAATTAATTATCGAATAGATCCAGAGAAGTGCGTTGGTTGTACTGCGTGTGCCAGGGTTTGTCCTACTGGTGCAATCTCGGGAACTAAGAAACAACCTCATGTTATCAATACCGAAATTTGTATAAAGTGTGGAGCTTGCATGGATGCTTGCAAGTTTGATGCTATTACACGAATATAATGAGAAGGAGAGATATAATGTCTAATGTTACCCTAACGATAGATGGTAAACAGATAACTGTACCTGAAGGTACAACTGTCATACAGGCCGCTGAAAAGTTGGGAATTAATATTCCAGCCCTATGTTATGATCCAGAGTTGAGTTTATCTGGCTCATGTAGAATGTGTGTGGTAGAAATAGAAGGAATGAATAATTTGCCTACATCATGTACGACTGTTGTAAGAGAAGGTATGAATGTTAAAACTAAATCTGCTGCCGTAGTAGAATCTCGTAAAATGATACTTGAATTATTAATAGCAGATCATCCATTAGATTGTATGACATGTCAAAAGAATGGAAACTGTTTACTTCAACAATATGCCTATGAATATGATGTAAAAGAGATATCTTTTCAAGGAATAAGACACGATTATCCAATAGAAACAGATAATCCGTTCATAGTTAGAGATATGAACAAATGTATAAATTGCGGAAAATGTGTACGCGTTTGTTCAGAAATACAAGGTAGAGATGTTTTGAATTTTGCTTACAGAGGATTCGATACAAAAATTACGGTTGATTTAGATTTAACATTGGCAGAATCAGACTGCATCTTTTGTGGAAGTTGTGTAGCAGTATGTCCAACTGGAGCTTTATTAGAAAAGAATATGATTGGAAAAGGAAGAAGTTATGAAGTAAAGAAAGTGAAAACAACTTGTTCATTCTGTGCTGTTGGATGTAATTTTGATTTAAATGTTAAAGATGGAAAAGTAATAGGGGTAACATCTAATCCAACTAGCGCTGTCAATGGTAAGCACCTTTGTGTAAAAGGTAGATTTGGCCATGACTATATCCATAATCCTAATAGACTAACGACACCTTTAATTAAAAAGAATGGTGAATTTGTAGAAGCTACATGGGACGAGGCTCTAAATCTTGTGGCAGAAAAATTTTCAGAAATTAAGAAAGAGTATGGAAATGAGTCAATAGGCGTACTAAGTTCAGCTAGATGTACAAATGAGGAAAATTATTTAATGCAAAAATTCGTACGGGCAGTAATAGGTAATAATAATATAGATCACTGTGCTCGTACTTGACATGCTCCAACAGTGGCAGGTCTTGCCGCTTCATTTGGTAGTGGAGCTATGACTAACTCCTTTAAAGATATTGAAAATACCAGTTTGATTTTTTTAATCGGTTCTAATCCAACAGAAGCACATCCAGTACTTGCTTTAAAAATGAGAAAAGCTATTCGTAATGGTGCTAAATTAATTGTTGCTGATCCAAGAAGGACTGAAATGGCAGACATTGCCGATATTTGGCTTCCATTAATTCCTGGTACAGACATTCCGCTATTGAATGGATTAATGCATATTATTATCAAAGAAGAGTTGTGGGATAAAGAGTTTGTAAAGAGTAAAACCGAAAATTTTGAAGAGTTAATAGCAACAGTTGAGAATTATCCGCCTAGTGAGGTTGCTAAAATTACCGGAGTTAATGAGGAACTGCTTTATCAAGCTGCACGTCTATATGCAAATACTTACGAAGCTTCAATATGTTACACTCTAGGAATTACAGAACATGTTACGGGTACGAATAATGTAATAAACATAGCAAATTTAGCAATGTTGACTGGTCACTTAGGTCGTAAAAATGTGGGCGTAAATCCCTTGCGTGGCCAGAATAACGTCCAAGGTGCATGTGATATGGGTAGTTTACCTGATGTATTCCCAGGGTACCAAAAAGTATTCAATAAAGAAGCCCGTCAGAAATTTTCTAAAGCATGGGGTGTGGAGTTATCTGATAAAGTTGGTCTAACAATACCTGAGATGTTTGATGATGCAGTAAACGGTATTATTCGAGGAATGTATATTATGGGTGAAGACCCAGTACTAAGTGATCCGGATAGCAATCATGTCCGAAAAGCGCTAGAAAACTTAGATTTTCTAGTAGTTCAAGATATTTTTATGAATGAGACGGCACGTCTAGCAGATGTGATTTTACCAGCATCAAGCTTTGCGGAGAAGGATGGTACCTTTACTAACTCTGAACGTAGGGTTCAAAGGGTTCGTAAGGCCATTGATCCAATAGGTAATTCCAAACCGGATTGGCAAATTATCTGTGAATTATCTTCACGGATGGGCTACGAAATGCATTATCAATCTGCTTCAGAGATTTTTGATGAGATGGCATCGCTCACACACATCTATGCCGGTATGGATTACCAACGCCTAGACAAAAATGGCTTACACTGGCCTTGTCCTACAAAGGATCATCCAGGCACTGAAGTTCTTCATGTTGGAAAATTCACCAAAGGAAAAGGAGTCTTCATTGGAATTGATCATATTCCTCCTGCTGAATTACCTGATGAAGAATATCCATATTATTTATCTACCGGTAGAAGGTTTTACCATTACAACTTAACTACTCAGTATTCCTCTAGCTTGAGTGAATATCATCCGGAGGAATTAGCAATGGTAAACCCAAAAGATGCTAAACGATTAGGTATCAAAAAAGGAGATAAAATTAAAATTACCTCAAGAAGGGGAGAAGTAATTACTAGTTTTGAAATAACGGATCGGGTAACAGAAGGGACAATATGGATGTCATTCCATTATCGAGATGTTCCTACTAACGTCTTAACTAACGGTGTATATGACCCCGTGAGTCATACAGGAGAATACAAAGTTGCTGCAGTTAAGGTAGAAAAAATATGATTTTACAATTGCATAATTTATTACATTAAGGTTATACTTTCGTAGTAAGGCTAATTTATGGAGGTATTAATAATATGAGTGTACACATTGGAGCTAAAGAAGGGCAAATAGCTGAAACAATTCTCTTACCCGGAGATCCGTTAAGAGCTAAATGGATTGCAGAAACATTTCTTGAAGACGTAACCCTATATAATGAAGTAAGAGGAATGTACGGATTCACTGGTACTTACAAAGGAAAAAGGGTTTCTGTACAGGGTACTGGAATGGGAATACCATCGATATCAATCTATGCACATGAGTTAATTAATAGTTACAAAGTTAAAAATTTAATAAGGGTTGGAACTTGTGGTTCACTTCAACCTGATGTAAAGATTAGAGATGTAATTTTGGCGATGAGTGCGTCAACAGACTCTAATATTAATAAAATTCGTTTTAATGGAAGGGATTATGCTCCTACAGCAAGTTTTGAATTACTGAAGAAAGCCTATGATAAAGCCCAGGAAAAAAATATTAATGTTAAAGTTGGTAATGTCTTTACATCTGATACCTTCTACAACGATAAACCTGATTCTTGGAAAATTTGGGCTGAATTTGGCGCATTAGCTGTGGAAATGGAGACCGCAGGTCTGTATACGCTAGCATCCAAATTTGGAGTAAATGCCCTAACGCTACTAACTGTTAGTGATAGTTTGGTTACTGGAGAAGAAACAAGCGCTCAAGAGCGTCAAGAAACATTCAGTCAAATGATTGAAATTGCTCTAGAGTTAGCAGAATAAAAAAAGAAAAGGGAGGAACGAAATGTTCTTCCCTTTTCTAATACTCAATTAATTTAAGCAACGCTGTAGCCAGCATCTTCGATAGCTGCCTTTATGGCATCAACAGTTACTTTGCCGCTGTCGTAAGAAACGTCTACTTTTTTAGCTTCGATGTCAACAACAGCGGATTTAACTCCGTCTAGTTCGCTTAGAGCTTTTTCAATACTGCTTTTGCAGTGTCCGCATGTCATTCCCTCTACAGTTAAAGTTATTTTTGTTTCATTATGGCTACTACAACATCCCATTATGAATTCCTCCTTAAATAAATATTTTTATTTTATTTAAACCCTTTCATGGGGTCAAAGCTTTTTAGTAAAGTTGAGTTGGTAACAACTGATACTGAACTGAAGGCCATAGCTGCTCCAGCAAGCACAGGACTTAAGAAACCTAAAGCTGCGATAGGTATGCCTAATGTATTATAAATGAGCGCCCAGAATAGATTTTGCTTTGCCTTTCTCATGGTCTGACGACTTAAGCGAATAGCAGCTACAATGCCTCGTAAATCACCTCGCATGAGGGTGATATCAGCTGCTTCCATAGCAACATCGGTACCAGTTCCAATCGCAATTCCGATATCGGCAGAAGCGAGGGCAGGGGCATCGTTAATACCGTCACCAACCATTGCCACAACGTAGCCTTCTTTTTTCAACTTATCGACATTGGAAGCTTTGTCTTCAGGCAGAACTTCGGCTAAGACATCTTCAGGTTTAAGACCTACTTGACGGGCAATAGCTTGAGCAGTTCTAACATTATCACCTGTAATCATCATTACCCTTAGTCCCATTTTTTGTAGAGCTTCAATAGCTTCTGCAGAAGTATCCTTTACAGTATCTGCAACAGCCACTAAACCAACTAACTGATTATTTATGGCAATCAACATTGCTGTTTTTCCATCATTCTCTAATTTCTCCATATCCTTTTCATGCTCAGAATATGAGATATTCTTTTCATTCATTAATTTTCTAGTACCAACATATACATGGTATCCTTCAACTGTAGCTTCAATTCCATGACCTGGAATTGCGTGAAAAGATTCAGGATCTACCAATTGACTTCCTCTAGCCTTAGCACCTGCTACAATCGCTTCAGCCAATGGATGTTCAGAATTTTTTTCCGCAGATGCGGTAATTCTCAATAATTTTTCTTCATTCCATTCCTTGGACAAAGAAATGATATCTGTTAGCTCAGGTTCCCCTTTGGTGATCGTTCCGGTTTTATCAAGGATTATCACTTGAGTCTTATAGGCATTTTCAAGATGTTCGCCGCCTTTAATCAGGATACCGTTTTCCGCACCTTTACCAGTACCGACCATAACTGCGGTTGGTGTAGCTAAACCTAAAGCACATGGGCAGGCGATTACCAGAACAGCTGTTGCATAAAGAAGAGAGCTAGTTAAATCGCCAGTAATTAGATACCAAATTGTGAAAGTTAGAACAGCGATAAGTACAACCGCAGGTACAAAGTAGGATGAAATCTTATCTGCCATTCTTTGAATAGGCGCTTTGGAGCCTTGGGCATCTTCAACAATCTTAATGATCTGAGCAAGAGCAGTATCTTTACCTACCTTTGTTGCCTTGAATTTAAAAGTACCATGCTTGTTTATAGTTGCTCCAATTACCTCATCGCCAACCTTTTTCTCTACAGGAATACTTTCTCCTGTGATCATGGATTCATCTAAACTGGAAGAACCATCGACTATAATACCGTCAACAGGAACCTTTTCTCCAGGACGAACGACAATAATATCATCTACAATTACATCTTCGATAGCAATATCCATTTCTTCGCCATCACGAATGACACGAGCGGTTTTTGCTTGTAATCCCATCAATTTTTTAATAGCTTCAGAAGTTCGACCCTTAGCAACTGCTTCAAGAAGCTTACCTAAGATAATTAAAGTAATGATAACGGCAGCAGTTTCATAATAAACCGTTGTTTCTCCAATAACATCTCCCCAGAATGTGGCGAGAATACTATAAAGGTAAGCAGCTGAGGTTCCTAAAGCAATAAGTACAGACATATTGGCTGACTTATTTTTTAAGTTGTGGTAAGAATCAACGTAGAATTGCCATCCAGCATAAAATTGAATAGGTGTTGCTAGGATTAGCTGAAAATATTTATTAAAGAATATGGACGGCAAGTTCCATGAAAAGATCTCTGCGAACATATAAAGAACGAGAGGTGCTGAGAGAACAGCAGAGAAGATGAACAGTCTCTTTTGCTTTGCAATTTCACGTTCTCTAGCTTCTCTTTCCGCATCCGCGGAGCCTTCTTCATCAGTAGAAAATGCCTCATATCCTAATTTTTGAACAGACTGTTTTAACTCGGCAACAGTAATAACATTTTCGTTATATTCTACCATTGCCATCTCCATTCCAAAGTTTACGGTAGCTGATGAAACGCCATCGAGGCTATTTAGTTTCTTTTCGATTTTTTGTGCACAGTTAGCACAGGTCATTCCAACAATCTTTAATTTAACCCTTGACTTTGGAACAGAATAACCCAGCTTATTGATAATTTCTTCAAATTGAGCAGGGTTTGCTTCGTCTGGGTTATATATCACAGTAGCCTTTTCAACGGCAAAGTTGACGTTGGCATCTGAGACACCAGGAAGCTTCTTTAAACTTTTCTCAATCTTTAAAGCACAGTTGGCACAGGTCATCCCATGAATCTTTAGGGACATCTGTTTGGTTGTTTTTGCTTCTACTTTTGTTGCTCCCATAAATTAAGATCCTCCTTTCTTAATTACAAGATCATTATACAATACCTCAGTAGGGTATTGCAAATGTTTTTTTAAAAAAATTAATATGAAAGGATTATTATAACTATATATAATAATTATATTAATATGATACCCAGTAACGGTATAAATGTGATTGTAGTGGTAAAATCCATGGGGTATATGTTTATAATTATTAATGTATGGACACGGAACCTTGAACTTTATAAAATTTGAATTAGACTTTTCAAGCCTTACTATGTAATATTATTATCAAAGTTTTTAATAATGTTTATTAAGAGAAGGTGGGTATGCATGGAACACAAGATAAGTATTCAAACCACAAAACGTGATGAAATGATCGAAATAACATCAGAAATAAATAAACTAATAAAACAAGAAAAGATAGAAAAGGGGATAGTGGTAGTTTATTGTCCACATACTACTGCAGGAATTACAATTAACGAAAATGCTGATCCTGACGTTATTCATGATATATTGATGAGATTAGACGAAGTTTTTCCATGGTATCACTCAAGAGATCGTCATATAGAAGGGAATTCAGCTGCTCATTTAAAAGCTAGTACAATTGGTTCCTCTCAAACAGTTATAATAGAAGATGGAAAATTAACTCTTGGCACATGGCAAGGTATATATTTCTGTGAATTTGATGGCCCTAGAAGAAGGAACTATTACGTTAAAATTATAAAACTTTAGCTGTAAAAGCATCCAGATAAGGAGGAAAATAATGAGGAAGTTTGTAACAGTGATAAATTGTATGGATGGAAGAGTGCAAAAACCTGTAATAGGGTACCTTAGTGCAAAATTTTCAGCTGATTTTGTAGATATGATTACTGAACCTGGACCAAACAAGATTTTAGCGGAAAATAAAGACCATACTATAATTCAATCAATAAAAAGAAGAATCAAGATTTCGGTAGATAACCATAAATCAAAGCATATTGCAATCGTAGGACATTATGATTGTGCTGGAAATCCTGTCGATGAGAAGATACATATACAACAAATACGCGAAGCAATCAAAGTAATACAATCCTGGGATTTAGATGTTAATGTAATAGGACTATGGATAAATCAGGACTGGCAAGTTGAAGAGGTAAGGCCTAGTCATTCCGGTAAATTATTTTCCAAAAATTGAATATTTCGTAGTTAAAAAATTAAAATAGCTAAAAAACGACCTTCTAAATTCGGTTTTAAGCCGTTTTTTTATAAAAATAGTGGTAAAGTATATAGGTTTTATAATAATTTCATAAAAACCAAATATGAAGGGCATAAGAAAAAAAGCGTAAATTAAATATTAAAAGAATGTATTTGCTAGTAATTGTTGACGAAAAAGTAAATATTAGGGGAGATATTATGAAAGCTCTAGTATATTCTCGAGTTAGTACTGAAAAAGAGAGTCAGACAACTAGTTTGAAAAGACAGTCAGAGGAAGGAATAAAATTTTGCAAAAAAATGGGATGGGATATTGTAGATGTAATTGAAGAACAAGAAAGTGGTTATGAAATAGATCGGGAAGGAATATATATCTTATTAAATCTATTAAAAAATAAAGAAGTTGATGTAATTGTCGTACAAGATGAAACTAGAATTGGAAGAGGGAATACTAAAATCGCTATACTACATCAAATTAAAAAATATAATTGTAAAATATATTCATTGGAACATCAAGGTGAACTCATCTTATCTGAAATGGATGGGATGATATTGGAAATATTAGCAGTTATCGAAGAATACCAAAGGAAATTAAACAACAGAAAAATTTCAAGAGGAATGAAAAGGGCGATAGAATCAGGATATCGTCCAGAAAAAAACTTAAAGAACATTGACAAAGGGGGGAGGGATAAAAAAGAAGTTCCAATAGACGAGATAATTCGTTTAAGATCTTTAGACCTGACATTTAAAGAAATTGCAGCAACATTAAGAGGTTTTGGTTACGATGTTTCAAAAGCAACTGTACATAGAAGATACCAAGAATATTATATGAATAATATGAAAGAAGAAGATGTAGATAGAAAATACATAGAATAATAAATAACTGTAAAACAATGTATTAGAAGTTGAAAAGAGACCAACCATATAAAGAGTTTTGGTTTCTTTTTTTTATTTTTCAAATGGATTTCATTAAAATCAATCGCTAATCGTTAGCAGATTTATCACTAAATTTTATTCCGTCTCATTATCCTAAGAATACTAAACGATTGAGACCACTAAAACTAAGAACATATATTCTAATTTTGAGTCCGATAATATATATTATGTAAACTAGAATAGAAAAATAGAAGGACGAAACCATAAATTGTAAGTTTTCGTCCTAGTTCTCACTACCTGCTTTTTATATGTGAATTATATATAATTATTTATGTGGATTTTTATAGTATGGGTTTATCCTTACATTCTGATCCTTAAAAACATCACCGTATCTTCTTAATCTTCCTTCTTCAAATAATTTATATGCATTTCCTTCTTTTGTTTTTGATAATTTTGGATTCCTAAAATTCCCTGATTTATCTAAATACCATTCTCCATGCTCAAGTCTATTTATGCCTCTTTGTTTCATTTCTTTAATTATGGGTTCGAAACTTTTACCATTTAATTCATTTCTATCATAATGCAATATTCCTAGTTTACGTAATCTTTCTACAGAATATTGATATAAAAATTCTTTCATATCCATTCTAATCACTCCTTTAATAATATCTTTAATAATATCTTTTCAATTTTCCGAAAATCGAATCTTATGACTTTTAGTTATCCCCCTTTCTTTATTTGAATTTTAGTTATATAATGCTATTTAAATATAATACAAACTAAGATAAAAAAGATTCAAAGTATTTTAAAATGATTTTACTTGTAAATAATTGTTTTTTCTAACTCTTCAAGAGGAGTATAATCGGTAATTGGATTTTTCCAAATATACAAGACATCTAAGTTTGACGATAATTCCTTCAATGGAGTTACATCATTTATTTGATTGTTATTCAAAAATAACGAATCTAAGCTTCTTAATCCTTTTAATGGAGATATATCGCTAATTTTGTTAAAATCCAAATGCAAATTAGTTAAACGATACATGTTCTTCAAAGTGTTATATCACTAATATTATTTTTAGAGAGGCGCAACTCATACATATTCGTCATTCCACTCAATGGGCTTATATCACTAATTTGGTTGTAATCCAATTCCAAAGTACTTAAATTTTTTAGTCCTTTCACAAAACTTATATTTCTAATATTGGAGTTAGTGAATTTCAATACATCCAAGTTATATAATTCTTTCAGAGGACTTATATCGCCAACTTGGATAGAAGACAATTCCAGATATTTTAAATTTGGGAAAATTTCAAATCATCCAGAGATTTTATATTTCCATCATGGTATGAACTAAGAAATAAAAAATGAATACCTTCTAAATCTGTATTAAATATTTTTCCTTCTTTTCTATCTAGTATATCCCGTACTTCTTTTTCAATAATTTTATCTTTAAATACAATAACATATGGTTCTTCAATAGGAATTCCACTAATAGCTCTATATGCTTTTATTTTTTCTAGAAGTGTGTTTTGGCTATCCTTTAAGTTTATATTTAATGCTCTATAAGAAATATCAACCATACTTCCTCTTGTAAAAATATTATTATTTCTACTAGTTAATCCAATAGTATTTGCAAACTCTATCGCATTTGCCCATTCAAAGTCTCCTTTTGTATCAGAATAGCCCAATGCTCTTAAAACAAATGTAACATAATCTCTTTCAGTTGCTATATTTTTTAACCGAAAGTATCCTCACTCAATCCTTTTGTAATGTTATTTTGGAACAAATACCCTACGTATTTATCTGCCCAATTAGGTACATCAACAAATGGATGTTCATAATTACCTTTCAAAACCTCTTGCTCTACTCCTAGCAATCTAACCATCATCACAGCTATTTCCACTCTAGTAGGTTGTCTTTCTAATTCAAAGCCCTTATCAGATCCTTGAAATAATCCTAACTCTTTTAATGCTTCTGCGCTTTCTAAGTCTGTTTGAGGATTCGCAATAACACTTGTACTCAATATACTAATTAGAATGATTAATAATACTACTATTTTTTCTCTCATTTTTTTTAAATACCCCCACTCATTTTTTCTTAATCCAGGATGCCTTAGTTAAAGAATTGCAATTAGATTTTCTGTATGACTAAACAACATATTCACTAATTAACTAAATCATCCGAATTATATCAAATTATATTTGAAAAACTTATCGAAACACGTCGAATCTTAAAAATATTTTAAAATTACTGTAAATTCAATAGAAAAAGCGACAATTATTAATGCAATTTAACAATTAGTCATACAAATCATACTCCCAAGCCCATAACATTCCTGTTATTCCTTAGGTAAGTATATTTTCTTCTGATAAAAACGTTGCTGGATTTTCAGGATTAGGTTTAAATAATTTAATAAACTCAAAGAAACTAAATATTAAAAAATCAATTAAAATATAAACCAAACATGTGCATCATGCTTACATTTGACCCACAACGAGATAATTATTCCTAGATATAGTGCGGTAATCAGAAAAAAACTAAAATACAATATTAATAGAGCATCTGATTCTATGGGCATTACACTCCCCTCCCCTCTTAACTTAGTTTGTTAAATTCCCGCTACAAAACCCTTTACTTTTATTTAGTTATAGTACGCATATTTAGCGTTTCAATGATTTTTTGGCTAACTGGAAAGCTTAATTATCTTATCAAGTTCTTCTATAAGTTTTTCTTTTTCTCCACTTTCATTAGTAGATATTCTAATTATTCTAAGCTGATTCTCTTTCAATATCTTATCTTTTAATTTATCCCTTTGAAGCTGCTTAGGATTATTTTGATGATACTTTACACCATCTACTTCAATAGCTAGAACTGGTTCCTTATCGAGTTTATTGTAGATCAAAAAATCAACGTGGGTCCAAGGATTTTCAGCGAATCTCCTCTCTTCTTCTGATAGTTTAGAAAAGTCCTTAATGATAGAATGAAGTGGAACATGGATAACACATTTGAATGAACTGAATTTCGGGTAGGATAAAACCTCTTCAATAACGCTATACATAAGATTTTCTGACATATATTCAGAAACGTGCTTAGTTGATTTCATTATTTTAAGTAGCTTTTTTGAATACTCACTATATAGTAGATCAAACACTGAGATTTTTTGGCTTTCGATAATGGCGGAACTTAGTGAATTATACTCAATATATCTGATTAAATCACCGATATAAGTTCCGTGTTGTTTAAATAATTTATTTGACGTAACGATTATGAGTTCCTTAACAGCCCGGGATACGGCTACGTTGATTAAATTGGGGTCATCAATAAATGGTGTAATTTCATTTGCTACAGTTGTAAAAATTATGGTGTCCTTTTCGCGACCTTGGAATTTATGTACAGTGTCAACTTCTAATTCTGGATGTTTAATACGTTTCTTAATTTCGGTTACGTGCCGCCTGTAGGGAGATATAATTCCGATATTTTTTAAGTCATTATATTTATTCTTATTGGCAGCAAAAATTTCGTCTCTTATAACTTCAATTTGCCTTACGTTGTACCTACCCTTTTCATCACTTTGTATATCAATACGTTCGTGATTACCTGGTGCAGTCTTATATAATTTCAGAGGTTTATCATCTTGCTTTTCTTCAGTCATAATAATAAGTTGGTTATCATAAAACTTCTCATTACAGAACCCAATTATCTTAGGTTGACAACGATAATGTTCTCGCAATAGAGTCTTGGGCAAATCTTCCTTATATAATTTATTTAGCGATGCAATAATGCTATTGTTTTTATAGTTATAAGCTTCACTAACGTTAAGTTTGTAGAATAATTTGTCACTTATTTTTTCAATCTCAGTAGGAACAATTTGTGGCAATTGTTTTACATCCCCAACAATAACAACATTTTTGCAACATGAAAGTGCTAATGAAGCTGTGACTAAGTCAACCTGCGATGCCTCGTCAATTATCAAATAGTCAAACAAATAATTATTAGGAGCACTGTTCAATATAGAGTGTGTTGTACTTAGAATAACTGGATAATCTTTGATAAAATTCTTGAATTTATGTTTATAGTTTTTAATTGTGTAAATTTTTCTGGATGAATTTGAATACCTTTTATGTATTGAAGCTTTAAATAGCTTTGTGGATACCTCGGTATAATCCTTCATTAGTCCTTCGTAGCTTTTATTTTTAAGGTTATCTTTTAAGGCAGATATTTGTTTTTCTCTTTCCTCAATACCTATTCTATAGTAGTCTCCTTTGAGAGAGGCAATAACATCCTTTTGATTTTTAGCAACTAGATTTAATTTATAGATACCGTACCTAAAGAAAAGAAATGTTTTTTCCATGAATTTCTCTTCTCGTCCTGTTAAAAAAATTCTTTCAAAATGAGTAATGAAATCTAAGATTGAATCAGAAGACCATTTTTTATGAAATGAATAACTTGATGGTGGTATATAATTATACTTACCTTTGAATTGTTTATCGAAATAGGTTTGTTCAACTTTTAGTTTGGAGACCTCTTCTTGTAACTGTGCTATTTGATTCTGATCCGCAAGTAAGGCTTCTAAGGTTTCGGAAATTCTGCTAAGCTCTTCCGATAATAGTTTAATATCTTCCAATTCTTCAGACCAATCTGATATATTTGGAATAGCTGATTGTTTATTATCAAAAAAATCTTTTTTGTTGATTGAGTTGCCTAGTAAAGCTGTAATAAAACCATATCCATTCTTTTCAAGCTTTTCCTGTACATTTGAAGTAGCAGAATTGTTATTGGAAACAACTGCAACAGTTTTTCCCTTCATAACAACATTTGCAATGATATTTAATATTGTTTGTGTTTTCCCTGTTCCAGGAGGTCCTTCAACAATACTAATAGTACTTTCCAAAGCAGTTTTAACAGCTTTCTTTTGACTTAAATTCATTCCAAATGGAAATATTGGTACATCATCATTTTTCCTTGATTCTAATGATTTGCCAGATAAATAAGTGGATAAGACACTCTGTTCACTCACTTTCGTGAGCTTATCATATTGATCTAGTAATACTTTTTTACCATCTTCCGTAACGTTCAGATATTTTGAGAGCTCTTTGAAGTAATCGAAAATAGCTTTTGATTTTTCAAATATTAGAATTGAACTTTGAAAAGACACTCTTGATTTATGATATGTGGTTGTATTTTTATTATTATCAATGATTCTGATATATTCTCCAAAATCAAGTACTGAAGAAACGTTCTCAATTGGAATCTCATCAATATATACAATCAAATTTTCAAGATTAATAATTTCAGGATCTTTAAACACACGTATATTTACAAAATTATATTTATAAACCTTATTAGTTCCCGAATAGGTAACCATAATAACTCGATTATTTAAGTATTCTACCGAACTAATTTTAGTGGTTTTATCTTCAAATTCATTTGTTTGTTTATTTTTAATCAAAATCAAATTTTTATAAATATTCATCATATTCTCCCGTTCTCTCGAAAAATTCAATCGCGTGTTTCTACAAACCGAATCGCCATTGCTACCATCATCGCAATTACATAACCTACATTAGTTATTGGATATATGATATGTAGTAAATTGTCCTAAAAAACAGGATGATCGTCTTTCGTTGTTGTATTCTTTACGTTTATATAGTAATTAAACCGTTCGAATCCATGTTTAAGTCCACTAATTCAAAGTCATAAGTTAAAACGTTCATTGTTAAAACAAAGGAATCATAGTAACGACCGTTATTTCCATGCCATTCTGTAGCCATTCCTAAGTTAATGTGAGAAGGAGGTGTTTCAACTAAGAAAATTCGATTACGTTTGTTTAAATCCAGTTGATGTTTTTCAAAGTTGCTTTCAGATACCATTCCTAACTCTTTATATTTATCTATAGGATACAAGTTCCAATAGTTAGTTCGGAAGTTGTTGAAATTCGAATCCATCCAATAATTTTCTCGTCTAGGTCTGAATTTATAGTTTACAATAGTATTCCACTTTTCCCATGGCTCATTAATAAAATTTCTTAAATATACGTTAGGATTTACACCATTAGTATCAGGTGGAAAATTAGGATTATTAACAACATACAAGTCACGTGATAGACCCAAGAATCGCCATTCTTCTGTTGTTTCGTCGTAATCGTTAGTAAATCTAGTTACTTCTGATACGTCCTCTGGTCTTCCCCACTTAATTACGCCGAATTCACGAATTGCTTTAAAGTCTAAAGGATACTTTTTATTGAAATACTCAATTTCAAGAGGAAAAGATGGATAGCGTTCATCTCCTGAAGGATACATAGAATTTAAATAAGCATAAATATCTTCGTCAGACCATATGTAGTTACCGTTTTCGTCTACTTCGTTAATTCTATCATAATCATTCCTTAAAGGTACAGAAATATCAATTACGTTCCTTTCGGGAGGTGGGACTGCAGGTAAACCTATTCCCTTTTCGACTATTGCTTCTATAGCTTTTTCTGTATAGGTTGTACTACTTCTGAGCATTTCTTTAGCTTCTTCCTTTTGAGTAGATGTTAACTCCTTTACACTTCGTATATTATATTGGGAAAATAATAAGTTAGAAAATTCTTCAATAGCGTCTAAATTCTCTTTTTTAACATACATACTCGAAAAATATCCATTTACATCTTCTAGAAAAGCCGATTTTACAGGATACACAGGTAACATTGATATTAATACTAATGTTAAACTTAAAAATAAAGCTTCCTCGCTAAATAATATTGGATTAAAAAAAATCTAATAGACCATACTGGTAATAATCTATGAAAATAATACTGGAGGTATGGTCAATGTTACACACTCAAGAAGATTTAGATATGTTTCAAGAAGCATTAGATATAAAGGATCCATGGTTTGTTAGTTATAAAGAATTTAATAAAGAACAAGAACAACTTCATATTTATTTAAATTTTAAACGAGGAGCTAAGTTTACTTGCCCTCATTGTGG
>NZ_MIJF01000005.1 GCF_001730235.1 Vulcanibacillus modesticaldus | reverse complement strand
GAAAGAGTATTTGCAGATATGAAAGAGAAACATGGTTTGCGTTGGACTACGTTAAGAGGTTTGAAAAAAGTCTCGATGCAGGCGATGTTAGTTTTTGCTGCCATGAATTTGAAAAAGCTAGCGAATTGGACGTGGAAGAGACGTCCGAATCGCTCTCAATTTTTTATTTCATCCAAGATTTTAAGCATTTTTGACAAAAATAACCTCATACTAGGTAATTTAGCATGAGGTTAGTCTTCAGTCTGAGACCTCACATAAAAGTAAGGTCTTTATGTCTACAAAATTATTTTATCTCTTATCTATAACTTAGGCAAATTACAATTTAGCCACTAAAATCTTAAATCCCTTTCTCCTTCTTCAATCTTCTTTAACCTTTCAATAGTTATCTTTTTAGTTCCTTCCCTAGGTATCTCATTTAAACTCTTATTAATTAATTTTTCTCCTAGTTCAATCGCTTCCTCGTCGCCATAATCTAACAGATACTCTTTTAAGGTTATCAAGGCATTGGGTTGACAGATATTTTGTATTTGTCCAGATTTAGCAAGGGACATGAATCTATCTCCGGTTCTTCCTTCTCTGTAACACGCGGTACAATAACTTGGAATATATCCTCCCTTTATAAGACTCTTTATTATTTCAAGGGGAGATCTATGATCACCAACTTCAAACTGAGGCTTTTCCCCCAAATTTTGTTTTCGATACTCTTCGACATAGCCGCCCACTCCAGTACAGGATCCGGCACTTATCTGCGAAATTCCAAGTTCTAGTACTCGATCTCTAAATTCTGGTTTTTCTCTTGTGGATAATATCATTCCAGTATATGGTACTGATAGTCTTAAAATAGCTACTATCTTCATAAAGTCTTCATCTGAGACTAGATATGGATAACTATCGAGACTAACGTTTTCTGCCGGTTGAAGTCTAGGAACAGAAATTGTGTGTGGACCAACCCCAAATTTTTCTTCTAAATGCTCTGCATGCATAAGCATTGCAATGGTATCATATTTATGGTCATACAATCCATATAAAACTCCGATTCCTACATCATCAATTCCGGCCTTCATAGCACGATCCATTGCAGTAGTATGCCAAAAATAATCATGTTTAGGTCCCTTAGAATGAATCCTTTCGTAGGTTGGTCGATGGTACGTTTCTTGGAATAAGATATATGTCCCAATTTCCGCTTCTTTTAACTTCCTATAGTTTTCTTCAGTCGTTGCAGCTATATTTACATTTATTCTTCTAATACTACCATTATCGTGTTTTACAGAGTAGATAGTTGAAATACATTCTAAAATATAATCAATTGAACAATTTATCGGGTCCTCACCAGCTTCAAGTGCTAATCGTTTATGACCAAGGGTTTGAAGTACTTTAACTTCTTCAACAAGCTCTTCCATCGTAAGTTTTCTTCGTTTAAAGTCTGAGTTTGAATATTTATAACCACAATAATCACAGACATTTACACAATAGTTACTTACATATAAAGGGGCAAATAATACGATTCTCTTGCCATAAATCTTCTCTTTAACCTGATTTGCTGTTTTAAAAATTTCATTTAAAATATTTTTATCTTCTACATGTAGTAATACTGAAGCTTCTCGGTGAGTTAAACCTTTAAATTGTTTAGCCTTATTTAATATTTTTTTTACTTTTTCTTGGTCTTTAGCTGCATCTTTTCCGTATTCGATCGCAGCATTGATCTCTTTGTCTTGAATAAAATCAACAACTTTTTTTTGTTGCATCTTAATCGCCCCTTATATTTTGTTTTGAAGTGGTGAGACAGCCAATATTAGAATTTCTCTCTAGCAACGTAGTTAGTGTGTAAAAGCTGATGACTTAAATGACTATTTGGTTCACCCAAGAACTCATCGTATATTTTCTTAATGTATGGATTCTTATGGGATTTTCTAATTGGTAAAGATTTATCCTCATCATAAATCGCTTTACTTCTTGCTATTTTGACGTCGATGTTTTCTCTAGTTTCTTTATCAACAATTGGTTGTCCACCACCATTAATACATCCTCCTGGACAAGCCATCACTTCAATAAATTGATAGTTCTTTTCGCCTTTTTGGATTAATTCCATAACTTTTCTCGCATTTCCTAGTCCGTTGATTACAGCAGTATTTATTACAGCCCCATTTGGAAGTTCAATTGTTGCTTCTTTAATTCCTTCGATTCCTCTTACAGCATTAAAATCTACAGTATCCAAATCCTTACCGGCAACAAGTTCAAATACAGTTCTCAATGCTGCTTCAGCAACTCCACCGGTAGCTCCAAAAATTACTCCAGCTCCAGTAGCCTCACCGAATGGATTATCAAATTCTTCATCCTTTAGGTTAACAAAATCTATTCCAGCTTCCTTGATCATTTGGGCCAATTCTCTTGTAGTTAACACGTAATCAACATCCTGCATTTGTTGGTTAGATAGTTCTTCACGTTGACTTTCAAATTTCTTAGCTGTACAAGGCATTATGGAAACTACAACAATATTTTTAGGATCAACATTCATCCTCTTAGCAAAATAGCTTTTTATTAAAGCTCCTTCCATCTCATGTGGAGATTTACATGTAGATAAATTTTCCAACATATTAGGGAAATTATGCTCAACGAATTTAACCCAACCCGGACAACAGGATGTCATTAACGGTAAATTTTCTCCTGTTTCTAACCTTTTTATTAGCTCAGTTCCCTCTTCCATAATTGTCAAATCAGCAGCAAAATCAGTATCAAAAACTTTATCGAAACCGATCTTTCTTAGAGCAGCTACCATCTTACCAGTTACCCTTGTGCCAATTGGTAGGCCAAATTCTTCCCCTAATGCTACACGTACTGCTGGAGCTGTCTGTACAACAACCAATTTATCTGGATTTTCAATTTCTCTCCAAATGTCATTGATATTCTCATGTTCATATAATGCCCCAACCGGACAAGCAAGAATACATTGACCACAGTTAATACAAACTGAATCAGCAAGTGGCTTATCAAATGATGGACCTACAATTGTTCCAAATCCTCGATTGATAAAACCAATAGCATTAACTGTTTGGACATTACTACAAGTTGCGATACACCTTCCACATAAAATACATTTTTCAATATCTCTAACAATTGCTGGAGAACTGTAATCTATTTCAGCTCTAGTTCTTTCTCCTTCAAACCTTAATTCTCTAATATTCAAATTATTAGCCAAGCTTTGTAATTCACACTTTTCATTTCTTAAACAGGATGTACACTCTCTTTTGTGATCGGATAAGATTAACTCAACTACCGTTTTTCTTGCTTCCCTAACTTTTTTGGTATTCGTTTTAATATTCATACCATCTTCAGCTTTTAGTGTACAGGAAGCTATAAGCCTTGGTCCTACTTCAACCACACAGGCTCTACAGCTTGATGGTTCGTTTACATTTTTTAAATAACAAAGGGTTGGAATATGAATACCTACTTCCTTTGCAGCCTCTAAAACTGTGGTTCCCTTTTCAACTTCTATTTCTAAGCCATCTATCATAATTTTTACCTTTTCCAATTTATTCACCCTCTTATCCTCTAAATATCGCTTTAAACTTACATGATTCAAAGCACACACCACATTTAATACACTTTTCTGTATCAATTACATGTGGCTCCTTAACTTTACCGCTTATCGCATTAACAGGGCATTTACGGGCACATAACGTACAACCCTTACAAAGATCTGGATCAATAACATATTCAACTAGTGATCTACATACACCGGAAGAACATTTTTTATCGACAACGTGAGCAATATATTCTTCCTTAAAATATTTTAAAGTAGATAATACTGGGTTTGGTGCTGTTTGACCAAGTCCACATAATGATCCAGCTTTTATCTGTTCAGAAAGTACTTCGAGTTTTGTAATATCCTCTAATGTTCCTTTGCCTTCTGTAATTTTTTCTAAGATCTCCAATAATCTTGTTGTACCTATTCTACAAGGGGTACATTTTCCACATGACTCGTCCTTAGTAAAATCGAGATAGAACCTAGCAACGTCAACCATACAATTGTCTTCGTCAAGGACAATCATTCCCCCGGACCCCATCATTGAACCTAGAGCAGTTAGGGTATCATAATCGATTGGTGTATCTAAATGTTCTGCTGTTATACAACCTCCAGACGGTCCACCAGTTTGTACAGCCTTGAAATTTTTACCGTTAGGGATTCCTCCGCCTATTTCATAAATAACTTCCCTTAAGGTAGTTCCCATAGGAACCTCAATTAAACCTGTATTGACAATCTTTCCACCAAGAGCAAAGACTTTTGTGCCTTTACTTTTTTCCGTTCCAATACTAGAGAACCAGCTAGCCCCCTTATTGATGATTGGTGGGATATTAGCAAAAGTTTCTACGTTATTGATTACAGTAGGTTTTCCAAATAAACCACTTACTGCTGGGAATGGTGGTTTAGGATTTGGCATACCCCTTTTTCCTTCAATGGAGTTCATTAGAGCTGTTTCTTCACCACAAACAAACGCTCCAGCACCAAGTCTTATTTCTACATCAAATTTAAATCCAGTGCCTAAAATGTTATCACCTAAAACTCCATATTCCTTAGCTTGTTCAATAGCCACTTCCAATCTCTTTACAGCTATTGGATATTCAGCCCTTACATAGATAAAACCTTTGTTAGCACCAATAGCATAACCACCAATAGCCATTGCCTCAAGCACAACATGTGGATCTCCTTCTAATACTGAACGATCCATAAACGCACCTGGGTCACCTTCGTCAGCATTACAAATAATATATTTTTGGTCATTTTCTTGTTTGGCTGCAAATTCCCATTTCAAACCGGTAGGGAAACCGCCACCTCCACGACCTCTTAGGCCAGATTCCTTAATTTCCTCAATAACTTGTTGCCTTGACATAGAAGTTAAAACTTTTTCTAATGCCTTATAACCATCCATTGCTAAATATTCATCAATATCCTCTGGATTAATAAAACCGCAATTTTTTAGTACAATCCTCTTTTGTTTTTTATAAAAAGGTAAATCATCTAATTTTTCAATCATGTACTTTTCGGCTTGTTCGTCTTTACATAGCAATCTTTGAACAACTTCACCTTTTAATAAATGTTGTTCCACAATTTCTCCTACATCTTCAGGTTTTACTTGTGTGTAGAATGTTTTTTCAGGATGGACAACGATAATTGGCCCTTTGGCACAAAGTCCGAAACATCCTGTTTTTATCACACGTATATTCTCAAGCTGATGTTTCTCTAATTGTTTTTCTAGCTCTTCCATTATCTTTGGTGATAATGAAGAAGTACATCCTGTTCCACGACAAACTAATAGGTGTTTTTCATTTGTCAAAGATTCATTACCATTTCTTGCATTCATCTTCTCCAATGTTTCTTTTCTTATTTGCTCTAATTCTTGTAGAGTTTTCATTTCCAATTTCTCTCCCCTACTTATTGTATTTTTCAAGAATCTCATCGACCATTTCTGGAGTTAGTTTTCCATAAACATCATCATCGATCATGATTACAGGTGCTAAACCACAAGCTCCTAAACATCTTGAAGCTTCAAGTGTGAATTTTTGATCTTCTGTTGTCTTATTTACTTCAACATTCAATTTCTCACTTAATTTGTCTAAAACTTGTTGTGCTCCCTTTACATAACAAGCTGTACCAAGACAAACCCTGATAACATGCTCTCCCTTAGGCTCTAATGAGAAGAATGAATAAAATGTTGCAACCCCATATATTTCTGACATTGGGACAGCTAATTCTTCAGATACAACTTTTAAAGCGTCTTCATTTAAATAACCATAAATTTCTTGAACGCCATGTAATACAGGAATGAGTCCACCTTTTACATCCCTATATTTCTGTATAAGTTCATTCAATTTATCATTTCTTTCATCTTGCTGATTACCACAGTTACAGCACATTGTTTGCGTTTGTTCCATAAGAAACCCTCCTTGATTTTGTTAAATTATTCACAATTTACATTGGGATATAGTGTCTTTACATCATAAAAATACTTGTTTATATCTTATGTTTATGACCATTCTTTAAAAATCAACATTCCTTCAATATTATGAATATGAATTTGTTGTGAATTATTTCACATTGTATTTTAATAAATTATGAACTTTCATAAATTCATTTGATTCTCACCAATCCGTATACAATCTCCCTTTGATAGGTCTACTTCATATCCAGTAGATTTTATTCTGTTCTCTATGCACCATCTACAGCTAGCAGACTCATCACCCAAACAAATTTTATTATCATATAATTGATATTTTGCCCGTACTTCCATTGGTGATAAATTAGGCATAACCACATTAGCACCTACTTCTAATGCTGCTTCCCTACCACGATAATCTAAAGATCCTAATGCAGTAGTTGCTGGAATCAAACTATCAGGAACTAACAGTCTTGCCAGGGCGACCATAATCAACGTATCCTTCAACTCACCTTTCCTCTCATTTTTAAGTGGCGTCTGATGATGAGGAATAAATGGGCCAATACCAATCATATGAGGTTGGAGGTGATTTAAAAATAATAGATCTTCTGCCAAATCTTCCACAGTCTGATCGGGAAGTCCAACCATAAACCCTGCACCTACTTGATAACCAATTTCTTTTAGTTCTGCTAAACATTTGATTCGATTTTCAAATTTCATCGTAGGATGTAACTTCTCATACAATCTTTTGGAAGCTGTTTCATGGCGGAGCAAGTATCTATCTGCTCCAGCATCAAAAAGTTCTTTATAGGTATCGTAATCTCGTTCCCCCAAAGAAAGGGTAACTGCAACGTCTGGAAACTGACTTTTTATCTTTTTAACGATATTAACCAACTTATCTTTGGTATACCAACTGTCTTCGCCACTTTGTAATACAAATGTACGGTAACCTAAATCATAACCGAGCTCACAACATTGAATAATTTCGTCTTCGGTTAAACGATACCTTTCCACTTCTTTATTTGACTTACGAATTCCACAGTATAAACAATCTTGTTTACAAATATTTGAAAACTCAACCAATCCTCTAAGATAAACTTTTTTTCCATATTTTTCTTCTCTAAGTTTTCTAGAGTAAGAAAACAACTCCTTCATGGATTCTTCATCTAAATGTTGTAATAAGTAAACCAATTCCTCCTTGGTTAAAGTATTCTGGTTATACAATTTTTCCAGTAGTCTTTTCATAGTATCCCTCTATTCTATCCAAGTAGGAAAAACCAAACAAAATTTATTGAAAAAACTAAATCAATAGTACAAAGGTATTATAACACCTAGTTTTGCTGAATTTCTTTACGATACTATGAATGAAATAATTTCCATAAAAAAACAACCATATATTCTATATGGTTGACTTGTATACTTTAACCATCATCCAATTCATATAGGTTGTTACTTTTAATGTAAGAATATCATTAACTATTTGATGTAAAGGAGGAAGTTCATTTTCATTATAATTTTCTGAAACACACTCCCAAATCGATTTGCCAGTAATATGTTCATAGCCCATTAAAGCAAATTCTTCAGCTTTACTATTGCATAATTCTTCTATTTGCCTACTTATATCATTCATTTCCATCATAAACCACCACTTTTCAATGTATCCTAATTCTTACCCTTTATTAGGTTATACGATATAAATCAAGCTTTTCCTTCTTAAACCTATAAAATTGGTCATCAGTTCTACTTTATTAACATATATCTAGACTAGCATCAATATCATGTATCTTGACTAATTAATATCTCTGAAAGAAGGGACAAAGATGAAACAAAACTTTATTCAAGGGGCTATGATTTTGGTGATAGGCGGTCTTATTACTCGAGGACTAGGCACAATCTATCGTATTTTCCTATCTAGAGTTATTGGTGCTGAAGCTATCGGTCTATATCAAATGACTTTTCCTACACTTATAATGTTAATAACCATTGTTACTGCTGGATTGCCAATCGCAGTTTCTAAAATAGTTGCTGAAGCAGAGGCTAAAAATGATCCTGTGATGATAAAAAGAACCCTTAGAATTGCCTTAATATTAGTATCAGCAATTTCCATTATCATTTCAACTATTTTTTATCTATTAATCCCATTTATTAAAAACTATCTATTAACTGACGAGAGGGTATATTTAACATTGTTGGCTATCGTCCCGATCATACCTATAATCTCAATCTCCTCTGTTTTAAGAGGTTACTTTCAGGGAAGACAAAACATGATTCCCAGTGCTACTTCTACAATAATTGAAACGATTTTTAGAATGTTTTCCGGAATGTTTTTATCTTACATGTTATTGCCATATGGTGTGAAATATGCTTCTGCAGGTGCAATGGTAGGTATGGTGATTGGTGAAATTGCTGGTTTTTTTGTCTTACTAATCGTATATCTGATCAACAAAAAAAAAGATCGGAAACGCAACCCGCTTTTAGCTAATGAAAGTTTAGATATTTATAAAAAGATTACCCATATTGCTATTCCGGTGACTACGAGTCAAATAATTGGTTCATTTGCATATTTTATTGAACCAAGTGTTGTTGCCCATAGTTTAGCTTTTGCAGGGGTTTCGGTTAGTGTAGCCACTTCTCAATATGGACAACTTGCTGGAATGGCTTTATTAATCATTACTTTCCCAACAGTAATTACATTTTCTTTATCCCAATCCCTGATCCCTGCCGTAAGTGAAGCTGCTGCAAAGGAAGATATGAATACTATCTTTAAGCGACTCCACCAGGCACTTAAAATAGCCTACATTATTGGTATTGCCTCTTCAGTTTATTTTTTTATCATGGCTGAACCTATAGCCCTAGTTTTATTTGATACCCCTGAGGTAAGCCGTCTAATCAAAATTATCGCTCCATTTGCAACATTTTTATACTTACAACGCCCTTTGGCGGCCACTTTACAGGGATTAGACTTAGCAAAAGTTTCTATGAAGAATAGTATTACTGGGGCAATCGTTAAGACGATAGCCATATTTATCTTAGCATCACGCCCAGAATTAGGAATAGATGGTGTAGCCATGGCTATCAATTTAGGTATGACATTGATAACCATTCTTCATTTTCGAAGTATTATTTATTTAATAGGTTATACCATAGAGATTAGACCAATATTAAAGATCACTTTATCTGCGTTAATAATGGGGTATATCTCTTATTACCTAACAAAAGAATCATTTTTACAGTTCCCGCTATCAATTCGCTTAATCATCATAACATTATTTAGCAGTATAGCTTATTTATATTTATTACTACTCTTTAGAGTGATCAAAAAGCGAGATTTTCAAAAAATACCTTGGATTGGGAATGTAATTAACCGTCTTTGGGATCTATAAATAGTTCACCCGAGGACCCAATACTTGCAAAATAGACGTCATCTAAATTTCGATAACCTTTCTTTGCTAACTGTTTCATTAACCACTGATCGTCCCTATCAATTTTTTTTAAATTTTTACTCAAAATTCTCCCGTCAGCAACTAAGGGGATCGGCATTCCTTTATATTTATCTAGGGCAATATTAAGATCCCCCTTATAAACTGGAAGTTGACTAGGCTTAGGGAACACACTTAATTTACCTGATGTTTCTAATATGGCAAGCTCCACATCAGCTATCCTTTTAATATTTTTTTCTCTTAATTGAGTAAGAAGGTCATCAAGGGTATATCGCTGCCTTGCCATTTCTTTATCTCTGATTTTCCCGTTGGAGATTAAGATTACCGGTTTTCCTTCCACCAATTCCCTAATTTTCTTACTCTTTAGGCTAATATAGGAGATAATAATCTGAGTGAACATTAATGCTAGGATAGGAACAATTCCTCTAATCATAGATATTTCAGTATCTTCAATTACCACCACAGCTATTTCAGCCATCATGATTGAAACTACCAAATCAAAGATAGACAACTTACCTATTTCCCTTTTTCCCATCAACCTCAATACTATTAATACAAAAAAATACATAAATAAAGTCCTATACAGTGCGATAGAAAAAGACTCCATATCAAGTTCTCCTTTAAAATAAAGTTCAAATAATATTGTTTGATATTTATTGTGATTTCATGTATTAGCTTTCCTCGATAATTTGAGGGTCATTAATTAAAGATTTATTGCATAAGATGTACAAACTTAATTATTAAGTGTAGGAGTTAGGAAATTTAAGGAGGGGAATGCTTATGAAACACAATCAAGCAACAAATGAGTCTAAAAGGACCCGTCCAATCTTAACCGGACTCACATATACTATTGGAATTGTGATAATTTCTTCATTAATTTTTGCAATCCTTTTAGATTTTACATCATTATCAGATACTAATTTACCATTGTACAGTTATACTGTGACTGCAATCAGTTTACTTGTAGGTGGGTTCGTAGCTGGCAAAAGAGCCGGAAATAAAGGATGGTATTATGGAGGAATAACTGGATTAATTTATGGAGTTATCCTTGCTATCGTTGCTTTTTTAGCGTTGAATATTGACTTTAACCTAAAAAACCTAGTTTTGATAGTTTTAGCATTTTTATTTGGAGCAGTTGGCGGGATAATTGGTGTAAATATTAATAAATAAAAATTAAAAAAGTAAATTTGATAGGGTATAATAAAAGTTGTAAAACATTACATATACAAATCATAAAATATTATTGAAATATATCTGGGGGCTTTGAAATGTTTAGTTCAATGAAAATCATTATTCTTTCTGTAATGTTTTTAAGCTTTATTATACCTTCATTTATTTTGAGAAAAAATCCTTTTACTGTATCCAAAATTGCGTTTGGCAAATTAATAACCGATAGAAAAATGTTACTCCATTTTACCGCTCTTTTCTTGATATTGTACTTTAATAAGATTGAACAACGTTTTTCAAAAGATTTATCTGTTGGTGACTATACTCCTATCATCAGACAATGGGAAGGCGATACCGTATATTTAATACAACAGTTCTTTATGAATGATAATTTAACTTATATATTAACACTTTTTTATATAACTATTTTCCCAACATTGATGGTATCTTCCGTTATTATTTACCTTAATGATAATGATCTGAAATCATTTTACTCCTTTGTCTACGCTTTGATGTTAAATTATGGTCTAGCAATTCCATTTTTCTTGTTTTTTCCAGTTTTCGAAGTTTGGCATCATAATCCTGATGTTCAATTCCTAATTCCACAGGTTTATCCAAATTTCGAGATAGAATATCGACCCTTGTCTGGAATAGATAATAATTTTCCTAGTTTGCATACTTCAATATCGGTATCGATGGCACTAATTGCTTTACAATCAAAAAATAGGTTATTTGGCAAAGTTACTCTAATAGCTTCCGTTTTCATTTTATTCTCAACCATTTATTTAGGAATACATTGGCTATCCGATATGACAGCAGGCATATTATTAGGAATTATTGCAAGTCAAACAGGTTTAAGAATTGCCGAACGTACTGTTGAAGAAGAACAATTTTCTCTGTAAGATTAGAAAAACCGGCAGATGCCGGTTTTTCTATGTATTGATAATCAAGGGCTATTTGTTTTCAATTACACCATTAATTGCTCCTCGGTCAAATGTTAACTTTGTAGTTTCGTTAACACGAAGAACCACTTTATCATCGGTTAAATCAACAATCGTTCCATGGATTCCACCAATTGTGATTACCTTATCATTTTTCTTTAATTCTGAAAGCATTTGATTCCTCTTTTTATTTCGTTTCTGTTGCGGACGAATTAAAAACAAATAGAAAATGGCAAACATCGCAACAAGCCAGATAATTGAACCCCATGGACTTGCCCCAGTAGTTGTAGCTTCAGCTAAGTTAAACATCATTTTACCTCCCTTCTTTAAAGTATAACCTTAAGATATAGGATATCATAAATATTAGAATGAACGTAACTTATTTATTCCATATTGTTCGAAAAACTCTTCTTTGTATTCTAACAATCTGTCCTCAAGGATCGCTTGGCGAATATTTTTCATTAAATCCAATAAGAAATACAAGTTATGATATGAAGTAAGCCTCAAACCAAAGATTTCATCCGCTTTTAATAAATGACGTATATAAGCACGAGAGTAGTTTTGACATGTATAACAGCCGCAATTAGGATCAAGTGGAGTAAAATCCCTAGCATATTGGGCATTCTTAATAACCACTCGTCCTTCACTGGTCATAGTCGTACCATTTCTCGCGATCCTAGTTGGTAAAACACAATCAAACATATCTATTCCCCGGATAACTCCTTCAAACAATGATTCCGGATCACCAACCCCCATTAAGTAACGAGGTTTATTCTCTGGTAATAACGGAGTCGTATATTCCAACACTTCATACATTAACTCTTTTGGTTCACCAACACTCAATCCCCCAACAGCATATCCTGGAAAATCTAATGAAGTTAGCTCTTTTGCACTCTGCTCTCTCAAATCTCTATACATCCCGCCTTGAACAATTCCGAATAAAGCCTGTTCATTAGGTCGAGAGTGGGCATTTAAAGACCGTTCAGCCCAACGTGTTGTCCTCTCAAGAGAATTTTTTACATACTCACGCTCTGCCGGATATGGTGGACATTCATCAAAAGCCATAATTATGTCAGCACCAAGTGCATTTTGAATTTCAATTGATTTTTCAGGGGAGATAAATAATTTCTCACCACTTAAATGGTTACGAAAATGAACTCCCTCTTCAGTGATTTTGCGCAAGTCGCTTAAACTGAATACCTGAAATCCACCACTATCAGTTAGAATTGGACGATCCCAATTCATAAATTTATGGAGGCCACCAGCTTCCTTAACCAAATCATGCCCAGGTCTTATAAATAAATGATATGTATTACTTAAAATTATTTGAGCATTCATATCCTTTAACTCTTCTGGACTCATAGCTTTAACGGTAGCCTGGGTACCCACAGGCATAAAAATAGGTGTTTCTATCACACCATGTGGGGTATGTAGCCTCCCCAAACGAGCCCCAGTTTTCTTATCCTTTTTAATCAGTTCATATCTTATTGCAGACATTAGTTTTCCTACCTTTCAAAACAAAAGAAGTTTCGTAAAAGCTTTTACATTATAAAAGTTAGAAACGATTAATAGATAAACATTGCATCACCAAAGCTATAAAAACGGTATCTATTCTTAATAGCCTCTTGATAAGCGTTCATTATATTCTCTCTTTTAGCCAACGCACTAACAAGCATCACTAAAGAAGATTTAGGTAAATGGAAATTGGTAATCATCCCATCTATCGCCTTAAATTCAAAACCAGGATAGATAAAAATATCTGTCCAGCCATCCTTTGGCATAAATCTTCCCGTTTGTTTATCAACTATAGTTTCTAATGTTCTAACAGAAGTTGTACCGACAGCAATAATCTTTCTTTTTAAGTCCTTTGTCTTATTTAATGTTTCTGCAGCTTCTTTGGTCATGGAGAAATATTCGGCATGCATTTGATGTTCTTCAATATTTTCTACACTTACAGGTCTAAAAGTACCTAGACCTACATGCAATGTGATATAGACAATATTGATTCCTTTTTGCCTAATTTGATTCAATAGTTCTTCAGTAAAGTGTAATCCTGCGGTAGGAGCGGCAGAAGAACCAACATTTTTTGCATATACAGTTTGGTACCTATCTTTATCTTCTAATTGTTCTTTTATATACGGTGGTAACGGCATATTTCCGAGTTTATCCAAAATCTCATTAAAAATTCCATCATATTGAAAACGAATAATTCTTCCACCAACTTCAGTGGTATTTTCTACTATACCGGTTAACAAACCATCTCCAAAAACAACCTCATGCCCAACCCGGAGTTTTTTACCTGGTTTTACTAAGGTTTCCCATCGATTATTATCCAATTGCTTTAGTAGAAGCACTTCTACTTTGGCACCTGTCTCCTTTTTATGGCCATACAAACGAGCTGGTAATACTTTCGTATCATTCAGCACTAAAGCATCACCAGGTTGTAGATATTCGATGATATTCTTAAATTTTCGATGTTCGATTACTCCTGTTTGACGATTTAAAACTAGTAGCTTAGATTCGTCACGATGTGATAATGGAGTTTGTGCAATTAATTCTTCTGGTAATTCAAAGTCAAATAGTTCTATTTTCATCTGTATTATTCATCCTCTATCGGTAATCTTTGAAGCTTAATATTTGATGTTATAACTAAAAAAATAATCTTTGGGACTAATAAATTTGCTTAATTACAATATCATTGTAGTAGTATTCCAATATTTCTTGGTATGTATACCCAGATTCCGCTAAGCCCCTTGCCCCCCATTGGGACATTCCTAAACCATGCCCTAGACCACGACCACGAATAATATAGCTTTGTTCCTTTGAAAATACTTTAATTTGGTCATCGGCACCTAAAACAAAATAATTATCTTGGCTAAAATTGGTCTCTGATAATACATATTTGGAATTTGCAGACTGAACATAAATCTGTTCTTTTTTGTTAACTAATGATTCAGTTCTACCATAAGCTGCTAAAGTTTCAATTCTTCCCTGTTGCTCAATATCAAACAGACCACTTTGAACTCCAACAGACAGTCCCCCTAGTAAAGTTCGATAGTAGTCCGGATATTTAACTTTGATAGGTGTGTCACCATCTGCTAATAAGGTTACTCTTCCAGATGGACCACGTTCCATAACTTTTAAGTCAAGAATTGGCTCATTAAATGGTATAGAACTATCCAATTGATATTTATTGACATTTTCTGTAATGAATTCTGTTGATAAAGGGCCTGCTATCCATGAATAAGAATTATTTTCGTAGACGGTATCTAATATAACAATCTCTTCTCCTTTTGGCAAGGTGGTTATAATCTCAGAACGATAGATATTAGGTCTATTTCGAAAATTGACTTTATCCCCATTTAAGACTCCATAGGGTAATCCAAAAGGATGTGTTTTCTCTATAACATCAACATAGTCACTGCGGACATACCCTATTTGTCCATTTGATCTAAGGACATAATACCAATCCATAACATTTTCTAAAGCCTTCCCATCTTCAGGAGATGGTTTTGATGAGGTATAAGGTATTTGAGATCCCCAAACTTCACTACCATCAGAGGTAATTCCTCCGGCATTTGAGTGATAAAAAGCTGTGATCGGTTTTCCATTTCTGGTTAATACGATACCTTTTGTCTCATCAACTGCCTGTCTAATTCTATCAGTTTCTTCAGATACACCATAATAGGCTTGATCTGCTATCGAATCATAAATATGGGCTATTTTATTTCTTGGATTTAATAATTTTTGGTAGGCAAATGTTCTTGCAGCTACAGCTTGAGACTTTAATGCTTCAAGTGGCCAACTATCATACATTTCAGAACCTACTACAGAATACAAGTAAGAATCTAAATTAAGACGGTTTACAACTGCAATCTCACCTTCAAAGAGTTGAAAGTTGATCTCTCCACGATAACTAAGATTTTTCCCTTGATAAGTACGTTCATTTATCGTTAGTGTTGACTGACTATCCGTTGGTTTAATATTAACAATCATGGAACTTGAAAAGACGAATAAGGGATTTGTCATTATTTCATCTTGTAATATCGTACCGGATAGTTTGGAGATAACATAAATATCTGAATTAACATCAACTAAGTTAAAATCAGGAAAAATTTTTTGAATAGAGTTTTTCAATTGTTGGTGTTCTTCAAAGGTAATTGAATCACCTATAAACACCTGATTTTCCCATTTGTCATTTATATAGACCTGGGCCAGGTATCCAGTAAAACCATTAGCATTTAATTCCATTATTATTTTTTCAGCTTCAGCCAAGTCAACAATATCACCAATAGCCCAATGAAGTGGCCCTAATGGTTTCCCATCGATTTGCATCTCTTTTTGAATTAATTGTCTGATTTGGTCTAGTTCTTCAAAAGTATCATATCCCCCAACGATTACTTGGTAATAATCACTTTTATCTTTATATACAACTTCAATGCTTGGAAGTAATTTAACCTCTTCAATTGCTTTGACTTGCTCAATTATTTCCATTGCTTCGGATAAATCCATGGTCTCTACTAATTGTAAATGATACCTATCAAACTGAAGACTAACCTTTTCATTTTCTTTGCTACTGAACATGTAAGGAATAGTTTGATTTGTAGTTAATTGAATTCCCGAAGGACTACTTACTGTGATAAGATGCTCACCATCTGTTTTACCATTTATCAATAAGACCTTAATTTCACTTAAATCTTGAGATTTTACAATCGTAGGAATCATAGTAATTATTAATAGTCCAAAAATTAATACTATAATACTGATTTTTTTTACGCTATACATAAGATGGTACATAGTTTAACAAATCCTTTCTTATGTTCTTAACCTCAAAATGTTTTTATCTTCAAAATCTTCCTAACCCCAAAAATTCGACATTAATAAATCTTATTCCTTCAATCATTACTAGGTACTTTTTCCCGTTTTTATGATTTATTTGTTGAAATTTGTTATAATATGACCCCTCTATTTTTAAGCTCAACAATTTCTTGCTCTGATTTATTAAGCAACTCTTCTAAAATTTCTCTAGTATGTTCTCCTAGTTTTGGAGAAAAGTTATCTTTAGTAGTTACCAAATGTTTCTTTGCATTAATAGAATGCATCTCTACTTCTCCAACTTCCAATATTGGTGTTAAACAACAATCAACATCTAACCCAAAATTTGTCCATTCTTCTAGAGTACGACTTTTAAATAGATCTTTAAGCTGATTGAAAATTGGATTCTGACTTGACTTGGTAGATAAGTGATAAGGTATCCACTCCTCATGCCCAACAGCTAAACAAAAATTTTCCCAAAACTTCGACTCTAACGCTGCTAAACTAACGTACCTACCATCCTTTGTTTGATAAATGTTATATGAAATTAATTCTCCATCCAATTGGGAGATCACATTGTCTTTACCAAGTTTTTTATCAGTAAAAATTCGTGTTTTCATTAAAGATAGCATGGTATCCATCAAAGAAATATCCAAATAGTTTCCTTCTCCGGTCTTTTCGTGCATAAATAAGGCTGCAATTATCTTTTCACTCGCCACAATTCCACCGATTATATCCGCAAAAGTGATGGAAGGTAAAATCGGTCTTCCTTTCTGATCAATTAATTGTGATAAGATTCCACTTAAAGCTAGATAGTTCAAATCATGGCTGCCATATTCCGCCATAATTCCACTTTGACCATATCCAGACAAGGAACAATAAATAATATCATTTTTTATTTCTTTTATCTCCTGATAGTCAAGTCCAAAACGTTTCATAACCCCTGGTCTAAAACTTTCTAACACCACATCTACTTGCTCAATTAACTCTTTAGCTAATTTTTGTCCTTCTACGTCTTTAAGATTAATGGCAATACTTTTCTTGTTACCGTTATAAGCTTCAAAAACTACTCCCTTTTCTTCTGGAGTTTGTCCAAAATTTCTTAACGGTGATCCAAAAAGCGGTTCAATCTTTATCACTTCAGCCCCAAGCTCAGCCAACCGAAGACTTGTATAAGAACCAGGAATATATAATGAAAAATCGATTATTCTTACACCATTTAATACCATAATATATCCTCCCAGTATTACATAACTAATAAGCATTATATCGCCCATTTACAGCTTAGGCTAGTAATTTATTTGCCTGCTAACGCACCTTAAAGACAACGGACTATGTGAGTTCGTTGCAAATTACCACTTTATATAAAAAAAAGACTGAGAACTATCTAAGCTCTCAGTCTTTCGCTCGAATTATTTCCCAGTAAATATTGGGTTTCTTTTTTCTAAAAATGCCTGTAGACCCTCTTTATGATCAGAGGTTTTCCGCATTAAATATTGACCTTCCTTTTCCATTTCTAGAATTCTTATCAGCTCTACCTTGCTATTTTCAGTATATATTTTTTTAGTCTTGAGCATTGCACTAATAGGCATCTTTAACCATTCTTCGGCCTTCTTCTTCGCAGCTAATAATACATCTTCATTTACTATTTCATCTATTAGTCCCATTGTTAAGGCTTCTTGTGAAGTATGAACTTTTCCTTCCCAAATCAAGTGTTTTGCCTTAACTTCACCTAAACGTTTATTAAGGAAAAAATGTCCTCCACCATCAGGTATTAAACCAATCTTAATAAAATTCATAGCAAAGACAGCTGATCGTTCTGCCATGATATAATCTGATGCTAATGCAAAGCTGAAACCGAGCCCGGCAGCCGGTCCATGAACCGCACTAATTACTAATTTAGGTAATGTATAGAGTTTTACCACAATCTGATTAATGAGATCCATAATTCCATAGAATTCCTCTTTATTTGTGTCTGTTAGCATAAACTTTATATCTCCGCCAGCAGAAAACCCCTTACCTTCACCCCTAATTATGAGAACATCCAAATCAGACTTTGCAACTTTATCTAGTTTTTCATTAATTTGTTCCAATATTTCTAGATCAATGGCATTTATCACCTTGGGTCGATTCAATTTTAAGATTCCAATTC
Organism: Vulcanibacillus modesticaldus; assembly: GCF_001730235.1. Taxonomy (GTDB): domain Bacteria; phylum Bacillota; class Bacilli; order Tepidibacillales; family Tepidibacillaceae; genus Vulcanibacillus; species Vulcanibacillus modesticaldus. The sequence continues at coordinate 31,714 of NZ_MIJF01000005.1, read as the reverse complement.
TACCTTCTGTCTTTAAAAGCACTTTCTCAGTTTCATTATGTGAAGTCAATATTATCTCTCCCTTGCAATATCAAATTATATTTTTTTCAATATTTTATAATCTGATTTATATTCTTATAGTCTTTCTATAATTGCCGCCGTAGACATTCCGTGTCCAATACATATTGTTAGTAGACCATAACGTCCATTAATTCTTTCTAACTCATGAAGTAGTGAAGTCATCAATTTTACACCAGTTGCCCCAAGAGGATGTCCTAAGGCAATTGCCCCACCATTAACATTAACCTTATTCATATCTGCCCCAATTTCCTTTTGCCAAGCCAAGACTACTGGAGCAAATGCTTCATTTATTTCGATGACATCCATTTGTTCAATTTTTAAACCAGTTTTTTGTAAGACCTTTTTAGTTGATGGAATAACACCATCTAACATTAGTTTTGGATCTGAACCAACTACTACTCGGCTTAATATTTTCGCTCTAGGTTTAAGGCCTAACTGTTTTGCTTTATTATGTTCCATTAAAAGGATAGCAGCAGCACCATCACTCATTTGACTGGAGTTACCTGCTGTAATGACTCCATCCTCTTTAAAAACCGGTTTAAGCGATGCTAAGGCTTCTAATGAAGTATCAGCTCTTGGACCTTCATCATTGTTTACGATAATAGTATTTCCTTCTTTATCTTTGCCTTCAATCGGTAAGATTTCTCTCTTGAACCTCTGTTCTTCTAGCGCTAGTAAAGCCCGTTGATGACTTTGAAGTGAAAATTTGTCAAGTTGCTCACGAGCTAAGCCGTATTTTTCTGCTATTAATTCAGCTGAAATTCCTTGCCAAACAAGATTATACTTTTTATGTAATGAAGCAGGAATCGTTTGTTGGTTACCGTCACTAAACATCGGTACCCTAGTCATACTTTCAACTCCTGCCGCTATCGTGATATCCATATCTCCAGATAAGATCTCTTGACTAGCAAAGTGAATAGCTTGTTGTCCAGAACCACACATTCTATTAATTTGAACTGCTGGAACTTCAACTGGAAAATCTGCTTCTAAAGCTGCTAATCTACCAATGTTATACCCTTGTTCACCAGTTGCTGTTACGCATCCCATCACGATATCTTCAACTAGACTTTTCTCAATACCAACCCGTTTAATAACTTCGTCCAATACTTTGGCTGCCATATGAACAGGATGTACTTCTCTAAATACTCCTTTTCTTTTACCAACCGGTGTACGGACAGCTTCTACAATCACAACTTCCCTTTCCATCAATGTTGCCCCTCCTCCGAATAATCATAGAAACCCTTGCCACTCTTTCTTCCATAATGTCCTGCTTCAACAAGTTTTCTTAAAATTTGTGGCGGACGAAAACGATCGCCATATGCTTCTACCATTCCTTCACTGGCATAGAGCATGGTATCTAAGCCAACATAATCTGCTAATTCCAATGGCCCCATCGGATAATTTAATCCTAGCTTAATAGCTTTATCGATATCTTCTTTACTAGCTACTCCTTCTTCATAAATCCTCATGCACTCTAGCATATGTGCTGCTAGTGCTCGGGATGTTACAAATCCTTGACTATCATTGACTAACACAACTTCTTTGCCTATTTCTTCTGAAACTTTCCTCACAATATTTACAGTTACTTGGGAGGTATCCACCCCTTTTACAATTTCAATTAACTTCATAACCGGAGCTGGATTAAACCAATGCATACCTATTACTCTTTTTGGTCTTTTAGTAACAGCTGCGATGGCGGTAACACTCAATTCCGAAGTATTAGTTGCCAGTATCGTATTTTCCTGGGCATATTCATCTAACTGTCGAAAAATCTTTTTCTTAAGATCCAAATTTTCCGGAACAGCCTCAATAATAAGTTCCACATCTGTTGCTGCTTCTTTGAGTTCCAATGTGGTAGAAATCTTTGAGGTAATATTTGCCGCATCATTTTTGGATAGGTAGCCTCCCTTAACAAAACGGGATAAACTTTTATCAATTGACTGGATCCCTTTTTCAAGGGCAGCACTAGAAACATCGTATAAAACAACATCTTTTCCACCCATTGCCATCGCTAGGGCAATTCCGCTCCCCATCAATCCAGCTCCTATTATTCCTACACGACTTACCACTATCACATTCCTCCTTAAAAGATTTTATTTTTATTTATAACAAATTTTTTCAGATCACCCCTTTTGCTTGAAACTGGGCCACTTCTTCCTCAGATTTTTTTAACAAATCTATTAAAATTCTTTCAGTATGTTCACCTAAACCCGGAGATAAGTTGTTTTCAAAAAGATAACGATTATGCCTATTCAAAGGATGGTTTTCTACTTCACCTACTTCTAGAATTGGAGTTAAACAACAATCTACTTCTAGGCCAAATCGTGTCCACTCATCCAACGTTTTACTTAAGAAAAGTTCTTTTATTTCTGTATAAACTACATTTTCCTTAATCGCCTTGGAAAAGTGAGCAGACAACCAATCATTCCGCCCTACGCCAAGACAAAAATTTTTCCAAAATTTTGGTTCTAACGCTGCTAGACTTACATACCTTCCGTCTTTCGTTTCGTATATATTATAAGAGATTATTTCCCCTGTTATTTCTGGAATACCTTTATCACCACCTACTTCATTTTTAGTAACGATATGAAAGTCCATCAATGAAACCATCGTATTTGTAATAGAAAGATCGATAAATTGCCCTTTTCCTGTTCTTTCCCTATGTATCAAAGCACTTAAAATCTTCTCGTTGGCAATGATCCCTCCAATTAAATCTGCTAAAGTAATACTTGGCAAAATAGGTTTACCCTGCTGATCTTTCAATTGAGATAAAATGCCACTTAATGACATATAGTTAATATCATGGCTACCCAGCTGTGCAATTTCACCCTTTTGTCCATACCCAGAAATAGAACAATAAATAATGTTTTCTTTAAATTTTTTAACTTGCTCATAGCTAAGACCCAATCGATCCATTACACCTGGACGAAAACTTTCAACTACCACATCAGCTTTTTCTATTAATTCTTTAGCAAGAATTTGGCCCTGTTCACTCTTCAAATTTAACGTCATGCTTTTTTTGTTGCGATTATATACTTCAAAGAATATTTTATTACCATCTTTAACCCTTCCAAATTCCCGTGCGGGTTCACCAGTTAAAGGCTCTATTTTAATCACTTCTGCACCCAATATTGCTAATCGTTGAGTAGCATATGGTCCCGGTAAATACTGCGAGAAATCAATTACTCTTATCCCCTCTAATGTCATCAAGACTTCCTCCTAAATACGTCATAATCCCATTTGTTTGGCAATGATCATCTTCATAATCTCATTTGTACCTGCGTAAATGGATGAAACTGGAATATCACGATATCTTCTAGCAATCTCATATTCTTCCATATAGCCATAACCTCCATGTAATTGCATAGAATCTGTTGCTATTCGCTTTGCCATATCAGTTATCCACCATTTTGCCATGGATACTTTATTTACCACATCTTCCCCATTCATATGCTGCTTGATTAAATCATCAATAAAGGTACGTCCAAGCTCAACTTCGGTAGCCATCTCTGCTAACTTAAACTGGATAGATTGAAATTTACTTAGGGAATTTCCAAAGGCTTTTCTTTCTTTTACGTACTCCAAGGTAAGTTTTAACATTTCCTCAGCAGCAACCTGTGCCGAAAGAGCAACTATCAATCGTTCCTGTTGCAATTTATCCATCAAATAATAAAAGCCTTTACCTTCTTCACCCAATAAATTTTCCTCAGGAACTTTAACATCCTCAAAAAATAATTCTGCCGTATCCTGAGCATGAAGGCCTACTTTATCCAATTTTTTACCTCTAGAAAACCCTGGCATACCCCTTTCAACCACAAGTAAACTGATACCTTTATGAGGAGGAATAGCTTTGGGGTCTGTTTTTGCTACAACAACAATTAAATCTGCATTGATACCATTGGTAATAAATGTCTTTTGACCATTTAGGATGTAGTGATCTCCTTTTTTTATTGCTGTTGTTCTGATACCTGCAAGGTCTGAACCTGCTCCTGGCTCCGTCATGGCAATAGCTGTAATTAGCTCCCCAGTTATACATTTAGGTAGCCAACGTTTTTTTTGTTCCGATGTTCCATAACTGTTAATGTAGGGAACAACAATGTCATTATGTAAACTTATCCCTATTAAACTAGAACCTACTCTTTCTAATTCTTCATTTAAAACGACTGAATAACCAAAATCAGCATTCAAACCACCATAACTTTCGTCAAGCCAAGGGCACAAAAAACCATTATCACCCATCTTTGTCCAAAGTTCTCGTGGTATGATCCCCTTCTTTTCCCATTCATCATAAAAGGGATAAACCTCTTTAACTAAAAATTTTCTCAGGGCATTACGATAAATATCATGCTCTTGACTTAACACCTCTGTTTTCATGGTTAATCGCCTCCTTCATCTCCCTATTAATCATTTTAAAACTATTTGTAATTTTCTGAAATATATTTTTAATTTTTTTAGGCAAATATTCGCGTGATAAATAAGACCAAATTCTCAGTTATTGACAGACTTTTTTCTTGTTAGCTCTAGATCTTTATAAAATAATATAGTATTCTTTAAAGAAAAAGTTTTGAAAATTGCAGGAATTTTCTGATAAATAAAGAATTAAATATTTAGTAATTTGCTACGATGGGAGAGTATATGAATGAATAATCAATCAAGTGTATCCGCTTTTTCTTATATCGGAAAAACTTTATTAACTGTTATTCCAGGCTCAGCTACCCTTGGTGGTGTTGCTAGTCTAGCAATCGGCTTAGAAGGACTAACATTTTGGTTAAATGTCGGTTCTATAGCCCTTGGAGGCGTTGTATTAGGCATATTGGCTGGTGGACTTAATTATTATCGTTTCGTCCGTCCAATTCGTTATATTGTCACCTATTCAAATAAAATATCCAATGGTGATTTTACTGAAAAATGTTCAGTGGAAAATGTCGGTTACTTAAAACCGATTGCTATTGCACTTAATAAAATGAGAGACAATTTTATCCAAGTATTCGATAATATCCAATCTTCTAGCAAACATTTAAATATAGCTAGTGATGAGTTGACTACATCTGCCATTCAATCTAAAAATAGCGGTGATGAAATGACTGCCATCATTGAAAACACGACTTTATCTATGCAGCACCTTGCAGAGTACACCCAAGAAAATTTAGACCGATTAAACTACATTGCTGAAAAATGGGATAAAATTGAACAGTATTTAGCTAATACTTACCATGCAAATACTAAAATTTTAAATCAAACTGAAGAAGGGTTAAATGATATCAAAAACACCATTCAACAAATGTTAGATATAGAAAATATTATGGAAGAAGCTAATAAAATAATGCAAAAACTTCACGATAGTTCAAACCAAATAACTCAAATTGTTGATGTGATAACTGACATAACTGAGCAAACTAATCTTTTGGCCCTAAATGCATCTATTGAAGCTGCTCGGGCGGGTGAGCACGGAAGTGGATTTGCAGTCGTTGCCCATGAAGTAAAAAAATTAGCCGAACAATCTTCAGAGTCCGCTAAACATATTTTTGAAATCGTTGAAAACAATCTTCAGGAGACAAAACTTGCGGTAAAGTTGATGGGTAACGGTAAAAATGAAACAACAAAAGGAAAATTAATGGTTAAAGAAGTTTACAACTTTTCTCAAGAGATTGCGAATTACTTAAAAAATACGATCGGTGAAATAAAAATATACATGGATAACACCTTAGAAATTAAAGAAAAACAAAAGGAACTGCTTGATTCAATGATTCAACTAAATGGCATTTCACAACAAACTGCTTCTGGAACTGAAGAAACTACAGAACTCATTAAAGAGCAATTCTCAAACATGGAACAAATCGCAAATCATGCTGAACTACTTAATAAATTATCGAATAAATTAAAAGAGTCTATCTCCAATCTTAATATATAATTACACATAAATATATCTGTAAAATTTATAAATTGTCCCCCTTAAATACCTATGAAAACCTCTATTCAAAAATTTGAATAGAGGTTTTCTCATCTTTACACATCTTCGTATAATTAACATCAAATCTAGCTGTGCAACCAATGGTTACACTACGTTATATGTTTCAGTCCCCTTATCACCGGGTCTAGCTGTGTAACAAATTAACCGATAAACACACAATGATACTAAACATAGTTTCAATCCCCTTTTCATCGGGTCTAGTTGTGTAACGTTATTAATGCAAGCAGTTATGTTTCAGCAAATAAAAGGTTTCAATCCCCTCGTTATCGGGTCTAGATGTGTAACGACGATCGGCTCAGTGGTGAAGATAGTAAGAATTTGTGTTTCAATCCTCTTATCATCGGGTCTAGATGTGTAACTGCACCTGAAGGAATAGAAAAAGGAATGGAATACATGTTTCAATCCCCTTATCATCGGGTCTAGCTGTGTAACTCACATAAAAGGAGGATGTTTATATTGGATATTTCAGTTTCAATCCCCTTATCATCGGGTCTAGCTGTGTAACGGAAGGGAAAATACAAGCTAAAAAAATAGGTAAAACATGTTTCAATCCCCTTATCATCGGGTCTAGCTGTGTAACCTCAAAAACCATATAGGGGAATAAATGCTTTATTATGTTTCAATCCCCTTATCATCGGGTCTAGCTGTGTAACAAATTTATGTGGATTGGACTTTTACGTGATATTGCTGGTTTCAATCCCCTTATCATCGGGTCTAGCTGTGTAACACTGACGTTGCTGGATTATGGCAGAAAATTCTTGGTGTAGGTTTCAATCCCCTTATCATCGGGTCTAGCTGTGTAACAAATTTCTATCCTCCTTTCAAAAAAGTAAAAGGCGAGTTTCAATCCCCTTATCATCGGGTCTAGCTGTGTAACCACCAGTTCCACCGGATACGACTTACGACATAATTGGAGTTTCAATCCCCTTATCATCGGGTCTAGCTGTGTAACTAAATTTGCTCCACAGGTTTATCTATGGACAGAAAAGTTTCAATCCCCTTATCATCGGGTCTAGCTGTGTAACGTGCCGATGAAGCGTGAATAAATCGAACACTTGCGAGTTTCAATCTCCTTATCATCGGGTCTAGCTGTGTAACAATACATTGACTAGAGCAATTCAAGCATTATATATTGGTTTCAATCCCCTTATCATCGGGTCTAGCTGTGTAACGAAGGGGAACTAAAGTTCTATCGATAAAAATGATTGGGTTTCAATCCCCTTATCATCGGGTCTAGCTGTGTAACTCCGATGGCTGCAATTATCAGCCCAACCGGACCAAGTAGTTTCAATCCCCTTATCATCGGGTCTAGCTGTGTAACATAGAAAGGAGATAGATAATTATGGCTGGTAAATTCAGTTTCAATCCCCTTATCATCGGGTCTAGCTGTGTAACCGCGATTTTTTTGTACAATAAACGCTTATATGACGCGGTTTTTAAAGTCAAAGAAGGTGAGGAAGTTTCGAAGATATGATTTTTGTTCCAAAACACCCTTAATCTTCGAAAACATCCTCTATTGTCTTATTTGTATCAAGTTTATCATAAGTTAAATTTGATCGTAATACCTAATTATTGATTAATTGGACTTATGATAATAACTATATCCCCTGCTAGATGATTTAAGCACATACGGAATAGCCGTCGGGATTAAAATTCTATCCATTCCTAACTTATTTTTTGATTCGTCAAAGGTATTTATGTTGCTAAATTTAGCCTTTTCGCCAATATCATCTAGGTGCTGGAATACGACTAAACTGTTAAAACTTTCTCTTTTATCTCTTAAATCCCAAGTAAACTCATCAGACAGTTCATATTCATCTAATAATTTGTAACCTTTAAACTGTACAAAACTTCCCTTTTTACCGAAGTAATTGATATGGACCAAGGCCATTTTCAATAATTCTATCTGTTCATCTTTCAAATTAGACAATTCCAATGCAATTTTTAGTTCTCCTGAAAAATATACAAACTCTCGATAAGCTATTGATGAGATGAAGGCTTTTTTTTGTTTTTCTTTGGGCTCCCTTAATATTTTAATAAAACTGTTATTAATAATAGCATATTGGGGAGGTGAAAAACGAATGGTTAGTTCTTTTATCCAATTAAAATGCTCCTCACCATTTTCTCCCAATTTATAAAGTGCATCTATAATAGCTAGTTTTACTGAATACATAGTTGGTACCAAATTAGTTTTACCACCAGAGCTTGTTGCGTTAGTATTTTTCAAACTAAACAAAGACGTATGGTCATAGGCCACTGTTAACCACATATTGATCACCTATATTTTTTCTATCAAATCAATCATAACTTTGGTAAACTCTGATTGTGACTTAAACGGAAAAGTAATTATACTTTCGGATTTCAAGCGATTCAATTCTTCAGTTACATGCTCAATTTCCTCAAGATAATTTGATTTTAATGGACTGACTGTAGGAGCAGGTATACTTGTATTAGAAATCGATACTATCCCTTCAAAACCAAGTATATGTGGATTTTGGGTATTTCTTGATGCACCAGAAGGTTTAATGAAAGTAAAGATTATACTCTCCAATATAGATTTTAATCTTAGTTTCCTTTCTTCATCATTTATTACATACTCTTTTGTTACATCATTAAAACCTATTCTATCAAGTTCAACATTAAGAACTAATGCATATTCTCCAGAATTGGCTGGACGATAAAAAATATTCTGACCAGTATTAGATCCATCATTGGAGCCCGAACCATCTTCTCTATTATTATCAAATTTCACATGAAAATAGGATTCAGTGTGATTTTTATTAGGAAGACCAATTAACCAACCGAATTCCACAACTGATTTCCTCGGAGTTGACCTATTCCCTTTAGTAATAAGCACCCCTTGAGTATCATCCATTGCACAGTATTGTAAAAGTTCAGAAGTAATCTTCGCTATATCTTTTTCTTTACCTAGTTTTTTAAAAAATCCATCGTCAATATTGATCCGATTAGCATCCAGTTTGGAACACCCTTCACACAATTCAACTTCTTTTTCTAGATAGATATTATGTAAATGTTCTGTTTGAATATGCTTTAACATATCACCAGAAACAGCGTTAACAACTTCCAATTCACCCTGTTCATTAACGATATGAACCATACGTGATTGTAGATGATTTCCTTCGGAGCCCTCATTATTTAGTGAATGCATATCCAAAATTAATCTTCCACTAATTGATAACGACCTCATATCATCCATCCTTTCTTATTCCTCAATAATTATTTCTTCTTTACTATTAGTTGAATTGCCTGTTCCATCGCTACGTATAGTTTTTGAAGAAGCATAAGCAATCAATAACATTGCTATTGTTTCAGATTGTTGACGGTATTTATCAAACAGTTTAATAAAGTCATCTATATCTTGTGTAGAAACCAATGGTCTAAATATAGTATTCTTATCTTTATCCTTTTGCTCTATCTTTCTAGCAGTCTCTTTATTATACTCGTTGATAAACTCTAATAACTTTCCTAAAAACTTATCTGGAAATGTAGCATTTTGTTTTATTTGTTGAAACAATTCATAATGAATTTTATAATTATTCCTACCTTTTGACTTAGCTATCTGCTCATTGATTGTAGCATTTCTAACAGCTTTCGCAATATTTTGAAAACCAGTGTTTCTTATTATTTCGCTGTATGCAGGATAACTTTTCATTACTAACCTCCTTAACTTATCTTCTGTAATAGCGGGTACATAATTTTTTCTGTTTTTGTCTGTGTTCAACTTACGCATTCTATGTATCCCATACCCAGCTAAAAATTTAATGATTTTACCTAAGTCATCGCCTGATAGACCATCACGGTATAATTGTAATAATTGTGCCTCTTCACTCTTTTTTTCGTCTAAATACCTCAAACAATCCATGTGTTCTTTAATTATCAATCGCATGTCGTCTGCATCATCATTAGAGTTAATCGGAAACCATCCAGGTAATCTGATGAAAGATTGGTTCATCAATGCTTTAACCTGTCCCATATCTTTGAAATTTGCAATTTGAATCCCATTTAAAATTTGATTAACTTTATGATTCTTAACTATATCTAAGTAATCTAATAGAATTAATGCGAGAGTGAGAACAGCCATCACATCAACTTTAATTGTTGTCCACCCAATATTTTTTGAGCGAAAATCATGCATAATTTTAGTACTTAAGATATCAAAAGGAATTTTACCAGGGGAAACAGCGATAAATTTTATATCTTTGTCAATAAGATATGAATGGAATGATGATGCAATCCCTAGAAAACGTAAATACTCTTGAAACCAATCAACCATTGATTTAGGAAAGGACGAAATAGCTGCTCCATCAGGCTTGGTACGATTAACACCTTTACCAATGGAAGGATTAAATGCTTGAACAGCAGAAACTGATAATGAATATTTAATTCCTCCACTTTCTGATAATTCTCCGATAGAATATGCTTTTAATTTATGCTTTAAATAAGCTATAAATTTTTCTTTATCAGCATTCCTAATATTTTCATGCAATTTGTTGTACGTATTTAAAGCTTGAATAATCTTTAAATTCTGAAATAAAGACCAATCATCCCGTGGTTTCTCTTGTTCAAGATGCTGTCTCTCCTCTTCAGTAAGATTACTAATATTTTTACTTTTTTCACGATAAGCTTTAGCTTGTTCTTTTATTTTTTCATATTTTTGATTATCCATTGCTTCATAACCAGGATCATCTAGAAGGATATGATACGGCAACTTTTCCAAGTCAATTTGATTGGGTAATGTGATATAGAAAAAACTGTGTCTATCTTCAATTTTCGGATATTCACCTGTAAGATGATAAATTAATTGTGCTAGCCCTACAGCTGCTAAAACATCAGCATAATTTCCTTTGTTTTTCCAATAGGTAAATGAATTAACTAATGCCATTTACTCACCTCCTTTTCTGTATTAATAAATTGTGAATATTGATCGACTAACCTAACACATCTAACAACAAACCAATACCAAAGCCATCCTTTTTCTTCAGATGGATAGATAAAATATTTACTAAAATTGTATCCTCTATTCCATGAGTCGTTAACTTGTAATTCGATATTCTTAAATCCTAATTTAGTTAAAGTTTTTACTAAGGTGCTTTTAGCCTTTTGATGAAGTTTTCCATCTCTTTTTAAGCTAGAAGTATATGAGTTATGATGTCTCGCAATTGCAGTAAATATTGCTTTGGTGAGAATTTGACTTAAATCCTCATCATCAGTTATAAGTGCTAGTTTCTTTTCGACCATCGGCAATGTTATATAAGCACTCTCAATAGCATGGGGAATTCTCTTTTGTTTTTTCCATTCCAAAAAATCCTCAACATTGGTAGGGTCATAATCAGTATGTGCTAAAAATTCTTGACACACTTCTCCCCTTCTAATTTTTTGCCAATTCCAAAACTTAGTTACTATTTCTTCATTTAATTTACCAACGTCATGAAATGCTATGGCCATTTCAATAACTTTTTCCAGCTCCCCAGTTGGTATTTTGAATTCTTTAGCAAAATAAGTTAATCCTATATGGATCCTTTTCTTCTCCTGATTAAAAATCTCTCTAACAGACTTTATATGTTCAATATATTTTTCCTTATGATAAGAAAATTGACGATGATAACCTCTTGGTTTGTCCAAAATATAACTAGCAACGTAAGGTTGTTGGTCATTTAATACGATATTGCTATCTATTTCATCCCGAAAAATTAGTCCTATTTCACCATGATAAAGTACAATATCAGGATGGATACAGACTAATGGATATTTACTTATATCATCTAAATTAGTGATTTTCACCCACTGCGATTCATTCATCTCCTCTTGGAAACTATATCCCCATACCTTCCCATTGAAATCATTACAGCTATCCAAATATCTTCTTAAAGTACTAGTTCTAATAGAAAATCTTTCAGGAATTAGTTCCATATCTAGATTACTAGGATGATCATGGATAATTAAACTTGTGTTAGGAATATCTCTAACCAATTGAGGAATAAAATTATACTCTCCTGCAACTAAACTTTTATTCACATTTTGCTTGGCTTTTGTTGAAGGTACTTTTCTTATCCTTTGTAAATCGATTTCTCTATGAATTATATCTACCATTTCTAATTCTTTATGTAACGTCATCTTGAATGTCTTCAGTTCTTTCAAGTATTCCTTTGTTTTATACACTAATTCTCTATCTTGATTAAAATATGGACTAGTATCCAGTTTTCCATTAGCTTTTTTAGGTAGATCAAATATATACACTTCTCCTGTCTCATTAGGAAAACGGGCACATCTTCCTGAACGTTGAATTAGTGAATTGGCCGGCGCGAGTTCACTAATTAACACTCTAGCCGATATATCTACTCCAACCTCAATAACTTGTGTAGCGATAACAATAACATGTTCGTTTTTATTACCATTCTTCCCCAAAAGTTTTATAACCTGTTGCTCTATATTTTTACGGTCCTCTGGTAGGAACCGAGAATGAAGTAAGAATATTTCGTCTTTTAAATTTAGTTGTTTAAACAAAGCCTTTATTTTTAGATAAAAATGCTGTGCTTTATCTACACGATTAATAATAACAATAGTTCTTCTTTTCCCTTCTTGCTTCATGTGTAGGTCAATGATCTTGTCTACATTCAATTCTTGATCATTCCAATATAATTTTCGCCTAGTCAAATTTGTACAAGTTACCCATTTTTCAGATATTATCTGTTCATTAGAAACGAAAATCTTTTCTCCTTCTATTCTTTCAACAACTTCATCTAACACTGTGGTTGGTATAGTTGCTGTCATTAATAGAAAACGAGAATAATCTTTTAATCTTCTAACCATGTCTAGTATTGTAGGCATTGCTTCCCTTGGAACAGCATGAATTTCATCAAATACAAAATACGCCCCCAAATAAGCTCCTGGAGGAATATTAGACTGTCCGATAGAAGTAGAAAGGGAAGCACCAATATAATTACTTAATAATTGATCAATAGTAGTTATTATTATGTCCCCTTCAAAAAAAGGATCGTCCATTTGCTCTCCCATTTGGATTGTTACTTTTAAATCTAAATTCAATTCATCAATTTTTTCACTTATTTCACTAAATATGGATCTTGTCAGGGTCCTCAAAGGTAAAACATAAAACAACTTATCAGCAAATATCTTGTTTTTAACCTTCGCATAAAGAAAGGGAAAGATGCCAGCCCATGTTTTTCCTGACCCAGTAGGTGCGCTTAAAACAACTGGTTGACCACTATATAAGTATTTTATTGGTTCCAATTGAAAAGGACGTGGATAAAATTTCCCACCTAATAAAGTCTTAAAAAATTCAAGTGCCTCACCCATAAAATAATCCCTTCTATATTCTTTTTTGATGTCAATTAAGTTTTTGAACAACTTTAATTTTTCCTAGTCCAAACACGGGATTTTTCCCTACATGGATCCACTCAGCTATAGCTAACCAGTCAATAAATTCTGTAACTTCTCCAGCATACAACGCCTTGCCAACGATTCCTCCTAATTTAATCCGATCTTTTTGCCGATTGGAATATCTTTCCCAATCTAGCCAATTAGTTTTATATTCTTCTAACTTAACAGATGATGCACTTTTAAAGAATTCACTATAATCCATCTGTAACGATAAATCTTGGTGAAAAAAAATGATAGAGGAAAACCTTCTGATGATAGCTTTAATCAATTCTTCAAAACTTGGAGCAGTATTAATATAATTACCTTTGCTTTTAATTCGGGTCGGTGAGATAAAGTGAATTAATACATTATCTTGATTCAAATCAAAGTTAAAATGATCAACGATCTCCGCTCCTAAAAGATAGTTCCAATCACTATATATTTTATATTTCGTACCGTCATAAACTAGATTTTCAAAATCACCATTAACATTAACCTGAAAGATTTGACGTAAGTAAAGTCGTCTACGATGCTTTCCCAAGCCATATCTTCCCATTTCTTGTAGTGAAACAACGAAATATGGAAGGTAATCTATAGCCTTACCATAAAGGGTGAAGGAAAAATAAATCCTCTCACCGGGGGAAAAATAAGTTCTAGGATCATAAATTGTTTCAAAAACAAAAGGTCTTGGGATGTCCTTTGATTTATTTATTACTTGGAAGTTCATAATTGGTTTTGTCTCAAAAACATATGAATAAACACACCCGTCATTATGCTTTGCCCCAGCACAATCACAACCAATTTGTTTGAAGCTTTGACCAAATGCACCCCTCAATGTTGAACCTTTATATTCCGGTAAATATATACCTTCATCTCCCACTTCATAAATAGCTGTAAATTTGGCTAATTTAAATTTTGATATTAGTTCTCTACTATTTCCTATCATAACTTTGCCTCTCTTTTTGTGATAGGTAACTTATTCAACAGTAAGATTGTTATTTCCTGCTATTAATACAAATCATTACAAAACTTTCTGAATTCACAATCATGACATCTCCTCTTTGATTTAGGATCTGGAAAATGTTCTTTTTCTATAATGTTATGAATCGCAGAAATTACTTTTTGTGCATATTCTTTCATTTCTTGCGAAATAGGAATAGTATGAATTTCTTTCTTCGGAATAATATAGATAAACCCTTCATCAATGGAAGTATTATACTTTTCCTCTAGCAACAACGCATATGCTCCTAACTGGTATTTAATATTTGCTTGAATACCTTTGAAAGTGTATTTCATTTCCACTGGGTATGCAGGTTGACTAGAATTATCGGTTTCTATTAATAAATCTAACTTTCCCGTTAAACCCAATTTTTCAGATTTGAGTTGATAATCAAAATATCTTTTCCCTTCAATTAAACTATAGGACTTGAGTCCCCTTCTTTTTTCTTTTATCATTTCTAACCTATGCTGTTCTCTTCCATGTTCCATTTTATATGTTACTTTTTTATTTACGGGCATCACGTAAGTATAATATATTACTCTTGGACAATATACATATTGTTTGATATCCGTTACCTGTATCACTTTTACCCCTCAACCTTCTTTTCAGATTCTTCTATATCTATATCAAAATTTTCTAACTTGATTATCTGGCTCCTATCTCTTTCGCACACCGGAATCAAAATGATACTTCCTTCAGTTTTTGATAGCAAACCTTGGATACGGAACATCAATTCCTCACGACGATTCTGGTTCAACTTTCCCCAAAAAGCACTATATTGAACCCGTTTTAATCCATAATCTTTAAGTCTTTCAGCGATCTTATTTCTGATCTTATCATCAGTAATATCATATATGAGCAGGACATACATCTTACCAACTCCCAATGAATGTATTAAATGGCGTGTTCTCCCTAAAAAACGAGGCCACCTCCCTGGCCTGAATCTGGATAATAGTTTTTATTCTATATTTTTTGCCATTGTAAGGTTCTTTACTTTCTAACCTGTTGATAATTTTATCCTTTAATTTATTTCTGGTTTCTAAGTTCAAAAGATTATCCTCTATTTTTGGTGTGAATCCTTTAGATAATAATGAAATTACTACTTTGTCAACAACAGGCTGTCTAAATATTTCAATAAGATCGTACTGTAGTGAGCTTTTACCTGGCCGATCGGTGTGCAAAATACCTGCGAATGGTTCTAAACCTGCCCTTAGTATTGCACTTTGCACATATCCCCCCAAGATAGCGTAGCCATAATTAAACATCATATTTACTGGATCATTGGTACCTCGATGTTCCCTTCCAGGAAATGCAATCCGCTTTTCTAAAATCTTTTGAACACCATCCCAGTACTTTTTGGCAGACCTAGCTTCGATTGAGAAAAACTTGTCCCTAACATCAATTATGGAGTTACCAGTTGTCTGTTCTAACTCTTCCAAATGTGCTATCACATGATTAGCGTAGTCCAAGATAATTTGATATTCTTCCTGGCCTTTTCTACTCTTTAAGTAATACTTTAGTAATCTATGTTGGTTTGTTATCTTCGCCCTTAATATTTTCTTAGTCATTTCAACACTACGATAATCTTTAACACTTAATATTTGTTCTCTTCTAGTTTTTACAGTAGCATGTAACATCGGTGAATAAATAGAAGCAATTGGTTGTTGTTTGTAATCTAAAAAATGAATCTGAATACCTTGTTCCATACATTCCTTAATTACATCTGTAGAGAGTACCGCTCCATTGGTCATGAAGAAGATAGCTTCCACATCAAAAAAAGGTATTTCTTGAATAAGCTTCCCCTTCTTTTTAACTACTAATCTTTCACTCTTTTTATACAATCCCATGCCAAAATCATCGATAACGATATTCATAATAAAACCTCCAAACTACCAAATTATTACTTTTATTGGTAGTTTAGAGGTTATTTATACATTTTGAGTAGTCTAAAATGCCACTATTTATTATTTTTAGCAATACAAGTTAATATAACGTATGTTGTCTCCAATAAGGATCATCATCTATTTGAATAATAACATCAGTGTACTTTGTTATTCCACTAGAATAGGAGGCTGAAAATCTAAAAGTTAATGTTTGGGACGGCCATTTAATCATTTGTTGATCCCATAATTCACCCTCCCAATTTTCACTTCCTGAATAACTAAGTTCAGTAATGTATCCTGTCTGCAAAATACTAACAGAAAAACTTTCTACGGATAAATCACTATCCGGATCAATGATCATGGAATTACCATTTAGAATGAACTTTTCACCCGGGAAAAAGACGTCATACGTCCTAGGCAAATTTTCTGTTCCCGTTTTAGAAAGATTATATTTTATCCGATTTTGATTCCACAGAGTTGTATGTAAAACTTGGCCACTTACCATTAATTCATTTACTATTATCACTACCCAGTCAGTTTCATCCCAAGCTCCAGCACTATCTGTTACTTTCTTCTTAACCTGATAAGTACCGGGTTGTACATTAGTTATTGTTGCATTTTGAGTTGATACAGTATATGTTGAACCATCAGGCTTTTTAATGGTCCACAAATGACTAGAAATATTGCCATCAGGATCGGTTGATGTGTCTGTTAATGTAATCGTATCTCCTTCATAAACAGTTGATGGGGTATAAGTAAAATTAGCTGTTGGTGGTGTATTTCTAACTATTTTAAAGTAAACCTTATTTGAAACATTAGACCATACACCATTAGAATAGACTTGTCCTTCTACTCGTATTAATCGTTCATCTGATACTAACTTGATATTGTTTATTAGCATTCCAATGCTCGATCTGTAACGCTAATTCGTTTGAATCATTATAGTAAAATTCCAATTTATATCTTTCTTGTAAGTCACCATCTTGATCATAATAATTCCATTTCACAAGAGGTTCACTAGATACTACAGTTGGATTTGCAGATGTTCCATTTGGTGATGTAATAGTCATAGTCGGTTTACGTTGATTTACAGGTGGCAAATTATTTTTATAGATCCTCTGTTCAGCCCAATACGACCAAGCACCATGAATATCCTTAACTCTTTCTTGTATTATTAATGTTACCCCTGGTCGGTCATAGTATTGTTTTTTACCGTACTTCCATGTAGTTTCATCAGAATATTTCCATCTAAATTCTTTATCAGTTATTAATGTTAAATCAGGGTCATAAGAAGTATCATAAGTATCGTAATCTAGTGATTCGCCTTCTACATATACCTTACCTGTAAATCTAATGTCAGGTTGAGCTATTGGTCTTCTGTGAACATACAATTCTTTCATAACTTCTTCTGACCACAATCCATACCCAGCTAATCCCGGATTATCTTGTGCTTTATAATAAATCTCGTACTTACCTGGTTTATCAAAAACAGTTATTGGAGAAGAATATGTTTTATTGTGATAAACACTATATCCTTCACTATTTTCAAAGAAATTAGGATAATGTACATAGCTCCAGGATTCAGCGTACTTAGAATCATTTTCAGGGTCAGTAAACATTGTTTCATAATTTACTGTTTCATCAACAAGAACAGCTCCGTAAGTTGGTTGTGTTTCATATTCTACTATCGCAGTACGTTTAATATTATTGAAAGAAACATTAGATTGACCTAACGACATAATTCCTACAGAACCGTCTATATAAGTAGAATCATTTACATCCATATACTTTATATCGTTTATCAGTATTTTAATATTTCCGTTATAAGAATCGATTTTCACATGATAATTAGAAAAAGGTGTTCTATTTAAAGAAACACTACCTAATACAGTTTTTGTTCCATTAATAACTCTATACAAAGTTAAAGTATTTTTACTCCATTCAATAGAATACAGATTTTTTTCGTCTTGAATATTAAATCCTGCTCCGATAACTTTATCGTTTTTTAAATCATTTACTGAAACATCAAATTCAAATGAATAGTTAGATGAAATATCATTTATGTCGTAAAATAAACCTCCCCAGTTGTCGTCTATTACTTCAATAGTATTGCTATCTATTACCTTAGGATAAGTTGCACTATTTTGTTCTCCTACTACAGATACCTCTTTTGTATAAAGATTTTCTCCAAAATAATATAAAGAATTATCGGGAAACCATAATAATTTTAATTCGCTTTGAGGACTCGAGCTTCCACCACCTCTAGGAACTGTTTTATAAACTATCTCTTTTAAAATTTCTCTATTAATAATGTTGTGGATTACCCAAACATACTTATAATAGTTTGGATCTGAATAACTATCAAAGGACATTCTTACCATTAAGCCTTTTCCGTTAGATTGGAGATAAGTATTAGGTAATGTTCTATCTTGAGTAGTTGAACCTCCCCATGATGGAGATTTTATATATGCACCTTTACTCAAAACATTGCCGTTATAATCTAAAATAGCATACTTACTATTGCGTTCATAAATTACATAGACCCTACCATTAGATAGAACAATAGGATTAGTTAATGGTATACTCTCTCCAGCATACATTTTACTACTAGACCTAACTCCATAAAGATACTCCTGTCTTTTAACAGACAAATCTACAGTATTCAATGTTTCAATATAAAATTTTCTATAATATTTTCCTCCTGATTTATAAAAATCTACAAAAGATACATATACATATTTGTTATCGTTAGAAAATACAGGATAAGTAACATCTTCTGCGTCATAATTATTACGACTAGCTTCTATAATTCCTGTGTTATTGTTTATCTTAATAAGTCTAAATGATACATAATAACTAAATCCTGACTGATAAAAATCTTTATGTAGATAAATAACGTAAACATCATCATTATAATCTTTAACTAATTTAAAATTATATAGACGACGCCTATTTCCATAAACATAGTCTAAAGCAGACCAGTAAGTCATCTTCTTAGATTTAGAATATTTAACAACTGCCAATTGAACATCAAAATTTCTATAGTCAACATAATTTGGTCTAGTTAACATAATTAAATAAAGCGTATCTTTATCTTTATCGAAATAAATATCCTGAACTAGAGGAACAAAATATTGTCCAATCAAAACTTCTTCAATAAAATTACCTTTATTATCAAAAGATACTAAATATAAATTTTCCAATTTAGTATTGGAATCAACCGTACTTCTTTTAGTGAAATAAAAAACTTCGTCATCATCCCCTATAGTTATAAATTCATTAGTGTAGCCATTAATAACTCTAGGAACTGAAAAACTTGAAATAATTTCACCTGTCTTAGCATTTCTTTCAAAAAAATCATAGTTGCCCGTAGTGGAATTATACTGATAAGAATAAACTCTATGCCCTGGAAAAACCTTCTTTATTATTGTACCGTTATATGTCCAAGTTCCTAACAACTCTAAATTACCGATAGTTTGATTAGTCCTTCCATTTGGACCATTTCCCATGTCAGGGTAAAAAGTTGAAAAATCTACTTTAACAGCATTTTTGGTACTTAAAGTACCATTAGAGTTTTTCCAACCAATCTTGCTTAAATCTCCTCCAACATATGGACTTTTAAGAGTCCAGGAATTGAAAATTGTATCAGAAGAATAAGAAATAATCGGTGCTTCACTATCCTGTTTTGGTTGAGATGTTAAACCAAAAGTGTTAAAGTTAACAGTTGGTTGTTTGTTAATTACATCTATTACAGTCGTAGCAGAAGTACCTTTACCGTATTCTTCGTAAACAATGGCTTCGTATTTTCTTTTACCTACGGTTGAATGAGTTATTTTATAAACATTTGTAAATGGTCCATCATAGACTGTATTCCAAGCTTCATCTGAATAACTACCATCATTATCTGAATCATATTGATAAGAAATAACTAATCTATTTAACTTATCAAAATCGGGACTTGTAGCTTCGATATACAAAGTATTTTCTATATTTCTATAAGTCTGATTAGCGGTAAATAAATTTACAATTGGTGCTTTATCTTCGACAACTTCTAATTCTAATCTTCCCCAATCACTTACCCTTCCGTCTGAATCAGTTACTTGTCCTTCTATGTAATAAATTCCTGGATCATTAGGTGCTTTAGTGGGTAAACCATTTGTATAAGAAGAATCCGTACTCTTTTTCCATCTAAATTTGTCGTATGTATGATTTATAGTAACACCTCTATCAGCTATTGGAGAATAGGAATTTAATAGATGATATTGATTAGGAAAATCTCTCCCTTGAGTGATTTTATTCACACCTGTAATAATAGCAATCGGCTTTGGATCTATAACTCGTAAGTAAGCTGTATCTGTTCTACTTGAGCCATCATTTTTCATAACCTTAATAGTTGCGGAATATGTACCAGGAACACCAATAGCATTTGTTTTAGGTTCAAAAGCATTTTTATCTATAATATAAGGTTCTAATTCAGGAGAAAATGTCCAAGAATAACTATCTAAGCCATCAGACATATTAAAAATTTGAGAGCCCTCACCAATAATTATTCTATCTGGATTAAAACTAATATCAGCTTTTAATTCTGCTGGAGGTGGTGGTGGATCACTAACATTCACCTTTAATTGTATCCAGCCCGATTCTTTACCCGATTTGTTTTTTACATATAATTCGATAAAATAAGATTTATTATCTATACTCGTAATATCTTCATTGTTAGGTTTTTGGTAAATATATTGAGACCCTATTTTATCTTCTTTATATCGCCAATACTTTTCAGTTATCAGTTCTCCACCTGGATCATATGATAAACTATCATCTAATTTTAAATCTGTTCCAGTTTGAACAGTTATTGTACTAACAGTTCTTGTATCCCCTTGTAAGTGTGAGATTATCGCAATCGGTGTTGTTGGTTCATTTTTCTTATTGAGGTAAATAGCAAAAGGGTACACGTTATTATCTTCATTAGATTCCACTACTTCCCCATTTATATCTACTTTAGCACTTAAATTTTTAAGTCCTGTCGAGCTAAAGGAAAAGTTGAAGGTTAATGTTTTAGTAGCCCCTGGTGCTAAATTAGTTACAGATTTAGATGAAACCGTAACACCAAATAAACCTACTTGAAATAAACCACTATCTACATCACCGTTGTTTTTAACAGTTACATTAATAGTTATATTCTCATTAGTATAGGCAGCGTCAGGATAGTTAATTTGAGTAATCTCTAAATCAGGCTCTGTAGGGATATTATTAATATCAATTTTCTTTTCAGGTGGAATATAGAACGTTTCATACCACCATTTGCCACCAGAACTATTCCACATCGTAACATATCCTGGTGCAAAATCATAAGGTCGTTGGGTCATAATAGCGTAATCTTTAAGGGTATTAGCTGTCCAATTAGAACCTGTCAAAGCGTTATATGAATCTAGCCAATTAGATGTTGGATTATTATAGGTATCAACCATTGAAGCTAACCATGTTGTGTAGTTTGGGTCGGTTAAATAATCCTTGATAGTCTCATTTATACTTGAACTTAAATTCCAAGGTTGTTTTATCCAATTCTTTGCTACAGATGGTTCAGCCAAAGCGTCATTAGGAAAATCTATATTCCAATAGGGATTACCATTAACATCGTAACCAAAGTAACGCCATTGACCATTCTTTTTCTCATTTCCTGGTACTTCTTCAGGTGTTCCATAGACAACAAGAGCTTCCCCTACACCCATTTGATCTAGTAAATATTTTTCATTTAATGTTTTACCATTGGCATTTGTAGTAGCAATACCGTAATAATCTATGATCTTTTGTGCTTCTAAGCTATAAGCCAGTGTTTCTTTAGGTAAAGGAAAAATAGAAAATACCAGTATGAGAGATAACAAAATATTTATCCCTCTTTTATATCTAATCCGCATAGACATCACTCACCAATATAGATTTTAATTTGGTTATTTAACGGAGATACTAAGAATTGACGATTATCATAGGTAGTTAATATTCTTTCTCGATTAACGAAATGCTTAATCGCTTTTTCATATTCAGTTGGATAATATACTTTTAGAAAATCTTTAATAAAGTTAACTTCATCCTCATTAGGTTCGTTTTTAAATAAAACTATTTTATATTTAGCAGTCATAGGAACATCATACAATCTTATAGGTTCTTCAAAAGTAGTTACCGAAATTGTTAAGTCCTTTGAATTCTCGCTACCTTTTAAATTAATAACTACATCACCTAAAATATCTACAATTGTTGTACCACTAAAACTCGGCAAACTCTGCACTAACTCAATCATTTCGTCTCTATTATTAGGCATAAACTGATAAGTTATCTTTACATTATCGCTACTATTTAAAATTACCGTTTGGGTATTACCTTCCCAACCTACTTCAAGTCCTAAGGCTTCGGAAATAAACCTTATAGGTACTAGAGTTCTTCCGTTTACTAATTTAGCAGAAGTATCTAATTGATAAGTCCTACCATCAATTTCGGCTGTTGTTTTTCCGATAGATAATTCAATTACTCTATCATCTTTTGTTACAATTACCGTTTGGGTACTTCCTTCCCAAGTAACTTTCGCACCTAATTCCTCTGATATAAAACGTATAGGCACTAAAGTACGATCATTTTCATCAATGATAGGTGGTTGATCAAACTGAACATACTCTCCATTCAGCTTTACTTTGATCATTCCTTCCGCAAAGCCAACTTGTGGCAAAACTGATACTAATAAAATTAACGTAAATACCATAATACTAAATTTTTTCATTAATCTTCACTCTCCCATTTTTTATATTTTTTTACTTGATGGTATATTTTGAATATTATATAATTAATAATGAAAAAGGGATGAGGCAAGTTGCCCCTCCCGGAAGGATGAGCTACCTACTCTTAGTCGGGTTGGTAAGGGACAAGGACGGGTTGCACCTTACCGAAAAAGGATTGGTCCTCTACTTTGGTCGGTGGGAGTCATCCTTTTTTCTTTTGGTCAGATTTTGGAATCAAATATTAGTGAAGGATATGAAAAGAAGAAATCTGAAAAGTTTTATATGGCGAGAA
Organism: Vulcanibacillus modesticaldus; assembly: GCF_001730235.1. Taxonomy (GTDB): domain Bacteria; phylum Bacillota; class Bacilli; order Tepidibacillales; family Tepidibacillaceae; genus Vulcanibacillus; species Vulcanibacillus modesticaldus. Next base: position 8,343 of record NZ_MIJF01000005.1, on the reverse strand, counting down.
TGACTAAAGAAAGAAGGATGAAAAGTGGAAAATATTGAGGTCTTGAGAGGCAAATTATAATCCACTTCTTAGCGTGTGATACTATTTCTAATTACTTCAACCAACTTTTTAATATCGTAAACACTAGCTACTTGAGCTTCGAAAATATCTTTTGCCGGAATTTTACTCCAATCCAAATTAAAACCTGCATTTAGACTTAGAATCCTAATAAATTCCCTTTGGGTTCTACCGTTTCCTTCTCTAAATGGATGTAAAACGTTAATTTCAGCCAAATAATAAGCTGCTCTCTCTGAAAATTTATTAATATCATAATCCTTTAGATAGTTCTCTTTTTTCAATTCGCCAAATATTCTCCTCGATTCATCAGTAATGAACAATGCTTTAGCAAATAACGTATTGCCCTTAGCAAGATCTACAGTTCGTATTGTTCCAGCCCAACTATAGATATCTTGAAATATATAATAATGAATATCCTGTAGATGCATTAAATCAAACCTACCCAAAATAGGCTTGATTCCTAATTCAAATAATCTTAAATATGTTAATTTACGTTCCAGCATTTGCAACTTATCTTGATCTTTAATATTAAATTTGTTAATTAGTACATTAGTTTTGGGATAACAATATTTACTACTCATTTACTAACTCAACACACTTTTCAATATATTCATTCCTTGTTATTTCACCATTTATATACTTCATTAGTAACTTTCTATCTTCGTCAGTTACATGAAGTCCTTCAACTTTAAGCGATGCTTCAGCATTTCTAATACTTTGTTCAATTTGTTTTGCTTTTTTATCTTCTTTACCCATATTAAATATCACCCCTAAAAAATTAAAACTACATCACCCATTTCCAATGGTTACTTCTCCTATTTCTCCATTATTCATCATTTTCCTTCAAAATTTTCAGTATATTTCATCTGCCAATAATATAACTTCCAAATAAAAAAACCGAACTACGGATATTACAATCCATAATTCGGCGTTAGATAGACTGGAAAATAATTATTTAAATAATCGAAATAGATAAAGGATCCCTGTTAATAGAATGCTAAGCACAATACTAGTCATTAAGGGGAAGTAGAAGGTAAAATTACCCTTCTTGATGAAAATATCTCCTGGTAATCTGCCAAGTGATAAAAATTTACCACCTAGTTGCCAAATCACCCCAATAATGATCAATACTATACCAAGACTTATAAACATTTTAGGTACTGGATTCATTAGGTATACTCCTTCCTAAATGTTGATAAGCTAAATTAGTAACCATTCTTCCTCTAGGTGTACGCTGCAAAAACCCTTTCTGCATTAAATATGGTTCATATACGTCTTCGATGGTATTTGACTCTTCTCCTATGGAAGCGGCCAATGTATCCAAACCGACAGGACCACCTTGGTAATTATCAATGATAGTAGCAAGCAATTTATGATCAATATGATCTAATCCTAGGCGGTCAACTTGAATTTGTTCCAATGATTGTTTAGCAACATCCTCAGTTATGACACCATCAGCCATAACTTGAGCAAAGTCTCGAACCCTTTTTAATAAACGATTAGCAACCCTAGGAGTTCCCCTAGAACGTAATGCTATTTCTTTCGCTGCTTCACCGACAATTTTTACTTCCAATAATTCAGCAGCTCTAATAATAATTTGAGTCAATTCTTCTTCATTGTAATATTCTAATCGAGCCATCACACCAAAACGATCTCTTAGGGGAGAAGACAATAAACCTGCCCTAGTTGTTGCACCAACTAATGTGAACTTTGGTAAATCAATCCGAACCGACCTGGCACTTGGACCCTTGCCAATGATTATGTCTAATGCATAATCTTCCATAGCTGGATAGAGTACTTCTTCAACAGTACGATGCAATCGATGTATTTCATCGATAAATAACACATCTCCTTCTTGAAGATTGGTTAAAATCGCTGCCAGATCACCTGGCCTTTCGATTGCTGGTCCCGATGTTGTTCGAATGTTTACTCCCATTTCATTAGCAATAATGTTGGATAAGGTAGTCTTTCCAAGCCCCGGTGGTCCATAAAGCAATACATGATCTAATGCTTCATTACGCATTTTTGCCGCTTCAATATATACTTTTAAATTTTCTTTAACTTTACTTTGCCCTATATATTCAGCTAAGCTACGAGGACGAAGACTAAATTCAACTGTTTGATCTTCAGTTAACATCTGTGATGATATTATACGATCTTCCATCTTTGTCTTCCCCCTAATCCTTCATCAATAATTGTAAAGCTCGTTTAATTAGACGATCTAATGATTCCTTAGAATCGATAGAATCAGATAAAGTAGATAATACTTTGTTTATCTCTTGCTCTTGATAACCTAAGGCTAATAAAGCATCATGTAAATCGGAAACAATTTGAGATTCAGCAATATTATTGATACTATCTATCTCTCTTTCTTGAATAGCTCCCGTAAATTTTAATCCCTTCACTTTATCTTTTAAGTCTAAAATTATTCTTTGAGCAGTCTTTTTTCCAACACCTGGTAATTTCACTAATGACTTTTCATCTTCATTAGCAATTGCTTGAATAACATCATTTGGATTACCTTGGGCGATGATCGCTAGGGCGCCTTTTGGACCAATACCAGAAACATTTAACAACAAACGGAATAAATATCGTTCATCTTTTTCATTGAATCCGAATAAGCCCATCCAATCCTCTCTCATGTAATGATGGGTGTAGATAAACACAGATTGATTGATCTTTTGACTATATCCTTCCGGCCGTGGAACAAAAACCTGATATCCTACCCCATTAACATTGATTACGATGCTATCTTCTTCAACAGAAAACAGAGTCCCTTGTAAAAAATCTATCATAATAAATTCTCCTTGATAATATTTGTCATTTTTACAGAATGGGCATGACATATTGCTATGGCAAGAGCATCTGCAACGTCGTCTGGTTTTGGTATTTCCTTTAAATTCAAATACATTTTAACCATTTCTTGAATCTGTTTTTTTTCTGCCCTTCCATAACCAACAAGTGCTTGTTTAACTTGCAGTGGAGTATATTCATATATTGGCAAGTTAGCCTCTACTGCGGCAAGCATCAAAATTCCCCTGGCCTGTCCAACTGTCATTGCTGTAGTCACGTTTTTATTAAAGTACAATTTTTCAATCGAAACAGCATCAGGTTTATAGGTATTGATTATTTCCTTTGTGGCATCATAGATTTGTTTCAACCTTATCCCCGTTTCCAATCCTGCTTTAGTATTAATACTCCCATACTGTAGCGGACGAACTAGGTTTCCTTGTTTCTTGATCACCCCAAAACCAACTATGGCAATTCCAGGGTCAAAACCTAAAATAATCACAATAATTCCTCCAAATAATAAATACGAACATATATTTTCATACTGCTGATTATATCAAAAAATCTCAGCAGTTAAAAGAAAAGAAATAAGTTCGCCAATAATACTAAAGGAACTAAGAAATTACCGATGGACCTGTTTTTTTTCTCTGAAAATATAGGTTGTTATAAACATGATAATAGATACAAGCAAGAATGTAATATTGTATCCAAAATACTCAATAAATGTTCCCCCTATTAAAGGAAGTATGACAATAAAAATACTTAAAGTCCCATTAATTCCGATATAAGTTGTCCTTTCTACTTCAGGTGAAATTTCTAGCAAATATTGATCAAAACCTATTTTTCTACCACTTATCACAAATCCAACTAAAAAGAATACCAAGGAATATACACTAGGTCCGAATCTACTAATAATTAATGCAAAAATCGGGATTATAGCTCCAAATAAAATGCATAAATTGACGACAGCTTTATTCCCCCATTTACTATTTATTCTACCCCAGAAAAAGTTAGAGAGAATCGTACCAGATATTTGGAATATTAGATAGATACCTATATAACTATTATCTAATTGGAAAGTTTCTTTAGCATAAACCATATAAAATGGTAAAATCATCAAACTTATACCTGTTAAGTTTTGAACAACTATAAACCTTGAAAAGACTTTATCCCCTTTCAAAATTGCGGGTATTTCCTTAAAAAAGTAGGTGGACAATTTAACATCTTCCTGTTTATTTGATGGTGGTTCTTTGATTAACCAAAATAATAAACTGGCTAAAAATAAACCACCAAATGCGATAAACAAAATTATTGAGTAATTATTAGGAAACTCTAAGCTTTTTAAATCAAAAATCTTCTTTATTATTAGCCCACCAACTAAAGCAGACACACTACTAACCAACTGCTTATAGGTGAAAAATTTGTTTCTATCCTTTTCGTCGATAACCTTTCCGATTATATCAAGATAAGCTATTCCCGCAAATCCACCACTTATAGAAAAAACAAATATCCAAAAAAACAAACTATATACCACTATTGCTGAGCTTTCTATTGAAAAATAATAAACAAAAAAAGCCATACCCAAAAAGGACAATGCACGCAGATTTATCCCTAACAATAAATATTTCTTCTTATATTGATCCCTTCTCATAATATGGCTGAAAAATAAATTAAATATAAAAGGAACCCCTAACATAATGGAATATAATGCACCAAAAATAACTTTTGAATCGGATAATTTATTAACTAAAGATGGAAAAACGGTATTAAAATCAATCATCGACATGGTAATTGCTAACAACATTCCATGTCCTAAAAAAATTACGTAATATCTGTATTTGTTAAATAATTCTATCATCTCTTCCTCCCCCGATGTTCTCTATGTTCTTATAATATTTTAGCAAATAGATACTATTGTGACCATCAAATTAATTCCCAAAGAGCTATCCTAATGAACTTCTGTATTAGGTATTGTATTTATGTCTGATTTATCCACAAAAAAAGTGCCCTGGCTTTCCAGAACACTAATTATGGTCTATGTAAAATGGTTACTCTAATGAAAATTCACTAAATGTTGATAAAACGCTGTTAAATTCTGCTAAATCCTGAATAGGTATCCCTTGATATAATTGATCAACTGGTTCCTTTGGTAAACCAGTCTCTAGCTTTTCAATATCGATTCGGAAAAAAGTCTCAATTACTTCCCTCACCTGATTATTTTCTTTAGGGGTTCCCTTATATAGGGTTAGGTATCCATCGGGCCCTAAACTGAAATAAACCCCTCCTTTTAATTCGGGAGCTAAATCCTCTACCTCCCTTTCCAATCTGATCTGCTCATCCGTTATCTCAACGACTTCAAAATCTGGGAACTTCTCTTTAATCTCTTCATATGATTTAATATTTTCTATTTTTGTTTCTATTAGATCAGAACCAACTCGATAATGTGTAATTAAAACAAGTTTTTTTTCCAACCCTACATTAACCTGTTGAATCTCTTGTTTAGTCATTTCTCCTTCATCTTCGTTAGTTAACATATATTTAGGAATAAGTACCATTGCTAAAATTATTATAGTGATCAAAAATAGAAACGTATATTTTAATGTTTTCTTCTCAATGAAAAAAAACATAGAAAAAACCCCTCTTTTACGGTTTTTAATACATTCTAACCAAAAAGAAAGGGGTTTATACCTTATTTTTAAAAATCTAACACGCTTTCATCAATGTCAGCATTAGATTGAACAGATTGAACATCATCTAAATCCTCTAATGCTTCAATTAATTTTATCATCTTCAAAGCATTTTCACCTGTTAAAGTTACAGTGTTTTGAGGAACCATTGTTATTTCCGCAGAACTAAATTCAATACCATCTTGTTCTAAAGAATCTTTTACAGATTCAAATTGCTCTGGATCAACGATTATTTCGTATGAATCATCTTCAACCTGTAAATCAAGAGCTCCAGCTTCCAATACCATTAACATTAAGGTGTCTTCATCTAAATCTATCTTCTCTTTATCGATAGTTAAAATGCCCTTACGAGAAAACATCCAGGTTACGCTACCAGATTCACCTAGATTACCATCGTTTTTGTTAAAAACGTGTCGAACATCCGCTGCTGTACGATTTCTATTATCAGTTAACGCTTGTACCATCACCGCAACTCCACCTGGCCCATAGCCTTCGTAGGTGATCTCTTCAAAATTACTACCACCTGTCTCTCCCATCGCTTTTTTTATGGTACGTTCAATATTGTCATTAGGCATATTATTTTGTTTAGCCTTGGCGATTGCTAACTTCAACTTAAAGTTAGTATTGGTATCAGGGCCACCATTGCGAACGGCAGCATATATTTCCTTGGAAATTTTAGTGAATATTTTAGCCTTAATGGCATCTTGTCTTCCTTTTCGATGTTGGATATTTTTCCATTTGGAATGACCTGCCATAATAATTCTCCTCTCAAACCAAAATCATTGATCTAATTGAACATAATCATTATTTTAGGTTTTCTTTATCAATCTAGGTAATAGTTTAACACAATAATTTGAAATATCAAATGGTAGGCATTAAGACTCGTTTATGCTCACTGATTCTGTGTAGTCTTTCTATCTTTTCGATTACCTCTTTGTTACCTTCACCTGTTAACAAATACCTATCCAAATCTTCATAGGTGAATCCCATCTCTTGTTCATCAGTTTGTCCAGCCCAAAGATCGGCCGAAGGTGCTTTTTCAATAATCTCTTTTGGAATATTTAAATGTTTTGCTAGTAATCTTATTTGATGTTTAGTCAAACTTCCAACCGGATTAAAATCTGCTAAACCATCTCCACCTTTTGTCATATAACCAACATATATCTCAGAATAGTTACAGGTATCAGATACGAGATAACCTTTAACACTCGCAATAGCATATAAAGTTGTCATTCTCAATCTAGCTTTGGTATTTCCCTTCGCTAAATCATTTAAGCTAACAATCTCTTCTATTTCCTTTGCTAAATTATTAAAAGTAGAACCCAAATCTACTGTAACTAAATTAAGATCTATTGCACTAGCCAACGCCTTGGCGTCTCTTTCATGGATTGGATCAGAATATGCAGGCATCCATACCCCGATTACATTCTCTTTTCCCATAGCGATGATAGCTAATGCTGCAGTGACCGCACTATCAATCCCTCCGGATATGCCAACAACAACCCCCTTAGCATTAGCATCTTTTACATAGTTACGGATAAACTCAACTCTTTTTTTAACATCTTCTTCGATATTTTCTTGATAAGAGTGAAGTATTTCTTCAAATTTATCCACTCTACTTACCGTTACCAAATACCTATAAAAACTTATAAATAAGCTGAAATTTATAAGTTTTATGCTTTGTTCCTCGTTCATTGAGTCCGATTTCATAGTTAAAATGACTATTACTTTCGTTTGATATAACTCTCCGAAGGCTTAAATTCCCCATTAACGAATGGGTACATATCAGTAGTATCTTTTAAGTGATTAAGCTACTGATGGTCTATGCTTTATAGGATAATCTTTAAGGTTAATACTTGCATTAAGGTCTCTGTCAAGCTCTAATCCACAACTGTCGCATCGATATTTCCGATTAGAAAGTTTTAAATCCAATTTTATATGTCCGCAATTAGAACATATTTTACTTGAAGGAAAATATCTATCAGTTATGATTAAATTAATATCATACCATTTACATTTGTACTCTAATTTTCTTCTAAATTCTCTTAGAGATTGTTCAAATATTGCTCTTGCGAGTTTCTTATTTTTTAGCATTCCACTTACGTTTAAATCCTCGATCACGATATACTTTGGTTTTGCTTTCACCAAAGATGTTGTAATCTGATGGGTATAGTCATCTCTGATAACTTTTATTCTCCTATAAAGTCTTTTTAATTTCTTTTCAGCTTTTACTATATTTTTTGTTTTCTGGTATTTGTAACGGTTTTCCCTCCCTTCAATTTCAGTTTTATTCATATCGTATTTTCTTGAAATTTGTTTTTGTAATCTTTTATGCTTTTTTATTAACTTCTTCATTTTGAATGATTTATTAATGTTTTTAAACTTCTCACCATTACTTATTACTGCTAATTCTTTTACACCTAGGTCAATACCTATACCTTCAGTCTGGTATGAAGTATTATTTTCTTTTTCTTCTTTAACACCAATGCTGATCCACCAATTAAGTCCATCATACGTTATTCTTGGATTAATATACTTAATATTTTTTCCTGTTGGTATTCTGCCTTTTTCAGCTAGTTTGATCCAATTAAACTTCTGCTTATTTCTTTTTCTACTTGTAGTCAATTTTTCTAACTTAACATGGGTTTTAGTAATTTTAATTTTTTCTGTGTCTTGATAAAAACTGTGCCTAGATTTCTTCTTGGACTTGAATTTAGGGAAATTGCTATAACCATTGAAAAACTTTGTGAAGCTATCGCAAGCGTCTTTAATAGCTTGCTTAGTTACATTATTTGAATAATTATTTAAC
>NZ_MIJF01000004.1 GCF_001730235.1 Vulcanibacillus modesticaldus | reverse complement strand
CCGCTAAGTTTATTAGGAGCAAGCTCCCATAAACTTCGCTCGACTTGCATGTATTAGGCACGCCGCCAGCGTTCGTCCTGAGCCAGGATCAAACTCTCCATAAAAAGTTTGAGTTAGCTCTCTTTGACTTTGGTCCCACAATTCCTTGTGGCACGCTTGGCTTGTTACACTGTTCAGTTTTCAAAGAGCAATTTCAGCGACATTTAACATTTTATCATATCTCACTGTGTTATGTCAACTACTTTTTTTGTTTTTTATTTTAAGTCGTTGCTAACACCTATTTATCATCGCTCACCGTAATTATTCTTTTTAGAAGCGACAACAAATATACTACTACAACTTATCATCTTATGTCAACAACTTTTTTTCAAAAATAGTAAAAGCATATTTAATCGACTTTAACAGTAGGTTAAATCAATTGTGATTACCTTTTATATTATGGGTTATATCGCTATTTAATATCCCTATATAAAAAAAGAAAAAAGATGCAACATTATATGTTGCACCATCCACATTAGTTAGGGGTCTATTTTTTCAATGACGTTATATACTTTATATATCAAATAGATAAAATATTATAGGAAGATAAATTTAATTACAAACAAGATACCCAATACATACATAATAGGATGAACTTCTTTTGATTTGCCTGCAAATATCTTAACTAGAGGATATGCGATAAAGCCAACACTGATACCCGTTGCTATACTAAATGTTAAAGGCATCATCAACATTGTTAGAAAAGCTGGTACTGCTTCATCTAAACCCTTCCAATCGATTTCCTTTAAACTTGATACCATTAAAATTCCTACGATAATTAACGCCGGAGATGTTATAGCTGCCACTCCAGCAACAGCCTTAACTATCGGATAAAAGAATACAGCAACCAAAAACATTATTGCAGTAAATACTGATGTTAGTCCTGTTCTTCCACCAGCAGCAACCCCAGCGGAAGATTCAATATATGAAGTAACCGTTGATGTTCCTAACGCCGCACCGGCCATTGTAGCGACAGAATCTGCAAAAAGCGCCTTTCCTGCTCTTGGAAGTTTATTATCTTTTAATAAATTAGCTTGGTTAGCAACTCCCACAAGGGTCCCAGCAGTATCAAATAAATCAACAAAAAGAAATGCAAAAATTATAGTAAATAGCCCGATATCAAGAGCACCCTTTAGATCAAGTTTCAAAAATGTCGGCTCTATACTTGGTGGCAATGAGAAAATCTGCTCCGGAGTTTGGACAACACCGAATATCCAACCGATAATCGCAGTGATAATCATTCCGTAAAATATTCCACCATTAACCTTTTTAATTAAAAAGAATAAAGTAACTATGATTCCGAAAATAGTTAATAAGACTCCTGGTGAACCAAGGTCATTTGTCAAAGCAACTGCTGTAGCTTCATCAGCGATGATGATACCGGCATTTTTTAATCCAATAAACGCAATAAATAGCCCAATCCCTGCTGAAACTGCATGTTTTAAACCTGCTGGAATTGAATTAATAATCGCTTCCCTCACCTTTGTCAGAGTCAACAAAAAGAAAATAGCTCCTGAAATAAAAACCGCACCAAGCGCCTTTTCCCAAGGTATTCCTAATCCTAACACCACATAAAATGTAAAATAAGCATTCAACCCCATCCCAGGTGCTAAAGCGATAGGATAATTAGCAAGTAACCCCATCAAAAGTGTCCCAATCGCAGCCGCTAAAGCAGTTGCAACAAAAACCGCTCCCATGTCCATTCCACCTAGTTCTCCAAGGAAAAACGGATTAACCACTAAAATATACGCCATTGTTAAAAAAGTCGTTAAACCTGCCAAAGCCTCAGTGCGAATATTAGTCTTATGGGTACTTAATCCAAAAAAGCGTTCTAGCAGACTTTCTTGCTCTAACTTCAATCTGCTAACTTCAATATTTTGCGACATCAAAACTTCCTCCCTAACAGATTTCTCGTTCTTTTTCATAATCGCCCGAGAATACAGCCAACGTCAGTGTAAAATGCGTAATTCTCTACGAATTCTATAAGAATTGTAAGAGAAAACAAAAACCTAGGTAGATAAATCTCTACCTAGGTACAAAGGGTAAAAAAGAACAGAATAAACAAACTTAGTGCGGAGTTCGTATTTCGTTTAATGAAACTTAGCATCCGTCCATTATCCTAAAACTTTCCCCTTCGTAGTCAAGCAATTTACGGTTGCCTGGTAGAGACATCTGAGCCATATTCTCAGACATATACGAAAGCAAAATTGTTTTAAATTAACTACAATGATAGTCTAACAGTAATCAACCTCGGTGTCAATAGAAAATACGAACATTAAATGAGTAATAATCATTTTTTGTTCGGTTGTGGTTCGTTGTCTTTTACTAAAGTCATTCCCATTCGATTGTTGCAGGAGGTTTAGAAGTGATATCCAAAGTAATCCGATTCACACCATCAACTTCATTAACAATACGATTAGATATTTTTTCTAAAACATCATACGGAATCCTTGCCCAATCTGCTGTCATACCATCAATCGAAGTAACAGCCCTAATGACAACTGTATGGGCGTAAGTCCTAGAATCACCCATTACGCCAACACTCTTGATATCCGGAAGCACAGTGAAGTATTGCCATATATCACGGTCTAAGCCAGCTTTTTTAATTTCATCTCTTAAAATATAATCTGATTCACGAACAATCATTAGTTTTTCTTCCGTTATCGCTCCAAGCACACGTATCGCAAGTCCGGGACCAGGGAATGGTTGACGCCAAACTATTTCATCTGCTAAACCTAATTTACTACCAACTTTTCTTACTTCATCTTTGAATAGCGTATTTAACGGTTCTATTAATTGAAACCTCATATCTTCAGGTAAACCACCAACATTATGATGGGACTTTATCGTTTCGGCAGTATCAGTACCACTCTCAATAATATCAGTGTATAACGTACCTTGCGCTAGAAAATCAAAGTCACCAAGTTTATTAGATTCTTCCTCGAATAACCGAATAAATTCATTACCAATGATCTTTCGCTTTCGCTCCGGATCACTTACGCCTTCTAGCTTAGATAGAAAACGTTCCTTCGCATTAATCGCAATTACATTCATTTTAAATTTATTTGCGAATGTTTCCATAACACTTTCTGCTTCACCTTTTCTTAGTAATCCATGATCAACAAACATACAAGTTAATTGATCACCAATTGCTTTATGAATTAATACGGCAACGACAGAAGAATCCACCCCGCCACTTAAAGCACACAAAACCTTTTTATCCCCTACAATTTCTTTGATTTCTTTGATTTTTTCTTCAATAAAGGTATCCATATTCCAGTTAGGTTTTACTTTACACACTTTAAATAAGAAGTTTTCAATCATATCCATCCCATATTCGGAGTGTTTCACTTCGGGATGAAATTGAACTGCAAAATATTTTCTAGCAAGATCACTCATTGCTGCTATTGGTGCATGATCTGTACTTGCATCGACTTGAAATCCAATAGGCGGCTCAATAACTAAATCAGAATGACTCATCCAAACTTGTTGAGTTTTTTCTAAACCATGGTATAAAGGCGAATCAGTCTTTATTTCGATAACCGCTTTTCCATACTCTCTGACATTTGCCCGTTCCACTTTACCATTTAATTGGTGGGTCATCAATTGCATTCCATAACAAATCCCTAAAATCGGAATTCCCAATTTATAAATACCTTCATCTGGAATTGGTGCATTTTCTACATACACACTAGCCGGACCACCAGAAAAAACTAACCCTCTAGGATTCAATTCCTTAACTTTGTCTAATGAAATATTATAAGGTACTAATTCACTATAAACACCTAAATCTCTGATCCTACGTGCTATTAGCTGGTTATACTGTCCTCCAAAATCTAACACCAAAATAATATCTTTTGGTTTTTCCATCTAATCTCCTCCGCTCGTTTAATATTTTCTGCCCTCAGCTTTCTTACGCAGTCAAACTGCCTTTTTATCTTTCCAGCATTCAAATGAATGTTTATTGTGACTATTCTAGCAAATTAGACTAAAATGAGTCAATGAAAGAATAATCTAAACCGAACAAATATGTTAACCCACCTCAAAAAAAAGAGGTTTCTCATTTAGCTAAATGAGAAACCTCCAACTTGGTCAATGACCACTTATTACATCATTCCGCCCATTCCGCCCATGCCATCCATTCCTGGCATAGCAGCTTTCTCTTCTTCAGGCTTATCTGCAATTACAGATTCAGTTGTTAAGAACATAGCAGCAACAGATGCAGCGTTTTGAAGCGCAGAGCGAGTTACTTTTGCTGGGTCAACAATACCGGCTTTGATCATATCTACCCACTCACCAGTTGCCGCGTTAAATCCGATTCCAATTTCTTCTTTCTTTAGACGCTCAACAATAACGGAACCTTCTAATCCTGCATTGTTAGCAATTTGACGAACTGGCTCTTCTAAAGCACGTTTAACAATATTAACACCAGTTTTTTCATCTCCAGAAGCTTCGATCTTTTCAACAGCAGCGATAACATTTACAAGTGCGGTACCACCACCAGAAACGATTCCTTCTTCAACTGCTGCACGAGTTGAGTTAAGAGCATCTTCAATGCGAAGCTTCTTCTCTTTTAACTCAGTCTCAGTAGCAGCCCCAACTTTAATTACTGCTACTCCACCTGCTAATTTAGCTAGGCGCTCTTGTAATTTCTCACGGTCAAATTCAGAGGTAGTAGCTTCTAACTCTTGACGAATTTGGTTTACTCGAGCACCAATTTCAGCCTTATCGCCATTACCATCGACAATGATTGTATTTTCTTTAGTTACGCGCACTTGACGAGCACGTCCTAATTGTTCAAGAGTTGTAGCTTTAAGATCCAATCCTAGATCTTCAGTAATCACTTCTCCACCAGTTAGAATAGCGATATCTTGTAACATTGCCTTACGGCGATCACCAAATCCAGGAGCTTTTACAGCCACAGCAGTAAATGTTCCACGAAGTTTGTTTACTACTAATGTAGCTAAAGCTTCTCCTTCTAAATCCTCAGCAATGATCAATATTGGACGACCTTGCTGAACAACTTTTTCTAACACTGGAAGAATGTCTTGAATGTTAGAAATCTTTTTATCAGTAATTAAAATATATGGATCCTCTAATAGAGCTTCCATCTTATCTGTATCGGTAATCATATATGGAGAGATATAGCCTCGGTCAAATTGCATACCTTCAACAACTTCTAGCTCGGTAATGAAGCCTTTAGATTCTTCTACAGTTATTACGCCATCACTACCTACCTTCTCCATAGCTTCAGCAATTAATTCACCGATCTCTTCATCTGCAGCTGAAATAGCCGCTACTTGAGCAATAGACCCTTTTCCCTCAATAGGTTTAGCAATCGCTTTAATCTCATCAACCGCTGCCTTAACAGCCTTTTCAATACCTTTACGAATCACCATTGGGTTAGCACCAGCAGTGATGTTCTTCAAACCTTCCCTAATCATCGCTTGTGCTAACACAGTAGCTGTTGTTGTACCGTCACCAGCTACATCATTTGTTTTGGTTGCTACTTCTTTTACTAATTGTGCACCCATATTTTCAAATGGATCCTCTAATTCAATCTCTTTTGCGATAGTTACACCATCATTTGTGATTAATGGTGAACCAAACTTTTTCTCCAAAACAACATTACGCCCTTTTGGACCTAAAGTAACCTTAACAGCGTCAGCTAAAGCATCTACACCTCTTAGCATTGCACGGCGAGCTTCTTCACCAAAAACGATCTGTTTTGCCACTGTCATCAACTCCCCATCAATAGTATTGGTTTAAGTAGCATTATGATATATTTAAACTCAATAATTAAGTAATAAGTAATTTAACCATAATAAGTATTATTCAAAAACTTTAATTTTACTGCTATTACTCCATAATCGCAAGAATATCACTTTCTCGCATGATTAGGTATTCTTTATCTTTGATCTTTAATTCAGTACCTGCATATTTTGAGAAGATGACTTTGTCTCCGACTTTAACGTCTAGTTCTTCACGTTCACCTTTCTCATTGCGGCGACTTCCAACTGCGATTACTACTCCTTCTTGTGGCTTTTCTTTTGCTGAGTCTGGTAAAACAATACCACTTGCAGTTGTTTCCTCTTTTTCGATTGGTTCAATAACAACGCGATCGCCAACAGGTTTAATCATATCAAATACCTCCTTAATAATATATTGTCAAGAATCATTATTAGCACTCGCTGTTATCGAGTGCTAACACAGTTATTATAATAATAAATTTCTATTTTTTTTTCAAGTAATTTTACCATAATTATTAAAATATTTTTCCAAACAACATTATTCCCTATAAAACATACTATATGCTTCTTGAGTAAAAAGTTATTCATTGTCGTCATTATAATTCTTTAGAAAATATACTAAAGTTTGTAACTCGGTAGTCAAATCTATATTATGTACCTGAACATGAGAAGGGACTGTCAGAACAGATGGAGTAAAGTTCAAAATACCTCTAACACCTGCTTTAATGGCCTCATCAGTAATTTTTTGTGCAACTTGGACAGGAACTGTCAGAATCGCCACTTCAACACGAAAGAGTTTTATCACTTCTTCTAAGCTATCCATTCCGTATACTGGTATGCCGTCCATTTCCTTATTTATTTTGTTAGGATCAGTATCAAAGGCTGCAACTATCTTGGTATTACGGCTTTTATAAAAATTGTAATGTAACAGGGCAGTTCCTAAGTTTCCCACACCAATTATAATTACGTTTGTAACTTCATCCTGTTTTAAAAAATCCCGCAAAAAATGAAGTAGATAACTTACGTTGTAGCCATATCCTTTTTTTCCTAATTCACCTAAATAGGAAAAGTCTCTCCTTATAGTGGCTGGGTCGATCAATAATTCTTTACTTAATTGGGCAGAAGACACCCTCTGCTTACCCATTAAATGAAGTTTTTCAAAATAGCGGTAATACAAAGGTAATCGTTTTGCGGTTACCTTTGGTATTTTATTATCTTGTCCCATGAATACTCTCCCCTAAAATCTTTAATTGAATAATTTCTGTTATACCTTCAACATCATTAATATTAAATATTGGTATTTCAATATCCTTAAGACTCAATGAAGTGGCCACAGCTATTACATTATCGAGTTTAGAAAGTAAATCTAAATCCTTTTCTCTTCTGACTAAAAGGATTTTTGGAGAAAACTCTTGTTTATATCCCTCAACAATGATAATATCAACGCCATTTATTTTAGAGAGGACTTCTTGAAATGATAAAGATTCAACCAATTTTTCTATCATCGCTAGTTTTTTTTGAGAGTTAATTAACACTACATCCGCTCCAGCTTGCGAAAAATTCCAAGTATCCTTTCCTTCATGATCTATTTCAAACTTATGGGCATCATGTTTAATTGCGGCAACTCGAAGTCCTTTTTCCTTAAATTTTTTTATAACTTTTGTTATTAAAGTTGTTTTTCCACTACCAGAAAATCCTACAAAGTTAACAACAGGGATCATCTTTGAGTTTAACAACCGTAATACCCCCCGTAACCTGATCGATTTATTTCTTCCTTAGTAATTGGATCATTGGCTAGAATTCGTGGCAAAACAACATCAAAGGAGGTATACGGATCATGCAATACACCGCCAGGCAACCCCAGAATAGGGGTATCGTTGTTATAGGCAATCATTAAATTCGAACCTGGCAATATAGGAGTCCCTTGAGTTACAACTTTTGTGGACATTTCTCTAATCGCGTAAGGTGTTCTATCGTCTGGGTCGACAGACATCCCACCGGTAAGCATTATTATATCTACCTGCTGTTTTAAGAAATATTCTATTTCACGCTTAATTAACTCTACATCATCAGGTACAAAACGCTGTTCAACAACATCTGAACCGAAATAATTTAATTTTTTCTTTACTATCGGCCCAAACCTATCTTTAATTCTACCTTTGTAAACCTCACTACCAGTGGTGACCAAACCAACTTTGGATTTTTTAAACTCTTTGACTTCTATCGCTATTTTCCCCTCAAGTAAAGCTTCAGCTCGGTTTACTTTTTCTTCTTCGATTATTAACGGCAAAGCTCTAGTACCAGCAAGTTTTCCCCCGGGTTGAACCACCTTATTATTAAACACTGTTGCTAACGCAAGGTCAGGAATCGAATTAATTTGGTTAATTAATGTCTCATTTACCTTAACTAATCCAAATATCTTTGAAGTTAAAGTAATTTTTCCTTCATGAGGTTCATCCAAGAGAACATTTTTACCAGCTATCGCCTTTGCTAAGCGATAAGCAGCATCATTTTCATGTAAATAGCCTTCTTTTATATTTAAAACATAAATATGCTCTTTTCCGATTTTTAATAACTCAGGGATATCTTCCTTCTGGATAACGTGCCCTTTTTTAAAAATTCTTCCTTTAAACTCACCAGGTATGATTTTTGTCAAATCATGTGCAAGTGTATATCCCACAGCATCTTCAACTTTAATCTCTTTTAGCATAGAATTATCCACTATTTTCTCTCCTTGTCTACTTTATATGATATCTATCTCTACAAGTTAATCTTTTAAAAGTATCCAACTATTATTGTACTATATTTTCTAACATGCTCAATAATGAACATTTAAGTTTACAAAATAGTCAGAATTATTTATTGTGAATTATCACCCAATTTTAATATTTCTTTTTTCTGTAATTAGTTCCTTCACTGGATAATCATGATTATCTATTGGTAACTGTTCAAGAATTTGAAAATCGTAGGCAATGCCTATTTTATTTTGAATCATCTTATTATGATTAAAAAAACGATCATAATATCCCCCGCCATAACCTAAACGGTAACCTTTTTTATCAAAAGCAACTCCAGGCACTAAAACTAAGTCAATTTCTGCACCATTAAAAGGTTTTTTGTTGAGAGTTATTGGTTCGTATACATTGAAATGCCCCAACTCTAAATCTTCCCATGAACTGATTAAATAGGGTTCTATTTTCTTGATTTTTGGCTCTGTTTTTGGTACCAATATTTGCTTGCCTATAGCCCATGCCTTTTCAATCACTAAACGAATATCCACTTCATTTCTAAAAGGGATATATGCCATGATAGTTTTAGCATTTACAAATGATGGATGGGAGAGGATTTTTTCTGATATTATCATTGAGTATTGCTCTACATCTTTAGACGATAAAAGATTTCTCTTTTCCAAGTATTCCTTCCTCATTTTTGCCTTTATATAAGTAAGATTATCCTTCTCCATGTTATTAATTCCTCCCATCTATTGTCTTGATTATATAATAAAAAATAAGCTACACTTAATTGAACAATCTTTTAAAATTATACCATTATCATCAAACTGTAATCTTATTTTTTAAATACCTAAGTGTATTATTTTTTATATTTTATCTTTATATGAATTTAGATTAAGAGGTGATTTTATTGATCATTTTACAAACACAGGGGGTAACAAAATCCTTTGGTATAGATGTAATTTTAACCGATATTGATATGGTAATCCAATCCACGGATCGAATTGGATTAGTTGGTGTTAATGGCGCTGGAAAATCTACTCTCCTGAAAATAATTGCGGCCAAAATATTGCCCGATAGTGGTGAAATAAATATTGCAAAAGATACAAAAATTGGCTACCTTGCACAAGATAGTGGTTTAGAAACTGAACGCTCCATCTGGGAGGAAATGAGATCAGTCTTTATCCATCTTATTGAACAAGAAAAATATATTAGAAGTTTGGAAGATCAGATGGCCACCCTATCCTATCAAGAGAATAATAAAGAATATGAAAAACTCATGAATGAGTACTCAAAAGTAACCGAGCAATTTAAAGATAACGGCGGCTATTCTTATGAAGCAAAAATTAGAAGTATCCTTCATGGATTGGGGTTTGGCGACTTTGATCTTCATAATCAACCTATTTATACACTAAGCGGTGGACAAAAAACAAGGTTAGCAATGGCTAAATTATTACTGGAAGAACCAAATTTACTGATACTAGATGAGCCTACTAACTATCTAGATGTTGAATCCTTGAGATGGTTAGAAGGATATTTAAAATCTTATTCTGGCGCTATTTTATTAGTTTCACACGACCGATATTTCTTAGATACTCTTGTAAATGTGATTTACGAAATTGAAAAAACAAAAGCCACCAGATATGTCGGTAATTATAGCCAATATATAAAACAAAAAGCTGCGAACATCGAAATAATGCTCAAAAAATACGATAAACAGCAAATTGAAATAAAAAAACTAGAGGATTTCATCCAGAAAAATATCGCTAGAGCATCAACAACACGTAGGGCACAAAGCAGAAGAAAAATGCTTGAAAAAATGGAGCTAATAGACCGTCCAACATCAAACAGAACAGTCTCCTTTGCCTTTGAAACAGATTTCCAGAGTGGTAATATTGTTCTTACAGTTAAAGACCTAGCAATGGGATTTGATGATAAATCTCTGTTTCAAAATGTATCATTTATGGTAAAAAAACAAGAACGTATCGCATTAATAGGTCCCAATGGAATCGGTAAGTCAACACTATTTAAGCTTATCCGTAAAAAATTCCAACCAAAACATGGAACTATCGAGTTTGGTTCAAAAGTAAAAGTTGGATATTATGATCAAGAACAAGAAGATCTCCATTTAGAAAAAAGGATAATTGACGAGGTGTGGGATGACTATCCTGAATTAACAGAAAAGGAAATCCGAACAATCTTAGGAAACTTTCTTTTCATCGGAGATGATGTATTTAAAAAGATTAAAGATTTAAGTGGTGGAGAGAAGGCCAGAGTTAGTTTAGCGAAATTGATGCTAAAAAGGGCTAATTTTTTATTATTAGACGAACCGACAAACCATTTAGATATCTATAGTCGTGAAGTTTTAGAAAACGCACTAATAGATTATCCTGGAACGATTCTATTCATTTCTCACGACAGATATTTCTTAAACAGGATTGCAACGAGAATCATCGAACTAAATGCCACAGGAATAATCAATTATTTAGGTAATTATGATTACTATTTGGAGAAAAAAGCAGAGCAAGAGGAAGCCAGTGATAATTCCCTCTCATTAGAAGACAAGAAAAGGAAAGAACAGTTAAATAAAGAAAGGGAAAGAAAGAAAAGTCAACGACAACTTAGACGAAAAATTGAGTCATTAGAACAAGAAATTGACAAAATAGAGAAGAATGTTGCTGAAATTGAGTCAGAGTTACTTCAACCTGAAGTATATTTAGATCACCAGTTATCATATAGTAAAAATGAAGAATTGAATCAATTAAAAAGTCGTTTAGAACTTCTTCTCGTGGAATGGGAAGAAACTCAAATTAAGCTTGAGGACTAAACCTCAAGCTCTTTTTGTTTGGTTAATGCCAAATAAAGTAATGGAACAACTGAATATATTATCATCGTGGAAGCAGCAACTATGCCTGAATCGTTAACCAACAAAGAAACAAACGCACCATTAACTATCCCATAAGATACATTAAAAATGTCAGGATAAGATTTTTTTATTTCTTTCAAAATTTTCTTCGGTTTAATGAATAATATACTGATAATGATAATTGAGGTAAACATCACTTTACTCCAAGCAGAAATTTGAATTAATCTCCAATTCATAGCCAATTTTCTACTGATTATCAAATATATAGTCGCAACATCACCTTCAAATAAGCGGCTTAACGCTCTTCCTATGTGAGATTGACTATCCAACGGAACGAGAATATTAAACAGGACTATTAACGTAAGCACCAATAAAAAAGCTAAAGTTGAAAAAAATGTTCCCCTCTTACTCCATCTGTAACCAATCAATTTCAACAAAGTTAGTCCGGTTGCAAAAATAGCAGCGATAGCACCACCAAAATTTGTTCCCAACGTAGGAAACAACAAAATAAATATAATACCTCCATAGATTAAGATGGTTATCAAAAACGTAAATCGATTCTTTTTAATACTAAGTAGTGCACTAGTAAAAAGTAAAGTAGAGCCAATATATACCCCCATATATTCATTACCTATTCCATAATATCTGGCTCCAATAATTGGATCATAACCTAAAAATGACCTTTTTATTAATGGTGTGCCATAAATTACATCCATCGTAATCATCACAAATGTAAGGCCGCCGATAATAAGAAAGGCCTTAGTTACTTTAAAATTAATTGTCATAAATCCCAAAACTAAACTAATCATGAATACGACACTTAAATAGAGATATGCATCCTTAGGGGTCCAAAAAGCTGTTATTAATAATAGCATTGGCAAATACAAGATGCTTAAAAGTACACTTTTAAACCATTCAGATTTGTATCCCCCATTTTTAAGCCATATTAGTATCGCGATTATTAGAATAAATATTTGCCACATGACATAACCATATAAAACCGATGGGCGTAATCGATAAATCGTAAAAATATGCTCTAGTTCATTTTTAAAATTTATTGTTGAATTTAATGCTAAGATTTCCCTGCCAACCATGACAGGTGGTTTATCAATACCAAAGAACTTTAAAATTGTGGGCGCAATATCTATATTAGCAACAATCCCTTCTCTTTTAGTTGTACTGGATGTTAATAATCCTTTAGACTTTCCCATATCATAAATCCAAATCGGTGCTAAAAGTTGCTTTTCAATAGTAGCTTGTCTACTAACCATCGGAGAAAGAACAATTAAGTTCTCATTTTCTTCCATTTGAAGGATGATATCATTGATAAATTCCCCAATCTCACCCAAAATTCTTTTTTTTAAGAAAGCTTCATAATTGGGGGCCATTTGATTTTTAAATTGATCCAGTCTATACAAATCACCCAATTCAAATACAACTAAGGAAATCTCTTTACTTCTGGCCTCTTTCCATTTTTTTAATAAATAAGAATAATTTGTTTTAACCCCATACGGTCTTTCAGGAGCATTTATAGTAGTCTTTATTCCTACATCACCATAACTAATTCCTTCTTTATCCATAATAATTAGTGGAGCTAATCTTTGTTTATTAAAGGTATCAAGGTTTCCATATACTCTAGATTGATAACCACCCTGTTTAAGAGTTTCACCCAATTCAGCAACACTGAAAACGTACTTTTGTTTGGCTTTTTTTATCCGCTCAATTGATAAGAATACTATCGTATTTTCATCCGTAATACTTTTACCTGTCAGTTGTAAAAATTTTTCCTTTGCCAGTAATCGCTCGTCAGAGTTAACTACTTCATTTAATAACAATGAGTCTCCCATATTCTTAACTCCGTTACCTCGTCCCCCTCCTCCAATTGAAAGATAACTATTGCTATCATTTTTACTGCCCCCAGAATTAACATTCAATGCCCCGACAGCACCTTCTTGATTGAGAGTTCTAAATCCAACCATGTCAGAATAGATAGAGCTGTCTGTAAATGATAACCGGTCGATTAAGATTAAAATTAGCCGTTTGTTTTCCTTTGCTTCTACACAAGAAAAAGACGATCCTAATATTAAGACCGTCATTGAAAACACTATGAACCAACGAATTTTTTGGCTCATATACAACATCCTTCCAAAATAATCTTGTGTTATTGTCCCCCATTCTTAACGTTATTATCCCCAGAAATTGAAAAATATAGCGTAACAGTCGTCCCTTTACCAAGTATACTATGAATTTGAATATCCCCATCATGATTTTTCATTATTTGATAAGAAACAGGCAATCCTAAACCTGTACCATCCTCTTTGGTCGTATAAAATGGTTCATATATTCTTTGGAGTCTATCTGGTGGTATGCCCTCTCCCTGATCTACAAAGATAACTTCTACCATACGTTTTTTTTCATTAAGTCGTGAAAAAATATGCAGTTCTCCACCATCCTTCATCGCTTGTAATGCATTACGTATTATATTAATAAATACCTGTTTAATCTGCCTTTCATCAACTTCAATAAAGGGAAGATCTCTCTTTAAATCAGTAAAAATTTCCACATTCTTTAATACAGCATCAGATTTCATAAAAGATACTATATCATTAATTGTTTGATTAATAGAAACAACTGTCTTAGATGGTTTTGAAGGCTTAGCTAGCAGTAACATCTCCTTAATAATTTCGTTAATATTGTTTATCTCTTTTAAAATCAGAGAAATATATCTCTTTTTCTCTTTATCTTCAATTTGGGTTTCTAGTAACTGAATAAAGCCTTTTATAGAAGTAAGAGGATTCCTTATCTCATGTGCTGTACCAGCTGCCAGTTCACCTACTACTGCCAATTTATCTGCACGTTGTATCTGATATGTTAATTCTTCCAAATGAGTGATATCTTTATATATTCCCATTGCACCAATTTGGTTGCCCTCTTCGTCTCTTAAAATTTTTGTAGTGATCATTAGATGTATTTTTTTTCCATCTTGGGTAAATATCTCTTTTTTATAATTGTATTCTTTCCCAGTATTTAAAGTATACGTTAGCTTGGTAAACATTGTTTTTCTTTTAATAAAAATATCATCATATTTTTTCCCTAAAACTTCTTCAGTTTTAAATCCTGTCATTAATTCTGCTCCACGATTAAAACCATTAATCACACCATTGTTATCAACCCTTATCACACCATCAGATATATGATCTAACATAATTTTTGAATGCATTTCGACTTTTGCTAATCTTTTTTGTTCGGAAATATCAATAAATGAGCTTACTATCCCAATGAAATTATTAGAAGAATCATATAAAGGTTTAGTGGAAGTCATTACAGGTATTTCTCTTCCATCTTTAGTTGGGCAATAGCTTTCAAACCCTAAAAAAGATTGCCCCGATCTTAATGTTTCCCAGAACACATTCTCCGAACTATTTAGGATATTACCTTTAACTGTAAATTGATCTATCTCTTCTTGGCTAAATCCAGTAATTTCAGTTACTGTCTTATTTATAGAATTCACCTTTCCGTCCTTGTTATAAAAAATAACTCCTAAAGGCAGACTATCGAGCAATATTTTTAACAGTTTTTTCTCACTATACAGGTGTTCCTGCAAATCATTAACAGATTGTGCTAATTTATCAAGTGGTTCAGCCTGAGCAGGCAAAGGAGCACCTGTTTCTTTTAAGTTATCAACATCTTCTTTGAATTGATATATTCTTTTTTGGATATTTCCCTCTATCAACTTTGTTCCTATAATCGCAAGAATAAGAGATAAAATTAAGGGAGAAAGTAATTTTGTGATAGAAACGTTTCTAATATTGTATGTATAGATGATTCCCCTAAGATACCCCTCATCAACTATTGGCAAAAAATATATTAATTTATCATTAATCTTTATAAAGGTTTTTGTTGTCAATGTTTTTTCTAATAATTTATCCATGTCCACCTGAGAAATATCGTTGTATACTTCTTCAGAACCTAAATGAAATACAATTTCATCACGTTCTAGACTATATATTCCTATTACATCTTGATTAATAAAATTATCAATTGAATTCTCAATTAATAAATGATCTATACCTTTAAGCTCATTAATTTTAACCTGTTTTTCTATAGCCTTTCTATTTTGTAACAATATAAGAGGTGGAGAATTTAGTTGACGAGATATAAAAGCTTGGTCTTTTATAAAGTTATCGGCCAAATGCATTTCTTGTTGTCTTTTTAACGATAATAAGGTCGTATATTGAACAATATAAAAGATAGCAATTATTAATATCATAGGTATCAAAATCAATATCATCATTTGAATTCTATGATTGTTCAAACCTTCTTTCACAAAAACCACCTCCTTAAAAATAATACCACTTGATTTTTTCGATAAATTTCTGTGAAATCCCTTTTAAAAAATTCTTAATTTTTTCAAAAAATAAATTATCCACAATTTTATGCACAAAATCTTTTTGCTAATGTTAGTTAGTCACACCTTTATCCACATTATTCACATAGCTATCTTTAGCTACTTGTTGATATATCGTTTTTTTTAATACAAGTTATTTCAATGCTCATACCATTTTATCCACATATCCACATGAATGTTGATAACTTTATCAACGGATATTTTCTTTTTCTAAGCTTCTAAAATGAAAAAAGTGCATAGAAACTGATTCTATGCACTGCAAAAGTTCATTTATAATTCTTTTAAACTAGTTTATTATGGGCTAAGCGGCAGCCCTGCTATTCCATTTAGTTCTAGATTACTCCACTCACCTTTAAGATATGAGAAATAACCAGCGCTGGCAATCATAGCTGCATTATCTGTACATAATTCTAAAGGTGGAATCGTCAAATCTATTCCCAATTGCTCACACTTTTCCTTTAGTCTACTTCGTAAACCTTGGTTTGCTGCAACTCCACCGGCAACAATTAAATTTTTTACCTGTTTCTCTTGAACCGCTTTTAACGTTTTAGAAACTAGGACGTCTACAACTGCCTCTTGGAAACTTGCTGCCATATCTTCTTTGGCAATATATTCACCCCGTTGTTTAGCATTATGCATTGTATTGATAACAGCTGATTTTAAACCACTAAAACTAAAATCATAACCATTATCCATTAGTGCCCTTGGTAGCTCAATCGTAGCTTTACCTTCTTTAGCCAGTTTATCTATATACGGACCGCCCGGATAAGGCAGTTCTAACGTTCTTGCAACTTTATCATAAGCTTCTCCAGCTGCATCGTCCCTAGTCATACCGAGAACTTCAAATTTGTGATGATCCTCCATGTAAACCAGTTCCGTATGTCCACCAGACACTACCAAAGCAATCAACGGAAATTCTAATTGTTTTATCAAATTATTAGCATATATATGTCCTGCTATATGGTTAACCCCAACCAAAGGAATACCTTTGGCAAAAGAGATAGCTTTAGCTGCTGCAACGCCAACTAATAAAGAACCGATTAGTCCTGGACCATAGGTAACTGCTATCGCTGATATATCCCCTAATTTTAATTTTGCATCGTTTAAAGCTTCTTCTAGCAAAACATTGATAACTTCTACATGCTTCCTTGAAGCAACCTCGGGAACAACTCCTCCAAAACGCTTATGAATGGCGATTTGGGAAGAGACAATATTAGATAAAATCTTATGCCCATCTTGCACGATTGCAATTGAAGTTTCATCACAACTCGTTTCGATTCCTAAAATAATTACTGATTCCTTTAAATCAATGGTTTTTAATCTCTCTAGCTTTTTTTCCATCTCTTTTTTCCAACTCAACATTATAATTTCACCCACATAATTATTGCATCCTCTATTGGATTAGTATAATATTTTTTTCTTATTCCCTGTCTCTTAAAATCTAACTTGCAGTATAAATTTAATGCGATACGATTAGACTCACGTACTTCAAGGGTCATTTTTTTTGCACCAAACAACTTGGCCATTGTCATAAGGTTTCTCATCAGTAATTCCCCTAGTTTACGTCCCCTTGTTTCTGGATGAATTGCAACATTGGTTATATGTGCTTCATCTAAAATTATCCACATCCCAGCATAACCAATGATTTGGTTTCCTAGTTCTAAAACAAAATAATGTGCAAGCCGATTATCCGTTAACTCCTTAATAAAAGCTTCTTTCGTCCAAGGTGTAGGGAAGGATGCTCTTTCCACCAGCCAAATTTGATTCACATCATCAATGGTGGCTTTTCTAAAATTTATTTGTTTATCATCCAAGCCAAACACCTAACCTTTATTTATTTTTTGCTTCTCTAACCATTTAGCCTCTGCTTCAGCTAATTGTAAATATGATGGTGAAAAATCATAAATGTCATCTCTTTTTCCATTTAGATATCTCTCTTTGGCAATTAATCCGATGACACTTGGTCGCGGAATGTTAAATGCTGAAGAGCTAAAACTTACCATGTCCCCTAACTCTTGATAAATATTCTCATGATGTAATTCCACATCATCTCCAACAAAAAGTACTGCTTCTTGGGTTTGTTGCAGCAAATTCAACCATTTAGATAGAGGAGTAATTTGATCTGACTCGACATTAGTCCATTTGTTTTCAACTTTTTTATACAGACCTGTATATACCCTTCCCCTACGGGCATCAATTATCGGAGAAATTAATCCCGTAAAATTTTGATGAGGGTAAGCCATTGCTTCTAATGTAGAAACTCCTATTAAAGGAATTTTTAATGCCCAAGCCATAGTTTTTGCAGTAGTTATCCCAATTCTAACACCAGTATAAGAACCGGGTCCCTTAGCCACTGCAATTAAATCGATAGCTTTTGGCTCCCACTTCACTTCCTCGAACAATTGCTCGATTGTGGGCATAAGGCGGATTGAATGATTTTTTTTCAAATTTGTTGTTACTTCCGCTAAAACTCTATTCTCATCTAGTAGAGAAACTCCCATTACATCAGTTGAAGTATCAATCGCCAAAATATTCATTAGCCATAAACTCCTCACATATTTGTATATATTCATCTCCATTAGGTTCAAAGAATATTCTTCGCTTATTATCGTCTGATTTTTCTATCCTAATATTGAGATACTGCTTCGGTAAGATATCTTTGATAATAGAGGCCCATTCTATCACGGTTATTCCATCACCATAGAAATAATCCTCAAATCCTATATCATCATAACCATCTTCTAGTCTGTATACATCCATGTGATATAAAGGATATTTTCCATGGTATTCTTTAATAATTGTGAAAGTAGGACTATTAACAATTTGGGTTATTCCTAGACCGATTGCTAACCCTTGGGTAAAAGCAGTCTTCCCGGCTCCTAATCCTCCTTCAAGGGTAAGTACGTTGCCTGGTTTTAAATAATTAGCTAATTTACTCGCCAATTGTCGAGTTTCCGAGACGTTATTTGCTGTAAATTGGTAAGAATTAACCATAAAATCATCCTTTTATAAAGATTTATACCAAACAATATTTTTCCTTTTCTATTTCAATTAATTGGCTAATAATTATCGATACATTACATCATTATACATTATCATATCTAAATATCTCCAGTAAAGAACGCCCGAAAATAATCTTAAAAAATAAAAACCCGTAACCATGTTTGTTACGAGTTTTAATAATTCCCTACAAACTCATTGTGAGAATATTTTTAACATCCTCTTTAGTTAGTTTCTTATATTGGCCGACAGTTCTTCTTTTAACAACTTTTTCGGCCATTAATTCGATATTTTCATCCCCGATGTTATAATCCTTTAATCTAGAAGGTGCTCCTATCCTATTGAAAAATTCTCTAGTCTTCTCTATACCCTCTAAGGCAATTTCTTTGTCAGTCTTCCCTGTAGCATCTACTTTCCATACTTCAATAGCATAACGTTTGAACTTTTCTATACCTTCATCCAAAACATATTTCATCCAATTCGGAAATATTATTGCTAAACCTCCACCATGGGGGATGTCATAGATAGCACTAACTTCGTGCTCAATCATATGTGTAGCCCAATCACCAGCCATACCCATTCTAATTATATTATTTAAAGCCATCGTACCACTTAGTAAAATATTAGAACGAGCATCATAATCATCTGGACGCTCAAGTACTGCTTCGGAATTATCAATTACTGTTCGCATTACAGATTCACAAAACTGATCTTGCAAAGGTGTATTGCTTGTGTGGCTAAAATATTGTTCAAATACATGGGCCATAATATCAACTATTCCATAAACAGTTTGATCCCTAGGAACAGAATATGTGTAAGTAGGATCTAAGATCGAAAATTTAGGATATATATGTATACTATTTGTACCTAATTTTTCTTTTGTTTCCCAGTTAGTAACAACCGAATTACCATTCATTTCTGAACCAGTTGCCGCTAGAGTAAGTACTGTTGCTAAAGGTAAAGCATCTTCAATAGTAGCCTTTCTAGTATAAAAATCCCATACATCTCCATCATATTTAGCTCCAGCAGCGATAGCCTTTGAAGCATCTAGTACACTACCACCGCCAACTGCTAATACCACTTCAATTCCTTCTGATTTACAGATCTCAATTCCCTTTTTAACAGTTGATAATCTAGGATTAGGTTCTACACCACTTAACTCATATACGTTGCATTTTTCTTCCTTCAATATTTCAATAACTTTATCATACAGTCCTATTCTTTTAACACTACCTCCACCGGTAACGAAAAGAACTTTTTTTCCGTAATTAATGATTTCCTTACCTAAATGTTCTATTTGTCCCTTTCCAAAAAAAATTTTTGTTGGGTTATGGAAAACAAAATTATCCATACTTTTCACCTCTAACTCATAGTATTTAAATTAATTCAATTCAATTATATAATATACTTGCTTTTTAAAAGAAATCAAAATTAATATCCTAATACTAAAAAAAAGCACCTATGATGGTGCTGCCCACAAGTCCTTAAATAAAAAAATGGAGCGGGTGATGGGAATCGAACCCACGCTACCAGCTTGGAAGGCTGGAGTTCTACCATTGAACTACACCCGCATCATTAAAGTAATTATTTTGTTAAGTGGTCGGGATGACAGGATTCGAACCTGCGACCCCCTGGTCCCAAACCAGGTGCTCTACCAAGCTGAGCCACATCCCGATATAACAACTTGCTACCTCTCGCGGTTTATATAATGGTGCGGTCGGCGAGACTTGAACTCGCACGGTCAAAAGACCACTACCCCCTCAAGATAGCGTGTCTGCCGATTCCACCACGACCGCATATCTTAAATTATTGCGATCCATAAATGATATAAACTACATCTTTAGTATCGGCTAAAACCTATGATGGTGCGGGTGAAGGGAGTCGAACCCCCACGCCAAAGGCGCTAGATCCTAAGTCTAGTGCGTCTGCCAATTCCGCCACACCCGCATAATTATATCAAATATAATAAAATGGTGAGCCATACAGGATTCGAACCTGTGACACCCTGATTAAAAGTCAGGTGCTCTACCGACTGAGCTAATGGCTCATATAATGGCTGGGCTAGCTGGATTCGAACCAGCGCATCACGGAGTCAAAGTCCGTTGCCTTACCGCTTGGCTATAGCCCAACAGATGGGGCGACCAGTGGGAATCGAACCCACGAATGTCGGAGCCACAATCCGATGCGTTAACCACTTCGCCATGGCCGCCACAATATGCAAAAAAAATGGCGGAGCTGACGGGATTCGAACCCGCGATCTCCTGCGTGACAGGCAGGCATGTTAGGCCTCTACACCACAGCTCCATGCTAGATTACCTATAAAATAATGGTGGACGGTGACGGGATCGAACCGCCGACCCCCTGCTTGTAAGGCAGGTGCTCTCCCAGCTGAGCTAACCGTCCAAAATGTATGGTGACCCGTAGGGGATTCGAACCCCTGTTACCGCCGTGAAAGGGCGGTGTCTTAACCACTTGACCAACGGGCCATATGGCGGAGAGAGAGGGATTCGAACCCTCGCTGGGCTGTTAAAACCCACTAACGGTTTAGCAAACCGTCCTCTTCGGCCTCTTGAGTATCTCTCCGCATGGCTCCTCGTGCAGGACTCGAACCTGCGACAACTCGGTTAACAGCCGAGTGCTCTACCAACTGAGCTAACGAGGAACAATCATAGCAGCGACTTTTATAATGTATCATATATAAAATCCAATGTCAACATTTTTTCTTATTTTTTTATAAAATTTATCTGCAATTTACCGTTACATTTACCGCACCTATATTTTTTCAGATCTATTCTTCGTTTTCTATAAATTTCTAAATCACAGTTTGTACATTTAATAACATATCGATATGGTCTACTCGTTACCTTATCTAGAGGTTTAGCAAAACGACTTCCTCCCACACGCTCCAACAGCTCTTTAAAATCTTTATCACGATGGAGATATCCCTTGCCCTGCAAATGAAGATGGTAATGACATAATTCATGTTTAATAATATTCACCAGTTCATCTTGACCATATTGATCGTATAATTTTAAATTAAATTCAAGATTATGACTTTTAACAAAATATCTTCCACCAGTTGTTCTCAACCTAGGGTTGAATGTAGCTTTATGATTGAATGGTTCGTTAAAAAATTTTAATGAAATATCTTCAACTAACATTTGCAACTCATGATTATTCATATAAAATCAGCCTTGATACTTTATTTTTTATCAATAACCCAAATATACCATTTATATTTGAAATTAAACAGTACAACCTATAAATATAGAACTTCTCATTAAAGTTTAACATATAATATCACACAATATAAAGAAAGGGGAGATTCTGTGCCAGATTGGTTGATACGCCAATTCACTCAAGCTTTTTATAATAAAGATAAGTACAGAATCAAACTTTTAAATGATTTTTGGTTTTCATTTTTAGAAAAAGAGCGCGAACAAAAAGTCCAAAAGCGACTATCATAGCTATCATAGTCGCTTTACATTTTTTTTAAATATATATCGTAGTTTCATCTCATACTCAATGTTTTTTCATCGTAAGACTGATTCTTTTTTTCTGTACATCCGTACTCAAAACCCAAACGTCGATTATATCGCCAACCGAAACAACATCTAAAGGGTGTTTAATGTATTTTTCGCTCATCTCAGAGATATGAACCAAACCATCCTCTTTGACCCCAATATCGATAAAGGCACCAAAATCAACAATATTCCTTACGGTACCCTGCAAATGCATCCCTTGTTTTAGATCCTCTATCTTTAATATATCCTTATGAAATATCGGTTTTGGTAGTTCATCCCTAGGATCTCTAAAAGGTCTAATTAAGCTTGCAACGATGTCATTTAATGTCGGCAATCCTACATCTAACATTTTACTAAGTTTTTCTAAATCTAATTCTTTAAGCTTTTGCTTTAAATTTTCTGTTCCAATATCTCTAGTTGTTAAATTTATATGATCCAGTAGCGCATAGGTTACAGCATAAGATTCTGGATGTATTGAAGTTTTATCTAACGGATTTTCTCCATCAATCCTCAAAAATCCAATTGCTTGCTCGTAAGTTTTGGCACCAAAACGCGGAACTTCCTTTAATTCTTCACGATTTTTAAATTTACCGTTCTTTTCACGATATTCCACTATATTCTTGGCTACAGTTTTGTTCATCCCTGATATATATTGTAACAGCGAAATAGAAGCAGTATTAATGTCAACACCAACATAGTTTACCACTGACTCGACGACTTGAGTTAAGCTCGCTTCTAATTTTTTTTGTGATACATCATGTTGATATTGTCCCACGCCGACTGATTTTGGGTCGATTTTAACCAATTCAGCCAAAGGATCTTGTATTCTTCTTGCGATGGAAATAGCACTACGTTCTGAAACATCTAGATCGGGAAACTCTTCCTTTGCTAACCTAGAAGCAGAATAAACACTAGCACCCGCTTCACTTACAATGATGTAATATAGATCTTTATCGTGTTCACTTATGAAATCGGCAACAAATTGTTCTGTTTCTCTTGAAGCTGTACCATTTCCAATAACAATAATCTCAATCCCAAACTTTTCAACTAAGTCTTTTACTTGTTTCTTTGCCTCTTCCACCTTATTTTGTGGAGGGGTAGGGTAAATGACTCGAATATCCTCAACTTTTCCAACAGGATTGACAACTGCCAATTTACATCCAGTCCTATATGCTGGATCAATTCCTAAGATCGTTTTACCTTTTATCGGAGGTTGCAATAATAGTTGTCTTAAATTTGCTGAAAAAATTTGAATTGCGCCATCCTCAGCTTTTTCTGTCAGTAACTGTCTGATCTCCCTTTCAATCGAAGGGGAAATTAAACGTTTATAGCTATCCTCAACAACCTTTGTAAGATGTCTTGGTAATTCTCTGAATTTGGAGAATAGAGAAAATTTGTTCACAAGTCCATCAATAATTGATTTTTCATCAATTTGAATTTTTACTTTCAAATAGTCTTCCTTTTCTCCTCGATTAATAGCTAGTACTCGATGATGACGAATATTTTTTATCGGCTCTTGATAGTCATAATACATCTCGTAAACACTTTCTTTGTCACTGTCTTTAGCTTGGACCCTGATAATTCCCCTATTGAAGGTTTCATTTCTGACCCACTCTCTTACAACAGGGTCATCAGAGATCATCTCTGCAATGATGTCTTGACCACCTTGAATAACTTCATCCACTGTGCTAAGTTCATACTCTTTAGAAATGTATTTTTGAGCCAGCTCAACTATCTGGTCATAATCCATTTTTTCTAGCAAAACTTCAGCAAATGGTTCTAACCCCTTTTCTTTTGCTATACTTGCCCTTGTTCTCCTCTTAGGTTTGTATGGTCTATATAAGTCCTCAACACGTTGTAATTTACTAGCACTTTCGATTTCTTTCCTTAACTCATCAGTTAGTTTTCCCTGTGCTTCAATCAATCTTATAACTTCTTCTTTACGCTGATGCAAGTTTCTTAAGTATGTTATCTTTTCAAAGATATTTCTTAATGTTGTTTCGTCTAATTGCCCTGTTAATTCTTTACGATATCTTGCAATAAAAGGAATTGTGTTCCCTTCATCTAATAATCGTATTACTTGTTTTGTTTGCTCTTTCTTAATTTTTAATTCTTCGGAAATTTGATCAATCATAAATTGTATCGGTTCCATAAATAACCTCCAACTCTAGAATTGGGATTTTGTGAAACAGTAATGTTAAACAAAAAAAAGAAGGGAATAATACCTTCTTTTTTAAAAGTCTATCAAACCTAGGCTGATTTGCATAGCTTCGTTAACTTTTTGCATCATAACATCATCTAAGTACGTGATTTTATCGGTCAATCTTTGCTTATCAATAGTTCTTATCTGCTCCAATAATATCACCGAATCACGTTCAAAACCATAGGTTTTAGCATCGATTTCCACATGGGTAGGTAATTTAGCTTTTTGAATCTGCGCAGTTATCGCCGCAACGATAACTGTCGGACTATATCGATTCCCAATATCATTTTGTATTATTAGTACAGGACGAACCCCACCCTGTTCTGAACCAACAACTGGAGACAAATCGGCAAAAAAAACATCACCACGTTTTATAATCAAGACTTACACCCCGCTAACTAAGCGGTCTACTGTAGAATCAGCTTCTTCTTCAAGTAAAAATGACTCTGATGCAAGGTTAAGATTGATATTAGCCATTTCCATATATCCTTTTTGCATACTCTCTCGGATAAGTTGCTTCTTTCTTTCCTGTAAATAGAGCTTCATCGCTTTACGAATCAACTCACTACGATTGGAATTTTCCTTTTCTGCTACATAATCAACTTCCTGTAGTAAGTTATAAGGTAAACTAATCATAATACGTTTATTATTGGCCACTATATCTTGCACCCCCAAAACATAAGAACATCAATCGATTTATAATAATAATGTATATTACTACTAATATTAACATTTTACCGTTATAGATGTAAAAATATACTTATCTTGATGTTTTTTATCCACTAGAAAAACCATACCACATTTGAGGTATACTATTCGATGTTTTTTATTATTTTCCTGCTAGAAATTTTTACCTCTTCATTCTATTAAGCCATTCACTATTTCGACAATATCACCATTTTTCCGATAAACCCTTGGAATTCTTTTACCGATAATTGTGACTATCTCATAATTGATTGTGTTTAACATTTCAGCTTGATGATTAGCAAGTATATATTGATCACCCTGAGCACCGATAATAACTACTTCATCACCAATTCGGACATCTGGTATATCAGTAACATCTACCATTGTCTGGTCCATACAAATCATTCCTATGATAGGTGCCTTTTGTCCGTGTATTAGAACATACCCTGCATTTGATAAGCCTCTTAATAAACCGTCTGCATAACCGATTGGTATCGTAGCTACAATTGTTTCTCTTTCGGCTTTAAAGGTAGCGCCATAGCTTACTGTTTGACCACTTTTAAGTTTTTTCACATATACAACTTCCGTTTTAACAGACATTGCTGGTTTTAGTTCACTAGTCGATATACTAACCTCATTTGATGGCAATAAACCATATAAACTTATTCCTAATCTTACCATTGATTGGGATAACTCAGGCAAATCTATTATAGCAGCACTGTTGGAAACATGAATAAAAGGGATTCTATTAATCATGTTGGTCTCATTTAACGTTTTTATAAACTTTTCATATTGCTGCATAGTAAATGTTTTATCTTTCTCATCAGCTGTCGCAAAATGAGTATATATTCCTTCTAACTTTATCCATGGATTCTGGTTTATATAGTTTATAAAATCTAGTAAATCCTCGGGGAATAAACCAATTCTCCCCATTCCGGTATCTATTTTAATATGAACCTTTAACTTCTTCTGTAGTCGTTCTCCAATCAAATGAATGTAATCGATAGTTTCTTTGGTAAATACCGTCAAGGTTATGTCATTTCTTATCGCTTCTTCAATTCCTTTATTTGGTGTATATCCAAGCACCAAAATTGGGTCCTCAATACCCGCGTATCTGAGTTGAATTGCCTCATCCAAAAAAGCTACTGCATAGTACCTAATACCTAAGGATTGAAGATGTTTAACGATTGGAATTGCCCCATGTCCATAAGCATCAGCCTTCACAACAGCCATAATTTCTGCGTTATTTGGGATTTTTCTTTTAATAAATTCAATATTATGGGTAATTGCATCCAAATCTACCTCAACAATCGTAGGCCGAAAAAAAGGTAATGACATTACTACCCCTCTCTATCTTGACATTTTCTTTATTTTTTCAATCTGCAAATCCAGCTCTCTAATAAAATCATCTGACACCGTTAAAGCTGTTTTCTTGCCGTCAATAATATAAAAGAATCTCATATCGTAAGAACGTTTAATTTTAGCAATAGGTATTAACAACTCCTCATTTAACTTGTTAATTACCAAATGAGTCTCAGTTAAAGAGTATTTAGGCTTAACAATTAACTTATAAACAATAGGTGACAATCCTAAAGTCAAAGTCGCACTTATTAGTGCACCGATTTTGAAATTCGGATTATCATAACCCAATTCAAACCATAAGATCAATAGCACAAATAGAAAAACTATCGTTTCAACCGTTTTAACTATTCCAGACTTCCTCAACAAAACTGTTAAATAACTTGGTACTTCCTGTTTAATAATATCCATTCTTCCATCACTTCCTACATTTATTCCGTTCTAAGAATATTATTTCATTCTAAGAATTTATTTTATCAAGCATTTTAAGATATTTAAAGCAAAATTTGCGTAGCTAATTCCATCATTGAAATAAGAGTGAATAATGAAGAACCTTTGCGAGAAGGAATCCTAAAAGATTAAAAAACTGGGCGGTACACCACCCAGGTTTTTTTTGCCTGTTAATTAATTATTAAATTACTTTCCCGTCTGACCAAATACTGATTGTGCCACGTTTATCATCTCATCAACAGGCAAATCGCCAATTAGTTTAAATTCAACCCCATTATAAGTCCAGGTTAAAGTCCTAGTATTGGTAACTTCCATCTCAGTTAAAACCCCTAACCCAAATCCTAAATCAACGATATCATTTTTTGATGTTTCTGGTGCACTTGCCATCATAGCTTTAGGTTTTGATTCAATTAAGCTATAATTGTACGTTCCAGAATATTTGATTACTACGGACTTACCATCTTCTTTGTCTAAAAATTTAGGAGCATTTTTTGTTACTCCATCTGGTATATATGCTGGTTCTATAACCCCAAAACTAGTTGAATCATCCGCATTGCTTAGGGTTGGCAATGTGCCGAAATCCCAACCTGTTAGATTTCTTTCCATGTCAAAGGCATCATCATCAAACCTAACATCAAAGTTGAATTCTGTAAACACCATGTCAACTAGTTTTGTTTGCTTAGGATCGTACACTGTAACTTTTAAAGGTCGTAATTTTTTATCAAGCCACACCTTTTGTTTGCTAAGCGTTTTATTCTGGTAATTAGCTTTGACCTCAAATAAATAATTATCTCCTTCTAACGTAAAAATCCGCCCATTATCATCAATAATACTCGACGCTAGAGAATGATACAAATAAACCGCTCCATTTGACTCCGGCCAATCACTTTTAAATCTGTAACTTTTATTCAATGCTGGATCAATCACGAATACCCCATCATCATTACGTAGAACAATCTGAGTAATATTTTTATTAACATTAGTTAATAAAATCCGATAATAATAGGGTTCTTTGTACCAAACCTCTACAGAATAGTCTAGTGAAGTATCTCCACTAAGAATTTTCATTGTTCCTAATGCCTTATAGCTTGAAAGAGAATTTAATTTTGCCTCCAAATCATCGACAATATCTTCCGAATCCTTTTGACCACATCCACTTACTAAAAGCAATAAGGATATTACTATAACCAATGACCATCTAACCCTAAGCATACCATCATCCCCCTATTTAATTTGACAAGAACGAGAATCTTGTCAATTTCCTGGGAAATGTGTCAGTAATTAATCTGCGTGATTTGACATTGTATAGTGAATAGCTTTTCCAATTTTGTCGATAACTTCTGTTGCAAGGGTACTGTAATTAGAAGGGTAACTAGCAAAACCGCCAGCTAATCCATGTAAATATACAGCAATTATTACAGCATCTTTAACTGGAATCCTTTGTGCTATAAAACCGGTAATCATTCCTGTTAAAACATCTCCAGTACCACCTTTGGCTAGTTCAGGACCACCTGTTGTATTAATATATATTTCTCCATCCGGTGTAGCGATAATTGTATTAAACCCCTTTAAGACAACAAATACGCCATGTTCTTGAGCAAATTCCAAAGCCACGTCCACGCGGTTTTTTTCAACGTATTTAATATTTTTATTGATTAATCTCGCCATTTCACCAGGATGAGGTGTAAGAACTATAGTTCCATTTCTTTCACCCAATAAACTTAAATCTAAGGATAGAAGGTTTAATCCATCAGCATCAATCACCATCGGTTTAGTAGTAGACTTGATGAGCAATTTCAACCACTCAACACCTCTATCCCAGGTACCAACCCCTGGTCCAACTCCTAAGGCGGTAAATTTTTTGTCATCTAAATTTAATTGCTCAATACTTTTTAGCGAAAAATGTCCTGTCGATTCTTCAGGTAGACCCATACAAATAGCCTCAGGTACTCGACCAAACACCATAGAATGAATTGAGGCTGGAACAACAACAGTGGTCAGTCCTGCTCCAGAACGCATTGCAGCTAAAGCAGCTAAAGTTGGAGCCCCAGGCATATCCTTAGACCCCCCGATTAATAGAGCATGACCATACGTTCCTTTATGACTATACTCAGTGCGAATCGGTAGAATTTCCTTGATCATGCCGGGTGTTATCATTCTCTTTTTTAGCTTAAAATTCTCAACTACTTTTGGGGGAATTGAAATATCTACTATCAATAATTCACCAACATATTCTACACCTGGATACAATAGCTGGCCAAGCTTAGGTAAAGCGAAAGTTATGGTCAAAGCTGCTTTAAAGGCGATATCTACCACTTGACCAGTATCACTATTAACACCGGTAGGGATGTCTACTGCTACTCGATAAGCATCCTGTCGATTTGCAAATTGAATAATATTTTTAAATGGCTCCCTTAATTCACCTTTGATTCCGGTACCCAACAAAGCGTCTATAATAACATCTGCACTACTAATACTATCTTTCAATTCACGATCCATATTAATATCCCAAATTTTTACCTTGTGCCCTAAATTAATTAAAGCGCGATAGTTTACCAAACTTTCCTCAGAACATTTGGTAAGACTACCAATGAGCCATGTTTCAACAGCAAATCCACTATTATTCAAATGCCTTGCAACAACAAATCCATCTCCCCCATTATTACCATGGCCAGCAAGTACAATAATTTTTGTCTGATTACGTTTCCCGATTCTCTCCATAAGCATTTGGGCCACTTTAGCACCTGCATTTTCCATCAGTACAACATCTGGAATACCAATCCCTTCTATGGTTTGTCGGTCAATTTCACGCATTTCTTTTGCAGTTACTAAATACACATTTCCTCCTCCTCACCGCGTTATATATGTATGTCCGAAAGTGGACAGATATGCAAATTGTCTACTTTTGTTCAATAATAACTTTTGCCATAGCCAAATCATCTGTATGAGAAATACTTATGTGAATCGTAAAATCACCAACTAATTTATCATCATTCAGTTTAACAATTGGTTGTCCTGAAGCTAAACGCCCTATCTCAATATCCTTCCACTTAAGCTTACTACCAATTCCAGTTCCTAGAGCTTTTGCCACCGCTTCTTTCCCTGCGAATCGTCCGGCAACAAACTCTGCTCTTTTCATTCGCTCCTTAGGATATAATTGTCTTTCTTTTTCTGTTAATATCTTCTTGAGAAAATGTTCTTCATTTCTAATTAAAATCTCTTCGATCCGTTTTATCCTAACGACATCTATACCAATACCATAAATCATCATTATCTCTCCATAAGCATTTTTTTCATATGATATCTGTTTTAACCCACCTTTTCAAGGCAATTCGCAATTATCAATTTCTTGCAACAAAAGAACAGAGATGGTGTAAGTTGTGTTTTGTGTAAATTCGGCTTTTGGGAATATAAACAAAGAAAAGGACTGTTATCTAACAGCCCATTCTTAACCGATAATTTATATTCTATATCTTTAAATTTATTTTATATCCGATTATATGTAGTAGTTTTCTTTCTCATCCAATACCCAATAATCAATACTAAACCTGTAACCACAACAGGAACTATCAATCCCAATTCAGGCAGTATTCTAATTACCTTCTCATGGATGATAATATCTTCAACCATCATACTACCGGCAGTCCATGCAATAACAGCCGCACCAATATATATAATAACTGGGAATCTGTCGATAAAGTGAAGTATTATGCTACTTCCCCATACTATAATCGGAACACTAATTAGTAATCCTAAGACAACTAATAGCGGACTTCCATGTGCCGCCCCTGCTACAGCTAAAACATTGTCTATCCCCATTAACAAATCAGCTATAATAATTGTCTTAATAGCTTCTCCTAAATTTTTTCCAGATTCAACATTATCTTCTTCTTCATCATTAACAAGTAACTTAAAAGCAATCCAAATGAGTAA
The DNA here is from genome assembly GCF_001730235.1 of Vulcanibacillus modesticaldus. Lineage (GTDB taxonomy): Bacteria > Bacillota > Bacilli > Tepidibacillales > Tepidibacillaceae > Vulcanibacillus > Vulcanibacillus modesticaldus. The sequence continues at coordinate 22,747 of NZ_MIJF01000004.1, read as the reverse complement.
TAATCCACCAACGAATTTTAATAATGGAATCTTTAAAATATAAACTGCTACCGCGGTTAAAGCTGCCCTGACACCAATAGCACCAACTACTCCCCAAAAGATAGCTTTCTTTCTCTGATTATTAGGTAATCTCCTTGTGGCTAGTGCTATTAAAATTGCATTATCTCCTCCAAGAACAATATCAATCATAATAATACTCAACAAGCTGCTCAAAAATTGTATGTCTAATACATCCATCTGTATAACACCTCCATAATTATAATTACCTAAAAGGATAAAAAAATGAAAAAGACCCTTATCTTTCGATAAAGGTCTTGCTAACAACTTTTTATGGTTGCCAACAAAGCCGAGGAAATTCTTCCTGTGAATGACGACTTTGTCGCTTAATAGCTACTCCCCTTTAACCCTAAAGTACCAAAAAATATACCTATTGTCAATAAAGCTTATGCCTATTAATCCAATTTGATTCCTAGTCCAAGTGCTGCTAATTTAGATACACGACTTTTGTTCCAAGGAGGATTCCATACAAGTTCAACCCTAACTCTATTTATCGTTGGTATTTTTCTTAACGCTTCTTCAACTTGATCCTTTATAGTACCAGCTAAAGGACATCCCATAGCTGTTAAAGTCATTATTACCTCTATATTCTTTTCCTCATCCATTTTAATTTCATAAACTAACCCTAAGTTAATAATGTCTACATTTAACTCTGGATCGTTCACTTCCATTAATTCATCAATAATCCGTTGTTTTAATTCTTCATCTTCAAATCCTTGAAATTTAATAGGAGCAATTGAATTTAACTCATCAGATAAGGACATATAATTCCCCCCAATACCTGACTATTATTTTACTTCGATCTCAATATTTTTCATGTAGACAGCCTCTTTAGGGCTACTCATTTCCCCACCAAAGGAAGGGCCAACCGGAACACTAGCGATATTGTCTACTGTCTCCATACCCTCAACAACTTCACCGAAAACCGTATAATTCGGTTGATGATTTAGATAAGCACTGTCTGATCCACTACAAATGAAAAATTGACTGCCATTAGTATTAGGTCCTGCGTTTGCCATAGCAACAATTCCTGGTTTATATTCTTTTGCGGGAGGAAGCTCATCTTCAAAAGTATATCCAGGTCCTCCCATACCATTACCCAAAGGATCACCGGTCTGAATCATGAATGTTTTGATTATCCTGTGGAATTTAACGTTATCGTAGAAACCATCATTAGCTAAGAAAACAAAATTATTAACAGTCTTTGGGGCTGAATCAGCAAATAGCTTAATCTTAATATCTCCTTTATTAGTATGAATAGTCGCAAAATATTCCTTACTTGTATCGATTTGCATTTCTGGTGGGTTAGCATACTGTTTTATATTCATAGATATTATCTCCTTTCATTCTTAGAACAGATAAACACATTATACCAATTTATTGTAGTTATTATAACTATATTTTCTAAGAAAAAACAGTATCAATGCTACTCAAAAGTGTACTCCCACCAGGCTTCAAATGTATAGGCAGGAATTAACACTATTGTGAAGAATACTATAAAAAATAAACTGTTTTAGAAAGGGGTATATCATGATTTCTTTTCCTAAACCTGATGTTGAGCAGTTTTTTCGTACCTATGTCATTTCTCATTTTACAATAAGCAAAGATGAAAAAAAATTAATATTTAGTAGCAACTTAAACGGCAAATTCAATTTATGGGCGATGGATCTACCTAATACCTATCCTTATCCCCTAACCTATAATGATCAAAATAGTAACTTTGTAAAAATTGATCCCCAAAATAGATACATTCTAACAGGCTTTGATAAAGATGGAGATGAAAATTTTCAAATTTACGCCCTACCAATTAATGGCGGAAATCCACATCCGATCCTTACGGGTGATGACAACGAAAAGTTTTATTTCAATCATCTTTCAAAAAACGGCGAACGGATCTATTATACGACCACTAAAGATAATCCTTCTTTTCTTAATATTCATTGCTATAACCTTAAGACAAAGGAAGATAAATTACTAATCAAAGGAGAATCAACAACTAATCACCTTTTGAAAGTAAGTCCAAAAGAACAAAGTTTCGCCTTTATAAAAATGTTCTCAAACACCCATATGCTAGCTTACATCAAAAAAGGTGAAGAAGTTTTTTGTGTCACTCCAAGTACTGAAGTGGCCCATACCGTTTCCGATATATTATTTGTTGACGAATCCCTGATTTACCTAGTTACAAATTATGGCGAAGATTTTTCCTACCTTGCTACATTTAACCTTGAATCTAAAACATTTACACCAATAATCAAATTAGATTCTGAGGATATTAGAGAGTTAAAATGGCATCAACAATCTAATAATATTTACATCGTGACAGAAAAAGGAGTTACGGATAAAATACACGTCTATAATATTGATAACGGTAAGCTATCTACACTCGAAATCCCTGTAGATAATGTACAACAACTAGAAGTTACCGAGAGTGGCAATTTGTATTTGTTAGGTAGAAGCGCTACAAAAACCTTTAATATCTATAAAAAAACACTTAATAGTGATTGGGAAGCTTTAACAAATAATCAAGTTCTCGGAATACCTGAAGAAGATTTAGTTGAACCTAAAGTTATCCAATATAAATCTTATGATGGTTTAGAAATCGAAGCATTGTTATTCCCTGCAAAACCAGAAATAGATAATGGATATACTATCTTTTGGCCACATGGAGGACCCCAACATGCTGAACGCAAGTTTTTTCGCGGTCTATTCCAATTTCTACTTGGAAGGGGCTATACCATTTTCGCACCAAACTTCCGTGGAAGCACTGGCTATGGTGCTACATTCACCAAACTTGTTGAAGGAGATTGGGGAGAAGGTCCTCGATTAGATTGTATAGCGGGAATAGAATGGCTATTTGAAAATAAAATCTCAAAGCGTGATAAACTCTTTATTATGGGTGGTAGTTATGGTGGCTATATGACATTACTTCTGGCAGGAAGACATCCGGAATACTTCCGTGCAGCAATTGATATTTTTGGCCCAAGTAATTTATTTACCTTTATTAACTCTGTACCTGAACATTGGAAACCAATAATGAAACAATGGCTAGGTGATCCAGTCGAAGATAAAGAGAGATTAACAAAGGATTCACCAATTACTTATCTAGACCAAATGACAAAACCACTTCTAGTTATCCAAGGTGCCAATGACCCACGGGTGGTTAAAGCTGAATCTGATCAAATTGTGGCTGCTTTAAAGAAAAAGGGCGTTGAAGTTGAATACCTCGTTTTAGAAGATGAGGGACACGGCTTCTCTAAAAAGGAAAATGAGTATAAAACTTACCGCCTAATTCTCGATTTTTTAGAGCGTCATAAATAAGAACCGAAACTCATAAAACTTTTTAAATAGAAAGGCAGGAATTTTAAGTATGAAGCATAAATTTGACCCTCAAAAGATGAAACAACGTATAAAAGAGCGAAAGAAAATATTACCACCAGAAGAAACATTACGTAAGCTACATTTACGTAAGGGAGACATAATGGCTGATGTTGGCTGTGGATTTGGTTATTTTACCTTTCCCGCTTCAAAAATCGTTGGCGAAGATGGTAAAGTATATGCTTTAGATATTTCTCAACAAATGCTAGATGAGGTAATCGAAGGTATAGAAACAAATGATATTAATAATGTTGAGATCATTAAGGTAGCTGAAGATGACCTGAAGTTAGATGATGAAACTATCACTTACGTCTTATTAAGTACTGTTCTCCATGAAGTTGATGATGCAGTTTACTACTTAAACGAAATAAAAAGAATACTCAAAAGTGAAGGAAAAATAGCAATTATTGATTGGGAGAAAAAACAATCTTCCTATGGACCACCTGTAGAAGATAGATTGGATAAGAATGAAGTTAGGGAACTTCTAGTCCAAACTGGATATAAGATAATAGAGCAATTTGATATCGGAACAGATTACTATGCAATCGTAGCAGAAAAATAGTAAAAAAACACTGATAATGAAATGCAGATGCAAAACATTATCAGTGTTTTTGTATTATTAGAATATTACTCTATAACCATTACCTTTAATGCTTTAATGACAAATGTTATAATAAATTGTATCAATCTATGGCTCTACTAATGAGTAGTAATAAGTTTGATTTACTACCGACTATAACTAATTATATTTAGCAGGAGAAGTTATAAATGAACCGAGTTGCTTATTTTGTAATAATACTTTTTTCTTTATTATCAGTTATATTTTCTGGATGTAATAATGTTAATAATGCTAGATTGTCATCTGATAGCACAAAAAATATGCCGGAACTTACAATTGCAGCCGCCTCAGATTTAAAACTTGCATTTACAGAAATAGGAAGATCATTCGAAAAAGCAACTAACAGCAAGATAATATTTTCTTTTGGTTCTACAGGACAATTAACCGATCAAATAGAAAATGGTGCTCCTTTTGATATATTTGCAGCAGCAAATATTGCTTATATTGATTATTTAAAAGATAAAAATCTGATCATAGATGATACTCAGCGGGTTTACGGAATTGGTCGCATAGGATTAGCAATGCTAAAAACGAATCCAATCAAGATCAATAATTTAAACGATCTCCTAAAACCAGAAATCAAAAAAATAGCTATTGCTAACCCTAAACACGCTCCTTACGGTTTAGCAGCAAAACAAGCACTTGAATCAGCAGGTCTTTGGGAAAAAATTAATGAGAAGCTGGTATATGGTAAAAATATCTCTGATACCTTAATGTTAATTGAAACCGGTAATGCTGACGCTGGAATCATTGCACTATCCATTTCAAATGATGAAAAAATCAATTTTCAATTGATAGACGATAAATTGCATACACCGATTAAACAGGCAATTGCTGTGATTAAAGGCAGCAAACATGAAGATCTATCCCGTTCTTTTATTAACTATATAAATAGCAAAGAAGGTCAAGAAATAATGAAAAAATACGGTTTCATTCATCCGGAGGATAATTAAAAATGGGTGATTTAAATCTATTTCCATTATATCTCTCATTAAGAGTTGCCTTTACGGCAACTTTACTTAGTATGATAATTGGGTTACCAATTGCTTATTATTTGAGTAAATCAAAAGGAAAAATAGTTGATTTTATTGACACATTAGTCACACTCCCCGTAGTCTTACCGCCAACGGTTTTAGGTTATTATTTATTGGTTTTATTAGGTAGGCAAAGTTTTATTGGTCAATTCCTAGAAAGAAAATTTAATATAATGATTGTTTTTACCCCAACTGGAGCTATTATTGCTGCAATGATTGTATCAATACCATTTATGATTAAAACTACTCGTGCAGCATTCTTGGATATTAATCCAGATATATTAAATGCTGCAAGAGTGCTTGGCAGGACCGAAATAAATATTTTTTTTAAAATCATGATTCCAATATCTTGGAGGGGGATTGTATCGGGTATTGCTCTTAGTTTTTCCCGCTCTCTAGGAGACTTTGGTACTACTTTAATGGTTGCTGGTAATATACCCTATAGAACAACAACAATGCCGATAGCCATTTACGATGCTTTGATTTCTGGAAATCGAGAATTAGCCAATTTACTGGTTTTGATTATGACTCTTATTTCAATTACAGTTTTATTTATAATCAATCGCTTAGAAAAAAAAATAATCAAAGGACGATTGTAAATGCTAGACGTTTCTTGCAAAAAACAGGTAGATGATTTTCTTCTGGATATTTCATTTAAATTCAATAATGGCATTCTTGGAATCCTTGGCCCATCAGGAAGTGGTAAAAGTTTAACCCTACAATGTATTGCCGGATTAATTACGCCTGATTCGGGTCATATTTCATTAAACAGCAGAACCCTTTTTAATTCACATGAAAAGATTAATATTCCAACGAGATTGAGAAAAATAGGTTATATGTTTCAAAATTATGCCCTCTTTCCTCATCTAAACGTTGCGGAAAATATAGCTTTTGGTATACGTCATCTTAAGAAAAATCAAAGACAAGTCCTTGTTAATAACATGCTTAATAAAATGAAATTGTCTAATTATGCTAATTATTATCCTTCGCAACTTTCTGGCGGCCAGCAACAACGTGTAGCACTAGCACGGACACTTATTACTGAACCAGAGATTTTATTATTAGATGAGCCTTTTTCTGCTCTAGATAGCCACATAAAACATTTACTTGAACAGGAGCTTTTGGAAATTATCAAAAATAATTTTTCAGGAATTGTCTTGTTTGTAACTCATAATATTGAGGAAGCCTATCGCTTGGCAGATCAGATTCTGATCTTATCCGATGGTAAAACAATTCAACTAGCAGATAAAAAAGAAGTAATTTATCACCCTACTTCTTTAGTTACTGCAAGATTAACTGGTTGTAAAAATATTTTAGATGTTAATCTTATTGATAGCGATAGTGAAAAATACGTTATCAGTTCAGGATCTCTTAAATTAGAAGTGAAAAATTACAACAACTTTTCTTCACCTCGATTGATAGCCGGTATTCATCCACATAATTTATCTATAAGCAGTGAAAAAACAACCAATAATTCTTACACTTGCGAAATTATAGATTCAATGGAAGGAGCTTTTACTGATACTCTAATTGTTAAATGTGAAGGACATATTTTTCATGTTAACGTGATGAAGAATCAATACGATAAAATTATGAAAAAAAAAGGGCAGACATATTATCTGCACTTTCCAATGGATAAGATTTTTCTAATCAGTGAGAGTAATTTTAGGACATAGTTCACTTAATCAATTATCATCCTGCGCAACAGGATAGCTTTGATATATCTTTATCAAATGTAAGAGAAGCCAACTTTAATCCTTCAGCCATAGTCAAATAAGGAGCCAGACTTTCACGCAAATCTTCAATAGTTAATCCGAATTTTACTGCTAGAGTTGCTGCATAAATAACTTCTCCCGCATTTTCAGCAACTACATGAACCCCCAGTATTTTTTGTGTTTTTGCGTCTGCTACTAATTTAAATATACCTGTGGTTTCATGATTGGCAAGTGCTCTTGGTATCGCATCTAAAGGTAATATAGATGTTTTAACCTCATATCCTTTTTCAATTGCTTGTTTTTCAGTAAAGCCCACGGTCGCAATTGAAGGGTTTGTAAACGTAACTCCCGGAACCACTTCTAAATTAACTTTTTGAGAATATCCCCCTAATGCATTATCAGCTGCAATTCCTCCTTGATATGCTGCAACGTATACAAACTGTGGCCCCATAGTTACATCACCGGCTGCATATATGCGAGGATTTGTGGTTCTTAAATACTCATCTACTTTTACTTCTTCTCGTGAACCTACTTCAACACCTGCTTTGTATAGATCAAGACGTGCGGTATTCGGTTTTCTTCCTGTTGCTATTAGAAGTTGATCAGCTTCAATAATTTTCTTTTCTCCATCTACTAAAATATGAACTTGTTTTTTATCACCAATTTGTTTAACCTGCTCAAACTCGACTCCTGTTATTAACTTTATGCCTTTCTCCCTTAAAAACTTTCTTACAGTATCAGCAATTTCAGGATCATAGTTTTTTAAGAAATTATTTCCTCTTTGAATTACTGTTACCTTGACCCCAAAATTTTTAAATAGATTCCCCATTTCTAATCCAATAAATCCTGCCCCAATTATTGCAAGAGTTTTAGGAATTTCTTTCAATTCTAATAAAGTTGTGCTTGTCAGATAATCAACTTCATCTAATCCTGGAATATTAGGAACAACAGGTGAGGCTCCCGTTGCGATTAAAAACCTTTTGGCTGATATTTTACGATTATTAACCTCTACTGTTTTTTCACTAATGAATTTTGCTTCTCCAGTGATCATTTCAATTCCATAAACATTTAGCAAATCAATATATTTTTGTTGACGAAGTTCTTTAACTAGCTTATTTTTTTGTTCAATTAACTTTGATAAATCTATATTATCAGCAGACGTATTTAACCCTATAAATGGATTACTTTTTGCGAAATGATTGATTTCACCAGCACGTAGCATTGTTTTAGAAGGGACACAACCTATATTTACACAGGTTCCACCTATTGTACCACGCTCAATCATCGCCACTTTTGCTCCATATTCTACTGCCTTGATAGCTGATGAGAATGCGGCGCTTCCGGAACCTATAATCACATAGTCATAGTCATTTTCGACTCCTAAAACCATTTTTTCTTTTGATTCTATCTCTTCAATCTCACTTGGTATGTATTTTGCTTTAATAATTGCTTTTTTTATTTTTTCAATATTAACCTCATCTAATAATTCAAATATCGCCCTTCCATGACGAAAACTTACTTCTATATTATTTGCCCCGATCTTCTGAAGTTCTTCTGTTATATGTTCTTCACAGCCTGTACACGTCATTCCCTCAATCTTTACACGATATTTCTTCAAACAAATTACCCCCTCTTAACGATTAGTTTTTCCAAATACTACCGAAAAAAGACAGGATGAACTATCACCGCTTTAAAATCCTCGGTTCATTATCGTATATAAAATCATAAATCCTGAAATTATTGTGGTAGTCCATAAAAGATTTTTAGCTTTTTGTGAAGGATTATCCTGTCTCCAAAAAAGAAAATGTGATAATCCTAATAGTAAAATTGTTAAAATAATAAATATATATCGGTAAGGAGTAAGTGCTAATGCAAATGTTCCTGCTAATCCACTCAGACCGAGTGGAATTAATAACGCTACACCAATTCAACAAAAACTCGCGATAAATGCAGAGAAAACTGATGCTACTGCTGCAAATTTACTTTTCATCATTAATCACCCCGTTTTTCCATTAATGTATCTATAATCGGACATTCATATAAAGCTTTCTCATCTGGACAACGGGCTTTTAAATCTTCGAGCATTTCTTCTATTTTTCTTAAATCTCTGATCATTTTTTGAACATCTTCAATTTTTTGAACAACAAATTCATGTATGTCCAAACATCTAATATCCTCTTTGTCAACAACACTAAGTAATTTTCCGATTTCTTTTAAAGAAAAACTCAATTCTTGCATACGTTTAATAAAATTTATACGATTTACGATATCTTCGGTATAAATACGATACCCAGAATCTGTTCTACTCGGTTGAGGAATTAACCCAATTCGTTCATAATATCTAAGGGTTTCTTTATTTATATTGCACTTTTTGGCAATTTCACCAATTTGATAGTTCATTAAAGTTCACCTCTATATAATTATAAACCCTGTACTAAAGTACAGGGTCAAGTTTTTAATATATAACATGGTTTAAGTCTTCATCCTCACAACTTTTATTCATCGTTTCTCTTTCCTTCTGTTTGGTATCTTTTTGCTTCCTCTAACATTTGTTTAACTGTTCCGCTACAACATTTACCACGAGGATTTTTTTTCAAACAATCATTTCCAGTATTTGCACCTGTCGTTTGTTGAATGTCTTCTAATGTATTGGCGCCTTTTTCTAATACAGCTTCAAATATTGCATCTTTGGTGACTTCTTTACAATAACAAGCATATATTGGTGTTGCATATGTTTTAAACCAAACAGGCACTTTAATCTGGTCGTGTGTAAAAGTTTGATTTGTATCACTATTGTAATATACGACTTCACAATCGGAATTTTTACATAGCCAATATTTACTTTCTGTAATACTTTCTGCAATCTCGTCTTTTACCAAAGAAACAACCGTTGTTTTATTTACCTTCTCTCCTTCTGTTTTACAAACAGGACAAAGAGAAATTTCTTCTTTATCATTATTAATCTTTTCTTTCGGAACATCACAGCATCCCATCGAGTACTCCTCCTATCATTGATATAATATTAGTATAAACCATGTACCTTAGTACTAAGTCAATGGGAACGTATTATCACATTAAAATATAAATGCAGACTACCCTTTCTAAGGTAGTCTGCATTTATTATTACTCTACAGTAACACTCTTTGCTAGATTTCGAGGTTTGTCAACATCATTACCACGCGCTAATGCAGCATAGTATGCTAACAATTGTAATGGAATGACGGATAATGCAGGAGTAAGTAACGGTAAGGTCTTAGGAATAGTAATTACCTCATCGACTGATTTAGCAAGCTCTGTATCTCCCTCTAGAGCTATTCCTAATACATAAGCATTTCGAGCTTTTACCTCAATTATATTACTTACCATCTTTTCATAAATATCTTCTTGTGTTGCTAAGGCAATCACGGGGATACCATCTGTAATTAGTGCAAGGGTACCATGCTTTAATTCTCCCGCTGGATAAGCCTCAGAATGGATATATGAAATTTCCTTTAGTTTTAATGAACCTTCTAAGGAAACTGCAAAGTCTAAACTACGCCCAATAAAAAATAGATCCTCATGTTTCGCAAAACGTTCCGCAAACTGCTTAATTATTGGAGCAAACTCTAATAGTTTTTCTGCTTGAGCGGGAAGCTCTTTAATTGCCTGAATGTATTTAGCAATCGCAGCATCCTCATGAGTTTCACGAACTTGAGAAAGATATAAGCCAAACAGATAGATAGCTACCAACTGAGATGTGTAAGCCTTTGTTGACGCCACAGCAATCTCTGGACCAGCATGGGTTAATAATACCTCGTCAGCTTCACGGGATACTGAACTTCCATTCACATTAGTAATCGCCAATACTTTAGCTCCATTTCTTTGACTTTCCCTTAATGCAGCCAAAGTATCTGCTGTTTCACCTGATTGGCTAATTACCATAACCAATGTATTTGGAGTAATGATTGGGTTACGGTATCTGTATTCAGATGCTACATCCACTTCTACCGGAATCCGGGTTAATTGTTCAATTACATATTTTCCAACTAACCCAGCATGGTATGCTGTCCCACAGGCAACGATATGAATTTTATCGATAGATTTAATGTAATCCTCTGTTAAATTAATTTCTTGACTTAAATCTACTGTATTTAACTGATGATTAATTCTATTTGATATAGTCTCACGATAAGCTCGTGGTTGTTCATAAATCTCTTTTAACATGAAATGATCAAAGCCATCTTTTTCCGCTGTTTCAACATCCCACTCAACGTGGAAGACATCTCTTTCGATTAACTTACCATCAGTGGTCATCAGTTGTACGTTGTCAGCAGTGATAACCGCCATCTCACCATCATTTAAAATATAAATATCCCTTGTATGCTCAATTAGAGCTGGAATATCAGATGCAATATAGTTTTCTTTTTCACCGATACCTATTATTAGAGGACTTGCAAGGCGAACAGCTATCATTTTTTCAGGTTCGTTTTTATAGATAATGCCAAGAGCATATGCTCCTTTCATTTTAGCGACTGCCTTTTGCACTGTTGTAACCAAATCACCATCATAAAGATGAGACAATAGGTGGGCAATCACTTCTGTATCGGTTTCAGAAACAAAAGTTGCTCCTTTTTCAATCAATTCCTCTTTTATTTCTAAAAAGTTCTCGATTATTCCATTATGAACAACAACAAACTCACTTTTCCCATCAACATGTGGATGAGAATTGACATCTGATGGACTTCCATGTGTTGCCCAACGAGTATGACCGATAGCCAAAGTTCCTTTAACTGGATTTTTCTCTATTAGTTCTTCTAAATTAGTCAATCGTCCTACAGTTTTTCTTACCTGAATTTCCCCGTCCTCATATATTGCAATTCCAGCCGAATCATAACCGCGGTATTCTAACTTCTTTAATCCATTTATTAATATAGGTTTCGCATCACGAGACCCAATGTAACCAACAATTCCACACACTTTTAGCTAACCTCCTATTTAATATCGGAGGCATAACTCACTGATATCAGGGGATTATGCCCCCGACATTCCATTAGTATTCTCCTCGTATTTCATAAGATAAACATAAGTATTACATGACAATAAAGCTTTGTCAGAAGAGTCACCTCTTCCTTTTGAGCTTTATTTTAACGGTATTCATGCCTACCGGAAGGTATCCGCCGAACAACTCGATAAACCTTCTCCTCGTCAACTACTTTATAAGTAGTTCAGGCGCTTTATTTTTAGAGAAAAATTAATACAGCAATAACCTTATAAGCCTCTCCTCCTTTTCATAATATTTCATTTTACTATATAGTATATTATCAAAAAATACTATCGTATGACATAGATTAACACATAGTATTAATCATATCATGATAATTCATTTTTGACTACTTCCACAATTTCCTTTACGTATTCTTTCAACAAATCTTCATTTGGTCCTTCTGCCATAACTCGAATTAATGGCTCTGTTCCCGACGGACGGACTAACACTCGGCCATCGTTACCTAACTTATCTTCTACTTTTTTTATCGCTTTTTCTATTGCCTTATTATTAGCAAAATTACTCTTATCAGTTACTCGAACATTTTCTAAAACTTGTGGATATTTCTTCATGATACTTGCTAATTCTGATAATGATTTGCCTTTCTCTTTCATCACATTAACCAATTGAATTGAAGAAAGAATACCATCACCAGTTGTGTTATAGTCCAAAAATATTATATGACCGGATTGTTCTCCACCAAGATTCAAACCATGCTTTCTCATTGCTTCCATTACATACCTATCTCCAACCTTGGTTTGAACGCTTTGCAACCCATTTTCTTCAACCGCTTTATAAAAGCCAATATTACTCATTACGGTACTTACTATAGTATTATTCTCTAACTTTCCTTTTTCAGCTAGATATTTACCGCAAATCATCATTATATAATCGCCATCAATGATTTTACCTTTCTCATCAACTGCGATCAATCGATCTGCATCACCATCGTAAGCAAGACCTATATCAGCTTGATGTTCTTTAACAGCATTCATTAATTTTTCAGGATGCGTTGACCCACAACCATCATTGATATTTAATCCATCTGGTTGATTGAATAATGAGACCACGGTTGCCCCCAATTCCTTAAACATGGTTGGAGCAATTTCATAAGCAGCACCATTTGCAGTATCCAAAACAATTTTTAACCCCTTAAAATCAGTATTTATTGTGGATTTTAGATAAGAAATATATTGTACTTTAGCATCGTATCTCTCAAAAAGACGTCCTATTTCTCCACCAATTGGTCTTGGTAATTTATCTATCTCCTTATCTAGTAACATTTCAATCTCATTTTCGGTTTCATCAGATAACTTAAAACCATCTGCTCCGAAAAACTTAATTCCATTATCCTTAACTGGATTATGAGATGCTGAAATCATTACTCCTGCATCTGCTTTTAATTGTCTTGTTAAATAAGCCACACCCGGAGTTGTGATTATACCAAGTTGTAGCACATTAGCACCAATTGAAAGCATGCCTGCGATCATGGCACTTTCTAACATCTCACCAGAAATCCGAGTGTCACGACCGATAACAATAGTTGGTTTTTTCATTTCTTTTGTTAATACGTAGGCCCCAATACGACCTAATTTATAAGCTAGCTCAGGTGTTAACCCCTGGTTAGCTACCCCCCTTACTCCATCAGTTCCGAAATATTTTCCCATGATAAAAGCTCCTCCTCTATACTTTGTTTTGGAATTTTATATGTTTGGATTAACTTTTCAGCAACTCTAATCCCATCTACTGCAGCACTCACAATTCCCCCAGCGTACCCCGCACCTTCTCCAGTGGGATATAGTCCTTCTATATTTTCAGATTGCAAATCCCCATTTCTTGGTATACGAATGGGAGCAGAGGTTCTAGTTTCTACACCAGTTAATACTGCTTCTCTAGAATCATATCCTTTGATTTTTTTACCAAATTGTACAATCGCTTTTTCTAGAGAACTGCCCACATAATCAGGTAATATTTTCCGTAGATCAGTAGGTGTTACACCTGGTTGATAAGTGGGCTTAAATGGAACATCTAAATCATTCGATGGCACCCCATCAAGAAAATCTCCTACTTTCTGTGCTGGCGCCTTGTATCCGCCACCAGCTAATTTATATGCTTTTTTTTCGTATTTTCTTAGGTATCTTATTCCGGCTAAGGGATCTTCTCCATTAAAATCATCTATCGATACTGTAGCCACTAAGGCACTATTTGCAATTCCTGAATTACGCTTAAAATTACTCATCCCATTTGTAACAACCATTTCTTTTTCTGAAGCTGCTGCAACAACATATCCACCGGGACACATACAAAAGGAGTAACTAGCACGATCATCATTAGCATCACCGGCTTTTTTAACTAAAGTATAATCAGCAGCACCTAACTGCAATGCATTGGCAAATGGTCCATATTGTGCCTGATTAATTAATTGTTGAGGATGTTCGATTCTAGCTCCAATAGCCAATGGTTTTTTTTGCAACTTCACCCCTTGTTCATATAACATTTCATAAGTATCTCTTGAACTATGTCCAATCGCCAGTAGCACCACTTGAGCCGGAATTTGAACACTGTTGTTAACTTCGACCCCAACAATTTTCCCTTCTTCAACAATAAGTCTTGTTACAAGGGATTCGAATTTTATTGTGGCACCCATCTCAATTAACTTTTTTCTTAATTGATAGATCACTTTCCTTAAGTAATCTGTTCCAATATGTGGTTTATGTTCATATAGAATCTCTCTAGGAGCACCGGCCTCAACAAATGTATGAATAACTCGGTCTATTCTAGAATCTTTGATTCTTGTTGTCAACTTACCATCAGAAAAAGTACCAGCACCACCTTCACCAAATTGGACGTTGGAGTTAACATTTAACTCTCCGGTTTTCCAAAAATGAAGAATATCTTTATATCTTTGCTTCACATCGCGTCCTCGTTCCAAGACTATTGGTTTATATCCTCGTTTTGCTAATTCTAAAGCTGCAAACAATCCCGCAGGACCCGCTCCAACTACGATGGGAGGATATTCTAAATCTTTATCCCCGGGTAAAATCTCCGGTAATTCTTTTTTAGGCTTTACAATCTGAATATCTGGATGATTAATTTTATTTACTACCTTTTTTTCATCAATATTTAGGGTTATTTCAATTTGATACACAAACTTGATATTAGACTTTTTTCTTGCGTCGATAGAACGCCTTACGATTTCATATTCTTTAATTTTATTGAAAGGAATTCGCAACTTTTTCTCTATCGCATTAATGAGATCTGATTTGCTATGATCAATATTAAGCTTGATGTTATTCAATCTTATCGTCATAATACTACTCCTTTATGATGACCACATTGGCAAATTTATCTTTATCTATTTGCTTAACTAAAATCGGTGTGTTATATTGAATCAATATTTGGTATTCTCCCGGTGGTAAATTGCTTACATCAACAAATGCTTGAACATCTTCTTTGGCTAATGCCTCCATTATCTTAGGTGCTCCTTCTACGATAATATCTACTCCATTTGAAGGATTCGTAATCCTAGCTGATAACTCTCGACCTAATCCGATAATTTCGATAGGAACCTCCTTAATTGTTTTGGTAATCGACTCAACAACTTTTGCCTCGAATTCGATATAATCTGGTTCCACTTTTAGTAATTTCTCCTCTAAAGGAATGTTTACTTTTACAGTTTGATTACCTTCTAGATTCGATAGATCCACATTTGGTCCTGTATAAACGTTATATTGACTAATTATTTCTTTTGGACCGTATATAGTTACTTCTTTTGTTAAAAGATTTAATGATTCAAGCGCCCATCCATTAGGAGGTTGTTTATCAATTTTAAACGTTAATGGAATAGTAACAAAAGGACTAGTTATTGGAATTTGAACATCAACTATAAGCGGTGTAATATCTACTTGAACCACATTTCCATATTTATCGAATGCACGAAGTGGAACTTGCTCTGAGATTGATTTTTCAGCTTTATCAATATTGATAAAGGCCTTAACAAAAGCCACCTTTTCCACTAGGTCTTTTGTACCGGATATATGAACCTTCTTCGGTCTTATAATTGGTTCAGCTGACTGAAATCCTTCTTTTTCCTTTCCGATCTTATCAATTGTTACCTCAATCTCTTTTCTATATTTTGATTCCAATCTAACCTCAACTTTTTGGGGTTCAATTTCAACATCTATACTGCTAGGAAAGCCCGAATATTTTATAGGAACTTCATATGTTCCAACTGAAAGGTTAGCTAGGTCAATAAAAAAACGAGCTTTATCTATATTATTGCTATCATGTAATTTATCAATAACTGATGCTTCACCTCTAAGAATAACTTTAACTTCATCTGTTTGCATATCGACGACAAACTGATTTTCATCAAAAATTGGTGAAATCTTTGTTTGGTAAAAATACGTTGTTTGCGAGTTTTTAGAAAAGTTATTATTAAAAGAGGAATTAGTATCTAGGTTAACCACCATCCACAACATTATCGCCAAAATTAAAGATAATATTTTTAAAAAATTATTATTCTTAATCCAATTATCCATCTTTATTCCACCTTTTATACCAGAAAGATTTGGAGTTCTTTTCGGTGGGACGTATTTCCGATAATAATATGGCTTTTAATCTTTTTTCCGTCAACCCTCTCTCGATTTGTCCATTCATAGATATTGAAAAGTGACCTGTTTCCTCAGAAACGATTAAAGAGATAGCATCGGATAACTCTGTCATGCCTATTCCAGCACGATGTCTAGTCCCCAATTCTTTACTAATGAAGGGATTTTCAGATAATGGTAAGTAGCATCCCGCAGCCATAATTTTATCCTTTCTAATTATAACTGCTCCATCATGTAAGGGAGTATTTGGAATAAAGATATTTATCAACAATTCCGAGGTCACGTCAGCATTTAAGCTTACTCCAGATTCAATATATTCAGAAAGGCCTGTATTACGTTCAATAACTATTAATGAACCGATTCTTCTTTTAGAAAGGTAGCTAACTGCTTTTATTATTTCTTCAACTAATTTGATATGGGTTTGTTCATCCATACTATTCACGCGAAAAAAAAGCTTGCCACTTCCAAGTTTTTCTAAAGCACGTCTTAGTTCTGGCTGAAAAATTATAATTATTGCTAATACCCCATAGGTAAAAGCTTGGGACATCAGCCATTGTAACGTTCTTAACTCAAAATATGTGCTTATTAGCCAGGCAACAACAATCACCATGATACCCTTTAATAATTGAATTGCCCTCGTTCCTCTCACTATTAAAAGTAATTTATAAATGACATAACTAACCAGCAATATATCAATTATATCATCAATGAATGTAATAAATGTTCCCAAGTTCCTTCCTCCATTGACAATTTATCTAATTTTACTTATCTATTTGAATAAGTTGGTATTTATATATAGTATAACTTCTTTCTAAGCAAAGATTAAACCTCTTAAGCATAAAATTATCCCCCGATAAAGTATGGGGGAATTTTAGTCCATAAATTTTTCAAATTATACCAAATCCATTCATATAATCGGTCGATTTGTTTTGTGTGTCCATCTACCTGACTAGCGTTAGCCATTAAGATGTCACCATTAATTACTGTAACATTACCTTTTACTTCTCCATTAATCTTTAAGTTTCCATTTTCAATTATAAGATCGCCAATTATCTTCTTCCCCTCGGGAACGATTACTTCATTTCCTTTAACTATTAATTTAGCCTGATCAGTTGTAACAATTTTTAATTCATTGTCCTGTTCCATGTAAGTAACCAGACTTATGCTAAACAATAATAAGAAAATACTCGCAGCCACAACAACAGGATATTTAACCAACCATCTCTTTATACGAGTTTTACTTTCTTTTTGAGGTAGTTGTTGCATCAATTTTTGAACAAAGTCTGGAGGCGTCGATACCATGGGAAGCTGTTTTAGCAATCGTTCGGTAATCTTTAATTCTTCAAAATGTTTCTTGCATTTATGACACGTCTTAATATGTTCAAGAAATTCCTGATACGGATAACCGTCAATATCATCATCCAAATAAGCGTGCATTATAGATTCTGTCTCATGACATTTCATATTTGCCACTCCTATCCACGGTTGTATATTTATTACTAATTTCTTTACGTATATATTCCCTACCACGGAGTAACCTCGTTTTTACCGTCGATATTGGTAGATTAACAATTTCACTTATTTCTTTAATTGATAAATCTTCTACATATCGTAAAGTCATAATTACGCGATATTTTTCTGGTAAATTTAAGATTGCTTTATGAACTTGATTAATCTCTTCATTAGAAATAATTGACTCTTCAGGGCCAATACTTTGATTTGGTAATCGAGTGTACCAATCTAGCCCCTCTTCTTCATTCCAATAATCATCCAGTGAATAAGTAGTCCTTCTTTTCCTTATACGATCAATACTAAGATTGGTTGCAATTTTATATATCCAAGTTGAAAATTTATACTTTTCATCATATCGATCGATATTAGAATAAACTCTAAGAAATGTCTCTTGACTTACATCCTCAGCCTCTTGGGTATTACCTAGCATTCGGTAAGCAAGATTAAATATTTTATCTTTATATTGATAAACTAATTCTGCAAAAGCTTGCATATCGCCAGCCTTTGCCTTTCTTATTAATTTGTTATCAACAAAATTCATTTTATTTCCTCCATCATTGAGGGATTTAATTAAAAAATTATTGTTTATAAAAATATGGATTTATTCAAAAAATTTACCTTAATTATATTAGCTTTTAATTACCAACTACTCAATACTTATTTATTAAATAATACAAAAGAAGTACCAAATAGGTACCTCTTGTTGCCAAATTATATTATATCATCATTTTCTTATATAAGGACCCTCTATTAATCCACAATTTCGAAATATATACAATGTTATCTATCTGGTAAAAATTGATTAGTAAATGCCTTACTAATATCGATCATTTGGGGGATTAATCCCTGATCTACCATCCATTGTGTATAATTCATCCAGACAGATTCCTGCTGAATCCCCCATTGTAGTGCATCTTCTTGGTATTTATTACTTATCCATTCTTGACTTTTTAATACTAATTCTTTATCTGGACCCGTCACGTGTCCTAATAATATATTTGCAGCTTCTTTAGGTCGATTTATAGCATATTGATAACCTTTCGCGGTAGCTGCCATAAATTTCTTAATTGTTTTTGAGTGCTCTTTAATGTATTTTTCATTCACAATTATCACAGGTGAATAAGATTCTAGTTCTGGGGCAACCCTTGTTAATTCAATAAAGTTGATGGGATAACCCTTTAATTTTGCTTCAATTCCTGTCCATCCATAGTTAATCCATTCAAAATCAACATCAGATTTCATAGCTGTAAAAAAGTCCCTCGAACCAACATTAACATATTCTACTTTTCTGACATCTGCACCTTCATTTCCCATTACTGTTTTTATTACGGCCCTTTCAATTGGTGAACCCCAACCACCATATTTTTTACCTTCAAAATCTTTTGGTGATGCGATCTTTTTTTCAATTGGGGCAGCAAATCCTGATGTGTTATGTTGAATTATCGCAGCAATTGATACAACTGGCAATTGATTTGCTCTTGCATAGGTAACTTCTCCTTGATAACTTATTCCAAATTGCGCTTTACCCGATGCAACAAGTTGGGCAGTTCCTACCTCATTGGGTTGAATAATATTAACATCCAAACCTTGTTCTTTATACCATCCTTTATCCTTTGCGACAAATAATCCCGTGTGAGTGGTATTTGGTACCCAATCTAACACTACTGTAACTTTTTCTAAGATTGCTATATCTTCGTTTTCATAAGTTTTGCTACCTTCATTAGAGCACCCGTTCAACAAAGTAACTAAGGAAATTATTAAAATAAGAATAATCAGGCTTTTTCTCGTCATCTCTTTGTCCCCTTCATAACTATTATCAAATCCTCAGTGGCATTTATTATACAAATGATATATTAACTACACTGATAAAAGAATGGATTGAAAAAGCTGACCTTTCTGGCCAGCCCATAAATACGATCATACTTAGCTAAAATAATAATATCATTAACCACATGATTGTCAAGTAAGCTATCTCTATAATAACTTTTCACCAAATGCTGAAGCCATCAACCCTACGGCTACTTCTGCTGTTTTATTTCTTTGATCCAATATAGGATTAACCTCAACAAATTCTGCAGAAATCAGTATATCGGCTTCAGCAAGCATTTCCATTGCTAGATGTCCTTCGCGATAAGAAATGCCCCCAGCTACTGGAGTTCCAACACCTGGAGCATCATTCGGATCAAGGGCATCTAAATCTAAACTCAAGTGAACTCCATCAGCATTCATTTTCAAAAATGAAATGGCTTCTTCCATTACTCTAGCCATGCCTAAGCGATCAATTTCATGCATCGTATATACTTTAATACCTCGGTCCCTAATAAACTCCCTTTCCCCTTTATCTAAATCCCTTGCACCAATAATAACAATATTTTCAGGCTTAATTTTTGGTGAAAAACTCATTATATTAACAAGATCAGGATGGCCATAACCCAAACTAACAGCCATAGGCATTCCATGAATATTACCAGAAGGCGAAGTATCAGGGGTATTTAGATCTCCATGAGCATCAAACCAAATAACTCCGAAATTATTTTTAAGATCTGCAATTCCTGCTAACGTTCCTATTGCAATACTATGGTCACCACCAAGAACTAGAGGGAATCTCTCTTCTTTCATCACTTTTGATACCTTTCTTGCCAGCTCATCATTTACCATTTTAACTTCCCTCAAGTATTTTAGCTTTTCATTTTCAATTCGATAAGTTTCAGGAGTAGGGACATTTAAGTTTCCAATATCGATCACGTTATATCCTGATTTTTCTAAACGTTCTTTCATATTTGCATATCTTATGGCACTAGGCCCCATATCAACTCCCCTACGCCCCGCTCCTAAATCCAATGGTACACCAATTATTGTTATGTCCTTTCTCATCTATTCTTCCCCCTATTTTAAACAATTGTATAAATCATATAAATATTTTAACATTTAAATTTAAAATTTCTAAACTTTCTTTTTATTTTTATCGTTCTAATTATTTCTATAAAGTCAAGTAAATTAAGTCAGTTTTAATTAAAGGGAATTTTTCTAAGGATTTATAAATAGTAAATATGCAGAAGTTTGAGATTAATAATGATAGAAATATGATTGACTTAAGGAAGGTTTGAAGATGAAAAAATGACATAAAAAAAAACCTCATTTGAGGTCCGAAAACTAGATGGAGCGGGTGATGGGAATCGAACCCACGCTACCAGCTTGGAAGGCTGGAGTTCTACCATTGAACTACACCCGCGTACTAATATAAATTTCATGTACCACCATAAGGCGGATCGACCAATAAATAGTCCACAATTAAAAGCATAGGAATTCATTTAAAATGTTATAGAATAATAAATGGAGCGGGTGATGGGAATCGAACCCACGCTACCAGCTTGGAAGGCTGGAGTTCTACCATTGAACTACACCCGCATCATCTAAGTAATATTTTTTTAGTGGTCGGGATGACAGGATTCGAACCTGCGACCCCCTGGTCCCAAACCAGGTGCTCTACCAAGCTGAGCCACATCCCGATATAAAAAAATGTAATAATGATGTGTAAATGGCGTGCCCTGAGAGATGCACTCCTTCGTCGTGACTTCAACATCGCTTCACTGCGTCGCAATATACTCCTTGTTCCACGTGTTTCCGACGAACTCTTTATCGTTCGAATCTTCTTATCGAAGAAAATTCAAATGATGTAAATGGCGTGCCCTGAGAGATTCGAACTCCCGACCTTCTGATTCGTAGTCAGACACTCTATCCAGCTGAGCTAAGGGCACGTATAGAATTAAGATGGAGCGGACGACGAGATTCGAACTCGCGACCCTCGCCTTGGCAAGGCGATGCTCTACCACTG
The DNA here is from genome assembly GCF_001730235.1 of Vulcanibacillus modesticaldus. Lineage (GTDB taxonomy): Bacteria > Bacillota > Bacilli > Tepidibacillales > Tepidibacillaceae > Vulcanibacillus > Vulcanibacillus modesticaldus. Next base: position 967 of record NZ_MIJF01000004.1, on the reverse strand, counting down.
AGCCACGTCCGCAAATTGATGGTGCGGGTGGAGGGAGTCGAACCCCCACGCCAAAGGCGCTAGATCCTAAGTCTAGTGCGTCTGCCAATTCCGCCACACCCGCACATTCATCATCGATTTTATTGAAATGGTGAGCCATACAGGATTCGAACCTGTGACACCCTGATTAAAAGTCAGGTGCTCTACCGACTGAGCTAATGGCTCATATCATGGCTGGGCTAGCTGGATTCGAACCAGCGCATCACGGAGTCAAAGTCCGTTGCCTTACCGCTTGGCTATAGCCCATTAATTCATTAAGTGGTGGAAGGGGTAGGATTCGAACCTACGAAGCTTCCGCAACGGATTTACAGTCCGCCCCATTTGACCACTTTGGTACCCTTCCAAGAAATGGTGCCGGCGAGAGGACTTGAACCCCCAACCTACTGATTACAAGTCAGTTGCTCTACCAATTGAGCTACACCGGCTCATTAATGGTGGACGGTGACGGGATCGAACCGCCGACCCCCTGCTTGTAAGGCAGGTGCTCTCCCAGCTGAGCTAACCGTCCAAATATGGTGACCCGTAGGGGATTCGAACCCCTGTTACCGCCGTGAAAGGGCGGTGTCTTAACCACTTGACCAACGGGCCTTAATTTACATTTCACTGGAGCTCCCAACCAGGATTGAACTGGTGACCTCTTCCTTACCATGGAAGCGCTCTGCCTGCTGAGCTATGGGAGCATGGCTCCTCGTGCAGGACTCGAACCTGCGACAACTCGGTTAACAGCCGAGTGCTCTACCAACTGAGCTAACGAGGAACAATATTTTATTTATTAGCCTGGCAACGTCCTACTCTCCCAGGACCCTGCGGTCCAAGTACCATCGGCGCTGGAGGGCTTAACGGTCGTGTTCGGGATGGGTACGCGTGTGTCCCCTCCGCTATCGTCACCAGACTTCTTCTTATTTAATTTATGGTGTGGTTATACTTT
>NZ_MIJF01000003.1 GCF_001730235.1 Vulcanibacillus modesticaldus | reverse complement strand
TCCCGGGGTTATCCCAGTCTTACAGGCAGGTTGCCCACGTGTTACTCACCCGTCCGCCGCTAAGTTTATTAGGAGCAAGCTCCCATAAACTTCGCTCGACTTGCATGTATTAGGCACGCCGCCAGCGTTCGTCCTGAGCCAGGATCAAACTCTCCATAAAAAGTTTGAGTTAGCTCTCTTTGACTTTGGTCCCACAATTCCTTGTGGCACGCTTGGCTTGTTACACTGTTCAGTTTTCAAAGAGCAATTCCAACAACATTTAACATTTTATCATATCTTGTTGGCGTTTGTCAACATTTTTTTGTTAAATTTAATCGTTTCATTATAAGTCGTTAATCCTTAAAAAGAAGCGACAAGAGATATATTACACTATCAATTACCTATTGTCAATAACTTATTTAAATTTATTTTAAATCATTGTTTAACTATCTGATTTGTTATTATCTCTTCATTCTTTATTTAGAACAAAAATGCCAATCTTTGATTATTGTATTCGTATAAGCGTGATTTCCCGAAAGATAAAGAAAAGGGTTAACCTAAAAGGAATTGATTTTCTCCTTCGGTCAACCCTTCATATTTTCTTAATCCCTCTCACGCATCAACGGGAATAATAATACATCTCTAATTGAAGGTTGGTTAGTCAACAACATTACAAGTCGATCTATACCTATTCCTAGTCCACCCGTTGGGGGCATACCGATTTCTAATGCATGGATAAAGTCCTCATCCATCTCATGAGCTTCATCATTACCCAATTCACGTTCTTTTAACTGTGATTCAAAACGCTCCCTTTGATCAATCGGATCATTCAATTCAGTAAATGCATTTGCATGCTCTCTGCTAACAATAAATAATTCAAAACGATCAGTAAATCTTGGATCTTTATCATTTTTCTTAGCCAAAGGTGAAATTTCAACTGGATGACCGTAAACAAAAGTTGGCTGAACCAATTTTTCTTCAACTAATTGTTCAAAAAACTCATTTACGATATGGCCGTAAGTCATATGTGGTTCGATCTGTATATTATATTTTTTAGCTAATCTACGAGCTTCTTCATCAGACATTTGGCCACTTAAATCTACGCCAGCATATTTCTTTATTGCATCTACCATTGAAATTCTTTCCCATGGAGGATCAAGATTAATTTCCTGCCCTTGATATTCGATTTTGGTTGTTCCAAGTACCTCTTTTGCTACATAAGCAATAGCATTTTCTGTCAATTCCATAATACTCTTGTAATCACCATATGCCTCGTAAAGCTCTAACATGGTGAACTCAGGATTATGTCTCGTAGAAATGCCTTCATTTCTAAAGACTCTTCCAATTTCATACACTTTCTCCATTCCACCAACGATTAAACGTTTTAGGTGTAATTCTAGTGCAATTCTCATATATAATTGCATATCAAGTGCATTATGATGAGTAATGAATGGTCTTGCTGAAGCCCCACCTGCAATAGCATGCATAGTCGGGGTCTCTACTTCTATAAAGCCTAATTGATCGAAATATTTCCTCAAGGCTTTAATAATATTGCTTCTCATAATAAATGTTTCTTTAACTTCGGGATTAACAATTAGGTCTATATATCTTTGACGATACCTTAGTTCTACGTCCTTTAATCCGTGAAATTTATCAGGTAATGGATATAATGATTTTGATAAAATGTGTAATTTGTAGACTTTGATACTTGTTTCGCCCTTATTTGTTTTGAAAACTTTTCCTTCGACACCAATAATGTCTCCTAAATCCAATAGATCAAATACTTTAAACTCATTTTCAGTTACTTGATCTTTTCTAATATAGATTTGGATTCTACCACTAACATCTTGAATATGAGCAAAACCAGCTTTTCCTTGCAGACGTTTCGACATTACCCTACCAGCAATCTTAACATTTACATCTCTTGATTCAATTTCTTCTTTACTAAATTGGTTTAACTCATCTAATATTTCTTGTGCTGTATGCGTTCTTTCATATTTGTAGCCAAATGGTTCAAAACCTAGTTCTCTCAATTCGGCCAGTTTTTGACGCCGCACAAGAAGCAGATCATTTAAATCGACTACCTCTTGGCTCATACTACCAACTCCATATATAAAATTTTCATTGTATTATTTTTTAATATCCAAAATTTCATATTGAATTATTCCAGCTGGAACATTTACGTCAACAATTGCACCCTTTTGTTTACCTAATAGTGCTTTACCAACTGGTGATTCATTAGAAATTTTATTAGCCATAGGATCAGACTCAGCAGAGCCTACGATTGTGTATTCAACTATTTCATTATATTCTAGATCTTTTAACTTCACGGTTGAACCAACACTTACAACATCAGTTTCTACTTCATCTTCATTGATAACTCGAGCATTTCTTAGCATTTTTTCCAAAGTGATTATTCTTCCTTCAATAAATGCCTGCTCATTTTTAGCGTCATCATACTCTGAATTTTCGCTTATGTCACCATATCCAATCGCTGTTTTAATTCTTTCCGCTACTTCATGACGCTTGACGGATTTTAAATACTCTAATTCCTCTTCAAGTTTCTTTAAACCAGAAGGTGTTAAAATAACCTCTTTATCAGCCATAAATAATTCCCCTTTATGAAAAGTTTTCAGTACCAATTATATGTTTTTAAAAATAAAATATCCGAGCTAAATCAAGATGTGAAAAAAATAATAAAGATAGAACAAAAAGCTTCTTCTGGTTAAGAAAAAAGAAGCTTCAAAGCTTTGGTTTACCATGCCAATATTAAAAATTTATTAATCTGATGGAGGTATTATATTGCAATCATTTTTAATTGTCAACCAAATCCAAAAAAATCTAAAAAATTGCAGTATTAGCTTCTAACTCCTTAACATAACCCATCAATAATTGCTTCATTTCATCTTTTGATTCTATTTTATTGATCATCTCACGTACTTTAGCCGCCTGTGGTAAACCCTTTAGATACCATCCAGCGTGTTTTCTCATTTCTTTAACCCCTAATAACTCACCCTTTAGCTCTATGAGTTTGTCAAGATGAACAAAGGCAACATCTATTTTTTCCCTTGGAGTAGGTTCTGGATAAAGGATGCCTGTAGTTAGATATTTCACAGTCCGATACAAAATCCAAGGATTACCTAAAGCAGCCCTACCAATCATAACCCCATCAACACCGGTTTGATCAATCATCCTCTTGGCATCTTCAGGTGAAAATATATCTCCATTTCCTATCACTGGAATCTTAACAGTTGCTTTAACTTTGGAGATTAAATTCCAATCCGCCTTACCAGAGTACATCTGTTCCCTAGTCCTACCATGAATGATCACAGCACTTGCACCAGCACTTTCAACAGCCTTAGCATTTTCAATTACATAGATATGTTCAGCATCCCATCCGGTTCTCATCTTGACAGTAACAGGTTTTTTCACAGCTTTAACTATCGCTTTGATTGCATCTTCAATTCTTAAAGGATCTAGAAGCCATTTAGCACCTGCGCCATTTTTAGTCACCTTAGGAACCGGACAACCCATATTAATATCAATAATATCAGCCTTTGTTCCCTCATCAATAACCTTAGCAGCTTCAACTAAGCTTTCCTTTTCGCCACCAAAGATTTGTAAACTCAAAGGTCTCTCATTATCATCTATCTCGATCATTTTTAAAGTTCGTTCATTTTTTTGAAGTATTGCTTTATCGCTTATCATTTCTGTCGTGATCAGACCTGTTCCAAACTCTCTGGCTATGACTCGAAAAGCTTTGTTATTAATCCCCGCCATCGGAGCCAATATTACATTATTTTCTAATTGAACATCACCTATTCTCATTTATACCCCCCTGGTGTCTAATATAGTATATTGTTAAGTTTGATCTATGGTATCCAAAGCTTAACTTCATTTTCACTACTGTCTAGGCGCTTTATTAATTGCTCTATAGACAATTCTTCACCTGGAATACCACCTTTATAAATTTCAGATAAAGGTACAAGTACAAACAATCGTTGTGATAAATATGGGTGTGGAACTTGCAAATTTTGACTTCTAATTATTTTATCACCATATAGCAAAATATCAATATCGATTGTTCTTGGTCCCCAGTGAACTTCCCTCTTCCTTCCCAATTTGTGTTCTATCTCGTGAATATATTCTAAGAGTTCTTCCGGGGATAAAATCGTATTGATCTCAATAACCATATTTAAAAAGTCAGGTTGTTCTTTTAATCCAAATGGTTCTGTTTCATATATAGAAGATTCTTTGATTAATTCAATACTTTTATGCCCGTTTAAAGTTAAGATAGCTTCTTTCATATTTTGGTATCTATCACCAATATTTGAACCTAATCCTAGAAAGACCTGGATCATCTATCGTCAGCACTCCTTCTAATTTCTACTGAAACACTTTGTAAATGTCCAGGGATTGGTGGCTGAAGTTTTCTTACCCTTACCATAACCTCTTCTAATGGAAATAAGGCTAATAATTCTTCCGCAATACTTTCGGCTAAAGATTCTAGTAATTTTCTTCTTTTACCCATAAGTAAATCTTTTACAAGTTCATAAACTTTTGCATAATTAACCGTATCCTCTAGACAATCACTTTTTCCAGCCTTTTTTAAATTCAAAAACATTTCTAAATCAACTTCAAACTTTTGCCCTAAGCGATTCTCTTCTTCAAATACACCATGATATGCGTAGAATTGCATTTTTTCAAATATTATTTTGTCCATTACTAACTCCCCATCTTATTTGATATAAATAATGGCATCCATCATTTTGCAAACCCTTTTTATTTCTTTTACGTCATGAACTCTCATGATTTTACAACCTTTTGCAATACCTATTGAAACTGTAGCTGCAGTTCCTTCTAACCTCTGATCAACAGGTAAATCTAATGTTAAACCGATCATTGATTTTCTAGAAGTGCCCAATAAAACCGGATACCCTAATGCCACAATCTCATCAAGACGATTCATAACGACTAAATTTTGTTCGTAGGTTTTTGCAAATCCAATTCCCGGATCAAGAATAATATTATCATCCTTAACACCGGCTTTGATCGCAATATCAATACTCTCCCTTAAATCAGCAATTATATCATCCATTAGGGATTGATAGTTTCTATCCTCACGATTATGCATCAAGATAACGGGTACCTCTAGTTCTGCAGCAACATTTGCCATATCAGGATCCCTTTTAAATCCCCATACGTCATTAATAATATGTGCGCCAGCTTCAATTGCTCTTTTAGCTACTTCCGCTTTATAAGTATCAATAGAAATCGGTACCGATATCTCCTGTGATAACCTCTCTATAATTGGGATTACCCTTTTTAATTCCTCTTCTAAAGGAACAGCTTGATGTCCAGGACGGGTAGATTCTCCCCCTACATCAATAATATCTGCTCCCTCTTCAACCATTTTTTTTGCTTGGTTAATGGCCGCTTCTAAGTCGTTAAATTTCCCACCATCTGAAAAGGAATCTGGGGTAACATTTAGTATACCCATAACTAATGTCTTTTCTCCTATTGATAATGGGATTCCTCTGCAATCGAGAACTTTTTCCTGATTGCTTCTTTCATTCATTTTAAGTACATCTTCAATCTCTTTAGCAATTTGTTTTAACCCGAAGGGCTGAACCTTCAATTTTTTTATAACTTCAATAAACTGTTTTTTGGTAGCCATTAATAAAACATCAGAAACTTCCTCGGTTAAGTTTGAAACCCCTCTATGTAAAACTGCTTCGCCATTTTTAGATAGCAATTCTTGTTTCAATATGTTTGCCGCTTCTAATGGAACCCTTTGTACCTTAATCAGCAGCATCTCTCCCTTTGGGAGCATTACATTAATTCCGGCATTATCAGCGCCAATTTTATTCATTTCTTCTTTTAACTTAGCCGATGAATCGACTTTAATAAGGTGGGTATTATATTTTAAGTCATTCACTTCTCATTCACTTCCTTTGTTGTTAATGATGGTTTGCTTTATTGAATCTTTATAGGCCTTGATTATAGAGTATGTTAGTGTATTCATGTCAAAAAAATATTCTCGTTCATTTAACTTAAGAATTGGTACAACTTCTTGAATAGAGTTAGTAATAAAAATTTCATCAGCTTCAATCAATGTTTCAGGAGAAAACAATCCTTCCATAAGCGATATATTATTTTGTTCACATATAGAAATAATTTGTTGTCTTGTAATACCATTTAAAATCCCAGCATCCAATGAAGGAGTGTACACTTTCCCCTGCTTCACAAAAAAAATATTACTCACAATCCCTTCGGCCACGTAACCATCATGAGTTAAAAATATCCCTTCATAATTTTCTAAGTCTATGATTTCGTGTTTGGCAATTACATTGTTTAAAAAATTTATTGATTTTAATCTAATTCTAGTTTCAGCTAAGTTTCTAGGGGTTTTTAGAATGATAGCATTTTTCCCCATAGACGGCTCATCACTAAACGGCGGTAAAGGTTTGATTTGCCATAATATTGTTGGTTTGTCATATTTTTGGTTAGGTAATCCCAATGGAGCGGTCCCTGCTGTTACAGTTACCCTCACATAAGCGTCATTTAAATTATTAATTTCTAGCAACCGGTTTAAGTCCTGAGACATTTTGTTTTGATCAATTTTACTCTCTATTCCGATAAGGCTAAGTCCCTCTTTTAACCTCTTAATATGCTCTTGAAATAAGAACGGAGTACCATCATATACTCTAAAAGTTTCAAATAATCCTACTCCGTATAGAAATCCATGATCTTTAACGGATATTGATAGCTGGTCTTCCTCAACAATTTGTTCATTTAATATCCATTTCATAGGGTACCCTCGCATAATGACTAATAAAGTTTTTAATCAATTCTTTACCATATTCTGTTAAAATTGATTCCGGATGAAATTGAACACCTTCTAAAGGGTATTCTTTGTGTCTAATCGCCATTATCTCTCCCGCATTAGTTTTAGCCGACACTTCAAATTCAGGAGATAAACTCTTGTCATCAACGATTAGAGAATGATATCTTGTGGCTTTGAATGCTTGAGGAATATTTTTGAATATCGTTTTTTGATCATGGTAGATTATTGAGGTTTTTCCATGCATTAATTTTTCTGCACGGACTACTTTACCACCAAAGGCTTGGGCTATCGCTTGATGACCCAAACACACTCCTAATATAGGGATTCTGCCAGAGAAATGTTTGATGACTTCTAAACTAATCCCCGCTTCATCCGGGGTACAGGGTCCCGGAGAGATAACGATATAATTGGGGTTTTTATTCTCGATATCTAATAAAGTTATTTCATCATTGCGACTAACTTCAAGATCTTCACCTAATTCCCCAAAATATTGTACTAAGTTAAAGGTAAAAGAATCATAGTTGTCTATAACTAAAATCATGGTCGCGTCTCCTTTATCGCTTTTTCACTGCTCTCTACAGCCCTCCATAAAGCTTCAGCCTTGTTTAAGGACTCGATATACTCATTCTTAGGTATTGAATCAATTACTATTCCTGCACCAGCTTGAATATAACCGACCCCATCTTTAACCAGCAAGGTTCTTATTAAAATATTTAACTCTAAGTCACCACTAAAACTGATCCATCCCATCGACCCAGTATACGGTCCTCTTTTAACTGGCTCCAATTCTTCAATAATTTCCATCGTTCTAATCTTTGGAGCACCCGTAATAGTCCCTCCCGGAAAAGTTGCTCTAATACAATCATATATATCTTTTTTATCGTCTATCTGCCCTATCACATTGGAAACAATGTGCATGACGTGGGAGTATTTTTCGACAACCATAAATTCATTTACTTTGACAGTCCCAAACTTACAAACTCTCCCTAAATCATTTCTCTCTAAATCGACAAGCATTACATGTTCAGCTGTTTCTTTTTCGTTTCCTAATAGGTCTTTTACCAACATCTCATCTTCATGCTCATCTCTTCCCCGAGGTCTCGTTCCTGCAATCGGACGGGTTTGGATATAACCATCTGATACCTCTATTAAAAGTTCGGGAGAACCACTAACCAATTGCACATCTGGAAATTTGATGTAACCCATGTATGGAGAAGGATTGATCAAACGCAAATGTTGATAAATGTTAAATCCATCACTGTTTAATCTTCTTGATTGACGAACAGATAGGTTAACTTGAAACACATCGCCTTGAGCGATGTAATCCTGGACTTTCTTAACCGCATCTATGAAACCTTCCTCTGTAAAAGATGTAGAAATGATAGAACGATCTACCTTGCCATTATAAATTTTAATATTTGAAGTATTCTCGTCTATATTGGAAAGGGTATCATCCCAAACTTGCAGTAATTTTTTTAGTTGAAAATCATATATCTCCTTTAATGAATCTCCATCTTCAAAATGTACAAGTTCCACGTAATGAAGTTCCTGTTCTTGATTATCGTATATCCATACTTTATCGATAATCATAAGATACAAGTCAGGCACCTTTACGTCATCAGTCGCTATTTCTGGTAACTTCTCGAAATACTTTCCCATATCATAACTAAGATAACCGATCGCTCCACCAAAGAATTTTGGTAATTCTTTTATCTTAGGTACAGAAAAGCCATCCATTACTCCCTTTAGAATTTCTAAAGGATTTCCATAATATATTACTTCGTCTCCTGCCCGGTTTATTTTTGCTATTTGATAATCCTTACCTTTGATAACCAATACTGGATCTCCACCGATATAGGTGTAACGTCCTATTCTCCCACTTTCAAATATAAAACTATATTCTCCATTACTATTGACTTTTTGAAACAATTTTATCGGATCAAAGGTTACAAATTTTTTCTTTATCCCAATTGGCAAATATCGGAAACCATTATTAAAAAGTTGTTCTAATTGCTCATAAGACGGATAGTTCATAGTTTCACTCCATTTACATTAACATTGTCTCAAATTAATTAGAGAGGATTCTAACTGCATTATCTAAACTTAAGTATACATTTTTATAGGAGTATAAAAAACCCTAAAGAACATATCCGAATTTTAAAACCATGAACAAAATGCGACAAAAAAGGCCAACAAAAGTTGACCTCATTTTTAATCAATATTTTTTATTATATCGTCTAATATTTGAACATTCATTTCTGCTTTTAGTTGCTCTAATACCTCAGGCAAAGAATTACCTTGGCTTAGCGCTATTTCCCTTCTTATTCGATCTTTGACCTCTTCTAGAGTATATTGTACGGCATCTTTATGATCGACAACACGAATAATCGCATATCCACTATCTATGGGAACTGTGGCAATTTCGTTGATTTCTAAAGCTTTTGCCTTATTTAATATTGCAGGATCAACCGAAGGGTCGTCTATTGTGACCATCCCTAGATCTCCGCCATTACCTAAAGTTAACATATCGATTGAACGTTCCTTAGCCAGAGTATTAAAATCAGACCCATTATTTAATTCATTAACAACTTGGTTTGCTTCTTCTTCAGTGGCAACTACAATCTGCTGAATACGGAACCTTTCTGGGATACCATATTGTGAACGATTATTCTCATAATAATCTTTAATCTGTTCTTCAGATATATTCACATCTTTAGTTGCTAACTCTTCCCAAAGAATATAGTATTCTATATATTCAAGTAATTGTTCCTTCGTCCAGCCCACCTGTTCCTTTAAGTAACCTACAAAATCCTCCTCGGAATTATAATCTTTTTTTAACTCTGCATACTGACGCTGAATTTCATCTTGACTAGCCTTGATACCATATCTGTTTGCGGCTTCAACGATAATTTTTCGATTGATCATTTCGTTTAATACTTCTTTTCCATATAATCTTTTTAATTCATTTATAAATTCTTCATAAGTAATTTCTTTGCCATTTACCACAGCAACTGCACTTGGCGATTGATTGCCATTATTAAGCCATAGGTATCCTGTGATAATCGTACCTATTAATAACACGATGATCCCTATTAAGATCTTTTCTCTTGACATTCTATCCAACTCCTTGCTATGAGCCCAAAGCTTCTAAAAGCTTACCTAACTCCTCTTTATTGTAGTGGTACTTCGTATTACAAAATTGACAAACTACTTCCACTACATCTTCTTTCTCTATCATATCTTCAATTTCCTCTTTACCTAAACTAATTAATACTTTTTTGATTCTTTCTTTTGAACAATTACATTTAAACTGAATATCCATTTTTTCAAGTATCTGAACTGGATCTGCAAACAATTTTTCCAAAATATCTTCAGGCGTTAACCCTTGATCAATTAAGCTTGATACAGGAGGAAAATTTTCCAGGGTCCTTTCTATCAAACTGATCTCTTCGTCAGTTATATTAGGTAAAATTTGAATAATAAACCCACCTGCTGCCTTTATGGAATAATCCTTATTTACCAAAACACCCACTGCTACAGCTGAAGGAGTTTGTTCAGAGTGAGCAAAATAGTAAGTGAAATCTTCCCCTAATTCCCCTGATACGATAGGAATACTTCCCCTATAAGGTTCCTTTAGGCCTAAATCCTTAATAATGTATATATTTCCTTTTCCAACAGCTCTAGCAACATCTAATTTTCCCTTTTTATTCTTCGGTATGTCTACTACTGGATTAGTAACGTAACCTCGCACCTCACCCTTATTATTGGCATCTATTACTATTTGACCTATCGGTCCATCACCTTTTATCTGAATGGTTAACTTTTCGTCACCTTTAAGCATGGCACCCATCATAGCTCCTATTGTTGCAGCCCTTCCTAAAGCTGCACTAGCAGTAGGCCAAGTGTCATGGCTCTTTTGTAATTGACTCACTAATTCAGTTGAATTTATTACGTAAACTCTTACTTTACCATCAAAAGCTAATGCTTTAACTAAATAGTCTTTCATCTTTAATCCTCCTCAAAAAGTCAATAACAATAGCTATTCTAATCAATGAACTTATTAATTATAAAAGGACCCCAGCACTTGGGAATCCTTCTAAACTATTCTTACTTATTCTTATTTCGATTGTAAATAATCCTCAATCCTTCTAGTGTTAATAAAGAATTAACGACTTCAATAGTCTTTGATTCACTAGCTATCAAATTAGCTAAGCCACCCGTGGCAACAACTTTAGGTTTATTTGGAGACTGCTTTATCATTCTTTCAACTATAGCATCTACTTGTCCAGCAAAGCCATAAATAATTCCAGATTGCATTGCATTTACAGTATTTTTAGCAACCACATTGGGCGGCTTTACTAACTCAATACGAGGCAGTTTAGCCGCTTTATGATATAGTGCTTCTGTGGATATATAGATCCCCGGAGCAATTGCTCCACCCTGATAAGCCCCGTTTTTGTCGATATAATCAAATGTTGTTGCTGTCCCAAAATCAATAATTATTAAAGGTGTGCCATAGATTTCAATAGCAGCAATAGCATTAACTATGCGATCCGCTCCAACCTCTTTTGGGTTTTCCATATTGATTTTAATTCCAGTCTTAATTCCTGGTCCCACAACCAATGGTGTCTTCTTGATATACTTTTTTACCATTTTTTCTAGAGTGACAATTAATGGAGGAACAACTGATGAAATGATGGCCCCATCAATATCACTAAATGATAGACTATGATATTCGAATAATTGCTTGATTAACATCCCATATTCATCTTCTGTTTTGTTACGATCCGTAGCTACTCTCCAATATTCTACTAAATGTTGTCCTTTGTAGACTCCCAAAACGATATTTGTATTTCCAACATCGATCACAAGGATCATCTGCTTCACCTTAACTTTCATCTTCTTTTCATGACTTATCTTACCAATATGAAGTTACTTAATCAACATTTTAAAAAAATTAACCACAAAAATAAAAAACACTAATTTCCTAAGCGACAAAGAAAAACCACCCTAACGGGTGATTTTAATAAGTTTGACATTAATTCAGTTTAATCTAGAATAATCCTTTTATCACACCATTTTCATCAATATCCATATTTAATGCCGCAGGTTTTTTCGGTAGTCCCGGCATAGTCATAACATCACCGGTTAATGCAACGATAAAACCTGCCCCGATTGACGGTCTTAACTCACGAATTGTAATCTTAAATCCCTTAGGTCTACCCAATAATTTTGGATCATCAGATAAAGAGTATTGGGTCTTAGCCATGCATATTGGCAATTTATCCCATCCTCTTTTACTAAATTGGGCAATTTGTTTTTTGGCTGAACTTGTAAATTCTACACCATCTGCTCCATAGACTGACTTAGCAATTTTCTCAATCTTCGCCTCGATAGAATCGTCTAAAGAATATAATTCAGAATGTTCTTTTTCATTTTCTTCAATTGTTGTTATTAGCTTCTCAGCTAACTCTATCCCACCTTCTCCACCTTTAGCCCATACTTCTGAAATGGCCACCGGTACACCTTCAGCTTCAATCAATTGCTTTAATTCTTGAAGCTCATTTTCAGTGTCCGTATGGAATCTATTGATAGCTATTACAAATGGTAAATTGAATTCTCTTATGGTATCCATATGCTTTTGTAGATTGACAAATCCCTTTCTTAAGGCATCAATATTTTCTTCCATTAAGTCGTCTTTTGCTACGCCACCATGCATTTTTAATGCCCTTACTGTAGCAACAATAACCACAGCATTAGGTTTATACTCTCCATAACGTGAAGCAATATGGAAGAACTTTTCAGCACCTAAGTCAGCACCAAAACCAGCCTCTGTAACTGTATAATCAGCTAGTTTTAAAGCAATCTTTGTAGCAAGTATACTATTTGTACCATGAGCAATATTGGCAAATGGACCTCCATGGATAAGAGCTGGTGTATTTTCTAATGTTTGAACTAAATTTGGCTTTATCGCATCTTTAAGTAGTAATGCCATTGCCCCTTGTGCATTTAAATCGGCCACAGTTACTGGCTTTCTATCATATGTATAAGCCACCACTATCCTACTTAATCTCTCTTTAAGATCCTGTAAACCGTTAGATAAACAAAGAATTGCCATAACTTCCGAAGCAACTGTTATATCAAATCCATCTTCTCTTGGTACTCCTTGAATTGGTCCACCTAGTCCTACGACAATCTTTCTTAGAGCCCTATCGTTAAGGTCAACAACTCTTTTCCAAATAATTCTTCTTGGGTCAATATTTAATTGATTTCCTTGATGAATATGATTATCTATTATTGCTGATAAAGCATTATGAGCTGTTGTTATCGCATGAATATCCCCAGTAAAGTGCAAATTTATGTCTTCCATCGGTACAACCTGAGAATAACCACCACCAGCAGCTCCACCTTTAATTCCCATACTAGGTCCTAATGATGGTTCTCGTAAAGCGATTATTGCCTTCTTACCTATCCTATTAAACGCTTGGCCAAGACCTACAGTCACCGTAGACTTACCTTCCCCTGCCGGTGTAGGGTTAATGGCCGTTACTAGGATTAACTTACCATCTTTTCTGTCGTGTAAGCGTTTTAAAATTTCAAGTGAAACCTTCGCCTTATAGTTTCCATATAACTCTAATTCTTCGTCTAGAATTCCAATTTCTTCTGCAATCTCTTTAATAGGTTTCATTTTTGCTCTTTGAGCAATCTCAATATCACTTAAAAAGTTCTCCATAAAATCACCCCTTTAAATTTCCTCTCTCCTGTATCATATACAATTATAACCAAAACCTCAACGAAAACAAAAAAAAGACGCTTAAGAAGCGTCAAAAAATTTTTAATCATCGAAAAAATCATCTATGGTTTTTTCATCTTTAAAGTTCAATTCTGAATCAGAACGGTTTTCCTTACCTTGAATTTGAACTTTTATATCTGGTTCAGGTTTTTGATTTTCCAATTTACCACTTTCGATAAGTTGTTTAATCTCTTGTTCGTTTAGAGTTTCTTTCTCAATCAATGTTTGAGCTATTAATTCTAGCTCCGTCTTATGATCTTCTAATACCTGTTTACATCTATTGTAACTTTCTTCAATTATCGCTTTTACCTCTAGATCAATTTCGTATGCAATCTTATCGCTATAATTTTGTTGGCGTGTATAATCTCTTCCTAAAAATACTTCTCCTCTACCTTTCCCAAATTGCATCGGTCCCAAATTACTCATACCAAACTCTGTAACCATTCGTCTAGCTATTTCAGTCGCGCGCTCAAAATCATTATGAGCACCTGTACTTACTTCTCCAAGGATGATTTCTTCAGCAACACGACCACCAAGTAGTCCGGTAATCTTATCTAACAATTCCGGTCTAGTCATGAAAAATCTATCTTCTTTTGGTAACATAACAGTATACCCGCCGGCACTGCCCCTTGGCACAATTGTCACTTTATGAACTTGATCTGCATTTTCAAGATGATATCCAACTATAGTATGTCCTGCTTCATGATAAGCGACAATTTTTTTCTCTTTCTCACTGATAACTCTGCTTTTTTTCTCAGGTCCAGCAATGACACGATCGATAGCTTCATCAATCTCCGACATAGTTATCTCTTTTTTATCTCTTCTTGCTGCTAACAATGCTGCTTCATTAAGCAGATTTTCTAAATCAGCTCCAGTAAAACCTGGAGTCCTTCTAGCAATTATACTAAGATCCACATCTTTAGCTAAAGGTTTATTCCGAGCATGTACCTTTAATACTTCTTCACGTCCCTTTACATCTGGACGATCGATGATGATTTGCCTATCAAAACGCCCTGGTCTTAGTAAAGCCGGATCTAAGATGTCTGCCCGGTTAGTTGCAGCCATCATGATAATTCCTTCGTTAACTCCAAAACCATCCATTTCAACAAGTAACTGGTTTAAGGTTTGTTCCCTTTCATCATGGCCACCACCCAAACCAGCACCACGCTGACGACCAACGGCATCAATCTCATCTATAAATATGATACATGGAGCGTTTTTCTTAGCATTTTCAAATAGATCACGAACCCTAGAAGCACCTACACCCACAAACATCTCCACGAAATCAGAACCACTAATACTAAAGAATGGCACACCTGCCTCTCCAGCTACAGCCCTTGCCAATAAAGTTTTACCAGTACCAGGAGGTCCAACCAATAAAACTCCCTTTGGAATTCTAGCCCCTAGTGAAGTGAATTTTCTCGGGTCTTTAAGAAACTCAACTACCTCAATTAATTCTTCTTTTTCTTCATCTACACCAGCAACGTCCTTAAATGTAATTTTCTTCTTTTCTTCATTGTATAGACGTGCTCGACTTTTACCAAAGTTCATTACTTTACTTCCGCCACCCTGGGCTTGATTAAGTAAGAAAAAGAAAAGAACAAATATGAGGACAAAAGGTATTATAGATGTTAAAAAAGTAATCCAAATCGAATCCCTTTTTGGTTCTAAAAAGGTCAACTTGACTGGAGCACTAGTTAAATCATCTAAAAATCCTTCGCTAAAAGGAGCATTTGTATAAAAACGTTTTTTATTTTCAGCATTTTTTGCATAAGTTCCTTCAATACGGTACGTCAAACCATCGGGTCTGGCAGTAACTTCGCTATATTTTCCTGCCTTTAACTCTTCTTGAAATTGTGAAAAAGTTATCTGTTCCGTCGTAATATTCGGCTTTGTAAAAAAGCTCACTATTCCAACTGTAAGCAGGAAAATCAGTAAATAAAAACCAGTATTTTTTAAATAACGGTTCATTTCTTGCCTCCTCTCATACACTTACAATATTGTACCAAAAAGAATAACTACTAACAATAGGTGCATTAACCTGAATACACTTCTGGTTTAAGAACGCCTATGTATGGTATATTACGATATTTCTCAGCATAGTCTAAGCCATATCCCACTACAAACTCATCAGGTATGGTAAATCCACTTAAATCAGGTTTCAAATCTACCTTTCTGCGATGTGGCTTATCTAATAATGTAACGATTTTGATGGAGTTTAAGTTTCTACCCTTTAACATTTCAACCAAATAACTCAAAGTTAAGCCACTATCGATTATATCTTCAACGATAATAATATCTCTTCCTTCCACAGTTGTATCTAAATCTTTCAAGATTCTAACTACACCTGATGATTCTGTTGATTTACCATAGCTTGAAACAGCCATAAAGTCCATTTCCACTTCAATATCCATGTTCCTAACTAAATCAGCCATGAATAAAACAGCACCTTTTAATATACATACCATCAAAGGTGTTTTGCCTTGGTACTCTTTGCTCAAAGTTTCTCCAAGTTCTTTTACTTTTGCCTCGATTTCTTCCTTTGTAATTAATATTTCTTTGATGTCGTTTTCCATAATCATCCTCCTGTATTACACTATTTTAGATTTTCAAATTATAATTACAGCTATTATGTTTTTATATTTATTATTGATCAATAAAAACCACATAAAGAAAATCTTCTGTCGATTCAGAAATCAGAGCATGCTTTGACCTTCTGATCCCAGGAATCCAAAGTATTTCACCATCACATTCAAGGATCGGTTGTAAGTCACGATACTCCTTTGATATTTTTTCATCAATAAATATGTCTTTTACTTTTTTAGAACCACCTAATCCCAGTATTTCTATACGATCACCAGCATTACGGGAACGAATAATTAATTTCTTATTTTTTAATTGATTATAATCAAACACAGCCCATACTCCAGATGGTTCTTCAGGTTTTTTTGTAACATAGGCTATAATTTTTTTGTTAACCTCATCTAATTCTACGTCACCCGGAACGGTAAGTTGATAGGAATATGGCTTATTTCCCCGTTCCTTTACTGGAGTAAAAATAATTTGATCATAATCCCGATACACCCGTACACCAGGTAAATCGATAGACTTTGATGGATGTTTTTGATTTATTAAACGCATAATCCCATCAATATGGATATAGGTTAGCTCCTGATTTAAATTTAGATACCTTAATATTAGATAAATGACTCTTCTTTGTAAAGCAATATCCAGTTTTTGCAGGGATGATATATTTAGACTATTAGTATCACCTCGTTCATTAATCATATTTTCTGCTAAAAATTCCTCTGCTATTTTATTAAGATATCTATCCTCATCCTGAATTACTTTTGCAATTTGATGTAGATGAGAAGTTATTTTGTAATTATATTTTTCTAAATAAGGTAAGATATTTAACCTTACTTCATTTCGAAAATACTTCGTTGAAAAATTACTCTTATCTGTCCTGTAAGAAATGGAATTTTTTTTACAATAATTTTCTATCTCTTCCCTAGTTACATCTAATAATGGTCTTACTATCTTAAGCCCTTCAAAATCACGGGTATAGGGAATGCCAGCTAGCCCATGAATTCCTGTCCCTCTAATTATTCTCATCATAATGGTTTCTGCTTGGTCATTAGCATGGTGTCCTAAAGCAATAATCCTAGCATTCCATTCTCTCGCCACGTCACGATAAAATTGGTACCGCACTTCTCTAGCTGCTTCTTGGGCACCAAGCCCTGTCCTTTTCATATAAAGAGGAACATTTATTGATTTCACTACGACTTTAATCCCTCTTTTTTCGCATTCATTTTTTACAAACTCTGCATCTTCTTCTGCATCTCTACCTCTAAATTGATGATTTAGATGAGCTACAATTAGCTTATTAGTCAATATTTTGGACATAACATCTAAAAGAGCCATGGAATCAGGACCACCTGATACCCCTATGATAATCGGTTTATTATTATCCACCATCTGATAAGATTTAATTGTTTTTTCAACTTTCTTTAACATAATTACGCTCTTTCCCTCTTATGGTCTGTGATATTACCCCTGAAATAATTAGTCCAAAAGCAATTGCCCCTGAGATTAATAAGGTTTTTGTTCCCAACCTTACTCCAGTCAAATAATCATTCTCCACAAAATTCCGCATAGTATCATATGCCAAACCACCAGGTACGAGAGGTATAATACCTGAAATACTAAAAACAGTAACAGGAATTTTATGATATCTAGCCAATACTTGACTAAAATTTGCTACAAAAAAAGCTGCTACTAATGTAGCCGATACCATCTCATATTTAAGAACATCTATTAGCCAAGTATATATTGACCAACCTAACATACCTATGATCCCACCGCTAGTGATAGTTTTTTTAGGTACGTTAAAAATAATTCCAAATGCCATTGTAGCTATTAAGCTAGAATATAATGGTTTTAAATCTAAATCTAGAAATATCATTATCCATCACACACTTCTTACTTTCTATATTATTCCTATTTATAAAAATGAGATAACTACAGCGATTCCGGTACCAATTGCTAAAGCAGTAATTAAAGCCTCTGAACCTCTAGCTACACCAGATACCAAATCTCCGGCCATCAAATCCCTTACTGCGTTTGTTATTTGAACTCCTGGGACCATCGGCATTATTGAACCAACTACTATTTTTTCTAAATGGTTTCCCAATCCTATTTTTAGAAAGAAAACAGAGATTAATCCAATTATTGTTGAGGTAATGATTTCCGTAAAAAATTTTACCCGAACTAAGCGATGAATGTAAATAAATACAACAAAACCGATTCCTCCGGTTATGAAAGCTGAAAGATAGTCTTTCCAATCACCACCAAACATCAAAGCAAAAAAACCAGTAGCGATTGCAGCAGCTATGATTTGTATCCATTTGGGGTATAGATGTTTTTGGTTTTCAATTTCTAACAACTTTTCATATGCTTCGTCTATAGTTAACGAACCATTACAGATTCTTCGTGAAATATCATTAACTAAAACTACTTTATTCAGGTCTATCGAACGTTCAAAAATTCTTATGAATTTTGTTTGTTCCTGTCCTTTGTTTTCTCCTTGGACCGTTAGAAAAATTCCCGTAGGAGTTACAAAACTATAAACTTCCTTAACTGAATAAGATTGAGCTATTCGGATCATCGTATCTTCAACCCGATATGTTTCTCCACCGTTAGAAAGTATTATTTTTCCTGCTAATAAACAAACTTCGATGATTTCAGATATATCGGCCTTCACTTCAAGGTTTCCCCCAAATCTACCAATAATAAATTAAATGTACAAAAACTAGAATAAATAAAATAACGGAAGTTGTAAATAACCATTCTATCCAACGGTTAGATTTATTTTTATCATCTAAAGTTGGAGTATTATTTTGTAAATCTTTAATAACTTTTTTTGAATTTATCGATTTACCGTACAAGACCTCTTTAAACGTTGGCTTTAAAGGCCTTAGTAAATTAATATTACGTATTATATCATAAACTTTATTTATATCACGGGATTGTTTAAAAATTTTGAGCAATTTATTTTTACCAATACTTATTTGAATAAAAACCATTACTAGAGCAAATAGATCATAATGAGAATCGGCTTTGCGATTGCCAACTTTCCAACTACCACGATCATAAAGCTCCGTAAATTGTCTAACCCCCTCATTAAAACGAGTAACTCCACCAAGATCAATAATTGAGATCCTTAGCTTTTCGGGTTCAATTAGGATATGTTCTGGTTTGATGTCTCCAAGTACCCAACCCTCATCATGAATCGAAATTAATAATTCTAGAACTCGCCTAAAGACATTGTAATACTCTATGCAGTCCTTACCATAAAGATATTTTTCAATCGATATTCCATTTTTATAGGGCATCACGTAAAATGTAAATAGTTTTTCCTTATACTGAAAATCATCTATATCAAACACAGAAAACCCAAGGAGTTGACCTTGGGTATTATTTAAACGCTGAATAACCTGTATTTCAAGACTTAAATCTATGGTGGCTAGACTCATTTTAAGGGCATATTGTTTGCCTAAGAATTGGACTAAATAAACTATACCATTTTCCCCCGAACCAAGGATCCTAATCACAGTATATTTTTTTTTATTCCACTTTCCAGTAATAACGGTTCCAGGTTTTAATATATTGTCTTTTGAATTAAATAACATACTCATCTAAAACACCATTTGTAATAGATTTATTAAACTGATTATCAAGCTGAGCAAAATATTGTATACTAGCTAAAATAGCTGGCCCTGTAGGCGTATTGCCCCTTGGTGTCAAGTTATTTAAAAGAGAATTTATCCGTTTAATTTCATTTGTCCAGGGGACTTTAATATCTATGTAACTGCTTTCTCCTGGAAAAGTAACGATGGAAATGTAGCTACTACCAGCCCTCGATGATAAGCTTAGCTGAAAATCCAAAATTGCTTCTTCAACCTTTTTCATCTTTCTTGCCATGCTAGCACTCTGATCTATTAAAAGTAAAACATTGAGATGTCCATATTCAGCCATGTTATCCATCATCTGCGCTACTTTTATTCGTTCCTTTGGGGGAATGGAAACTAGGTCATCATTACCTAATATTTGTGTCAATTGAGTATGTACAACTTGTTGAATGGTGTTATTGATAGCTTGTCTAGTAACCATTTGTACAGTTCTTGAAATTTTTTCTAAAGGAACAATCTGACTCAGACCGCCACCGGAGTCCGCGATATTTTTAATCTCTAATCTACCTTGTTCACCAATTGTTCCAGCATCTGTAATACCAACAACATTTACCGAAATATTCTGTCGATTAGCCTGTCTAGCGGCTACAATCGGTGATATTCCTTGATTCGAAAATCCGTCAGTAATTAGCGTTATTTGATTGAACTTTACATTACGAACCACAAACCTTCCTCCTCTCTTTAATACATTAATATCCACAATCGAGGAAGGTTATACCAAATAATATTCCTAATTTATCTTTTTCTCTCGTTCTATTCTTGATATACCCGGTATTTTTATCGTAGACCAATCAGGTTTGTTTTCTTCAATTTTTGCAACGATTACGGTCATATCATCATTAATCACTCCCTTTTTATCACGAACTACCTTTTCTAATATTAAGTCGGCAAATTCTTGCGGGTCATTTGTCTCTATTTCTTGAATCATTCGCTTCATCCATAGTTCTTTATTAACCACCTGTTTTGGCGAGTCATATATCCCATCTGTTAACATTACTAAAAGATCACCTGGTTTTAGTGAAAATTCCTTACTATCAATATCAATATCTTGAATTATCCCTACTGGAAGATTACTTGCCGATATCATAAAAATTTCATCTTGACGTTTTATGAAACTTGGGGTTGAGCCAACCTTCAAAAACTTTGTATATCCATCAAATAAATCTATAATCGCTAAATCAAGAGTGGAGAAAATATCCTCCTGTGATCTTAATAGTAATACTGAATTAATCGTTTTTATCGAGAAAGTCTCATCAAATCCGGAACGCAATAATTGACGAAGTAACTCAAGTGTTGTCTTGCTCTCCTTTTGGGCTCTCTCACCATTTCCCATACCATCGCTTAAAGCAATTGCATATTTTCCATTGCCGATTTCGATTGTACTAAAACTATCTCCCGATAGCCATTTTCCATCTTTTGCTGCGCTAGCATAACCAATACCAACATCATAATTCTTGGCTGACTTTAGACACATTTTACAGCTACCATCATTGCCATAACATTCTTTCTTACTTACTATTATATTTTCCCCAACCACTTCAGATAATAATGGAGCGACCACCTTAGTACATTCTTCAGTACCATTACAGGTAGGTTGTATTACCTCTATTTCTACATTTCCTTCATCTAAATTTATTACATTTACTTGTCTAATCGATAATCCGAGCATCTCCAGAGAATCTTTTATCTGTTGCTCTTGCTCCTTTAACTCTTTATCCCCCTTATTAATTTCTGTCGCCAGATCTTTCATTACTTGAGAAACTCCGAACAGTTGATGCGCTACTAAAAGTCTGCTTTCTTCCAATTGTGTTTTCCAATATAAATGCTCACTATAGCTTTCATAAATATCTAATAGCTGAAATGCTATCTGATCACTCTTTACACACTTGTCTGACCAACTATCAGGAATGTCTTTTTTAGAAAATTTTTCTTTAGACTCTATTGTCGTCATCAACTCTGTGATCAAATTATAAGTTTTAAAAAACTCTTCATCCCAACATTTTTTTCTTTTCCAACATACATCACAATTACTTTTTGTTACGTGATTGATAAAATGATTTACTTGTTCATTTTGTTCTAAACGGGGTGAAATAGAAATATCTTGGAAACTATTTGCT
Organism: Vulcanibacillus modesticaldus; assembly: GCF_001730235.1. Taxonomy (GTDB): domain Bacteria; phylum Bacillota; class Bacilli; order Tepidibacillales; family Tepidibacillaceae; genus Vulcanibacillus; species Vulcanibacillus modesticaldus. Next base: position 32,311 of record NZ_MIJF01000003.1, on the reverse strand, counting down.
AATTGTGAAAACATATTGGCAAATTGCTCAATCTTTTTAGAGGTGATATTTCTAATCCCCGTAATATAATCTTGATAATAATGATGATATTCATTTGTCCCGGGTACAAATTTAGCAATCCCTTTTAAAAAATTGTTAGGAGTAAGTAGAAAAAATATTATCGCAATTATTGATTCACTTAATGATTGTAATATTTGATCTTGATTTCCTATATAAACTGATAAGATCGCAGTACCTAGCAAAAAACCTATGGTAACCCCGATTTTATTAGCTTGTTTCAAAAGTCCAGCTAATAATCCAGCAAAAGCTAGTAGACTAATTTGATATATTGCATTCGAATTAGAAAGGCTTAATATTAAACCAGTTACAACTCCAATTGTTGCTCCAATTGTACTTCCACCCGCTAGAGCAAAAATTAATATAAAATATCGAGAAATCATATTCTCTATCAAATACCCATTTAATGTCCAACCAACTGTTCCCGACATTACAGATGCTAAAACAATCGTTAGAGCAATAATTTCTTCTTGGTTTAAAGTTACGTTTTCTCGTTTATAAATTAAAATTGGCATAGCTTGTACAAAAATTAAAGTAAGAATAAAACCTAATAAACTTTCTATACCCGTCATTATCCATGGATAAAACTGATTTGCCTGATTATTAGAGAATAGAGCTATTTGAGGAATAAAAATGGCGATGGCTACTATAAATGGTGAATATGTGAGATCTATTTTACGCTTTTTTTCTAGCCATTTTTCAATTACAAGAAAGATTATCATCCCGAACAATACCCTGTCGGTATAATTATAGGCGGCTAGATTCGAACCAAATAATATTGCTAAAGAGATAAAAAATAACTTACTTCGCTTCAATTGGTACATCACTGCAAAAAAGGGAATTGCAAAAGGTGACAATTCATTTAAAATCATTGCCCTCCCTAACAATAAGCCCATAATAAGAATATGGATTTCCAACTTTTTAACAAACAAATTAGAAAGAGATCTAAAAAGCTTTTTTAACAATTCATTTAAACGATTTATATATTTAGATGTAATCTCCCCTTGAATCTGCAAACCCGTTCTGATATTCATTTTTCGTATCATCAATGGCACCACCTTATTACTTTTTGTGCCATCTATTATAATCATAAACCACTATAAAATTTGTCAAAACAGGAATGGTAATCAAAAAAAATTTACGACAATTTTCTTGTTAACGACACGAACCTATGAGGTGTTTAACGTTTTGCAAACATACGTTTCTAAAAATTGCTGTCGATTTACTGGAGAAAACCGACTAATCCGACAAAACTTCCTAAAAAAATAACCATGTTTGGATATTGAATTAAATAAAAAAAACAAATAAAAAAACACGTTTGATAAACGTGTTTGACTTCGATTAATGGTGGACGGTGACGGGATCGAACCGCCGACCCCCTGCTTGTAAGGCAGGTGCTCTCCCAGCTGAGCTAACCGTCCTTATTATGGTGACCCGTAGGGGATTCGAACCCCTGTTACCGCCGTGAAAGGGCGGTGTCTTAACCACTTGACCAACGGGCCACATATTTAAAATGGTAGCGGCGGAGGGAATCGAACCCCCGACCTCACGGGTATGAACCGTACGCTCTAGCCAGCTGAGCTACGCCGCCATAACATCTTAGTTTTTAATTGGTTGCGGGGACAGGATTTGAACCTGCGACCTTCGGGTTATGAGCCCGACGAGCTACCAGCTGCTCCACCCCGCGTCAGTCACGAGATTTATTATATTATATCTATAACTCCTTTGTCAATATTTTTTTTTATTTTTATTATCACTTTCTATCCCCTTTTTCTAAAGAATTAAGACTTAAGAAAAAGCACCTAAAAGGTGCTTTTATTTATACTTAACCGCGACGTGTGCCACGCCCCCCTCTTTTAGAGTCAGTACTTTTCCTCAGAGAAGAGAGTCGTTCTTCACTATCCTTTAAAAACTTGTTTAATTTCTCATCAAAACTTTCCCTAGAATAGCGACGCGTTTGTTTCATCGATTTACTTACTTGCTTTTCTCGAGCTCCTCTTAATGATAAGCCTATCTTCCCATTCTCTTCAACATTAATTACTTTAACTGTAACCACATCATCGACTTTTAAAAATTCATTAACATCTTTCACATAACTATCTGAGATTTCTGAAATGTGGACCAAACCAGTTTCACCATTTGGCAGCTCAACAAAAGCCCCAAAGTGGGTAATTCCAGTTACCTTTCCTTCCAATTTGCTGCCTATTTCGATTGACATGTATTAAAAGTGCCTCCTTAATAAAAATAAATAAAACTAAGCTGATTATACCTAAATATTTGAAAGCATGTCAATATAGACAATAGTTACTCCTCTAGAGATATTATTATTATTTCCCCAGGTTTCGATAAAAAATAATATTTTCTAGCTAGTTCTGCAATATAATCTTTATTTTGCAGAAGTTGGGCCTTTTTTTCCAAGTCATTTTTTATAGTTAACACCCTTTGTTCTTCTTTCTTTAATTCTACTAATTTTCCTTTTATCTCGCTGATGTCCTGCCATTGATGATATACCGTAAAAATAGCCCATAACGAAAATGCTGCTAAGATTAATAAAATGCCCTTAATTCTTTTTTTGCTGGGATTATTAATCTTACTCAGATTATGTTTCTTAACTTGCAAGCATAATTCCTCCCCAAGGAGATATTAAAAATTACTAAAGTCTGAATAACTTCTTCAAAAGGGACAAAAATTCCTCTTTTTTTATTAATTTTTTCCCCTTAATTGCTATTTTCCTTATATTTTTATATATCCATTTATACAAAATTAAAAATGGATAGGAAATAAACATCCCCAATGATAAAGCCATTTTAATTAAGGATGCTACGATTAATAATATAAAATGGTACACTACAATTATAGGCTTAATTATCACCAAATCGATGACTTTAATAATCTCAATTATTCCATGGTACAAAAAATTATACGCTAATAACCATAATTCAACAATAATCTTGCTAAAGCTAATAAAGTATATCCATAATCCTAAAAAAAACGCAAACAATATTACCAATCTAATTTGACCATGATTACTCCACAATAATGCCAAAAAAATTATAATCGCTGAGGAAATACCAAAGATAATATCTAAAAAAAATATCAATAATCTAGGTAATTTAATTTTATCGATCAATACTCTATATCCATCAAATAATGTCCCCAATAAGAATCCGCCACTTAACATAATAATCAAGGTCAGAAATTGTTCTTGTAAAGTCACTTAAACAATCTGCCAAAGAACCCCTTAGCTCTCTCCGTCGAGTATCCATCATTTAAATAACTTATATCCTTAATTAACCCAGTAATTTCAACCTCGCCTTGTGATACGTTCAAATTCTTTATGTGAAGATTTTGTCCGCGAATGTTTAAATATCCATAATCCGTATTTAATAAAAATTCCTCACTATCAAAACTATCTACATCTTCTACTCCTGATACCTTTAAATGTTCTCTATTTAAAAGTAAAATTTTATGTTCTCTTTGTGGTCGCTCTTCCATTTTCATTCCCCCTTTCTGCTACATATTATGGCTTGGCCTAGAACTTTAGAACAAAAAAAGAAGGGTTACCCCTTCCTATTCGTAAATTTTTTCTTCGCTAATTCTTTCTTCTTTGATTATTTCATACATCTTGGCAGCTTCCTCTTTTTTCGAGGTCTCTTTAATTTCTTTTACCAAAATTGTTAATTTTCTTTGGCCTAACTTAATGATAATATTGTCTCCCTCTTTAACATTTGTACTTGCTTTAGCAGTTTTACCGTTTACTTGGATTCTTCCTTGATCAGTAACTTCCTTTGCTAACGTTCTTCTCTTTATTATCCTTGATACCTTTAAGAATTTATCAATTCTCATATCTATTCCCCTTTATTATATTAACCTACTCTTGGATTCAATCCAATATTTTTCCATCAATTCTAAAGATGCTTCTTCAATCGGAATATTTAATTCCTTCAATTTATTCTCGATATAGTTAAACCTTTTAATGAATTTGGTATTGGTTTTGGCTAAAGCTTCTTCGGGATCTATTTTCATAAAACGCGCCAAATTAACAACAGCAAATAATAAATCACCAAGTTCCTCCATCTGGTTACTTTTATCAGCACTTTTCACTTCTTCAAATTCTTCTTGAATCTTTTTATAGACATCTGTAATTTCAGTCCAATCAAAACCAACTTTTGCAGCCTTTTTCTGTAATTTATATGCTTTTAATATGGCAGGTAGGTCTTTTGGTATTCCATCTAAGATAGAATTTGACTGTTTTCCTTTGTCGATCTTTTCCTGCTGTTTTATTTGGTGCCAATGCTCAAGAGCCTCTTCTGCTTCATTAGCGTTTTCATCACCAAAAACATGAGGATGCCTTCTAACGAGTTTTTGGTTCAGTTGTTGAATAACATCATAAATATTGAAGAAACCTTCTTCTTCGGCGATTTGTGAATGTAACATTACCTGTAACAGCACATCACCTAATTCTTCTTCCATATGTTCCATATCCATTTCATCTATGGTTTCAACTAATTCATAAGTTTCCTCTATAAGATTTTTCCGTATTGATTGATGGGTTTGTTTCCTATCCCAAGGACAACCATTGGGACTTCTTAGAATTTGAACTATTTCAACTAATCGAGAAAAATTACGTTCCAAAATCTTTTCATCCTTTACCTTAGGTATGAAAAGAGAACTTAAGTGATGGAAATCTTCTGGATTATGATCTAGCTCATACAACGGTACTTTCTTTATCACTTCTTCTCCAATAATTCCTAAGTTAGAAGTTATGTATATCGGCATTTCATCCGGATATATTTCCATCAAAGTAAGCTTAACTTCTGAAGCTACCCATTGATTATAAACTTGTCCTATTATCGTGTTTTTTGTTGGATTTAAGTCTGAAAGGGTTAATGTTTCACCATTTAGAAATAATAATCCTTCTATCGGGTCAATTTGTAATCTTGAAAAAGCAGTATCTAAAAAGCTTTCTCCACCTAAAACGTTTACAGATACATTTTGCTCTTCCCCTCGCTGTAAAATGTATTGAACGCTCCTCTCAGCCACCATTGGATGACCAGGCACCGCATAAACAAGAGATTTTCCGGTTGATGCTTCTCCAATCAATGATGATGCAATTCTTGAATATACTTGGTCATAATCGGTTAATGTATCATATAAATAATCAAATGTTTTAAATGCAATTCTTTCCTTCTTTAAAAAATCTACAACCGGATGAATCCTAGTCCTTAAATATAGATTTTTAGTATTTTTAAGTAATTTATAGATTCCTAATGATAATTGGTCTTCGTTACCCGAGCCAAGACCAATTATTGTTATCTTTCCACCCATAAAAAAACCCCTTAGCCTTTTAAGATTTTCACTTTATCTGCAAGCTTTATCATTTTTTGTCCATACTTTGGTATTCTATTTAGATCCTGTCTCGTTATTGCACCTGAAATAAATAGACTAACAACAAAAGAAAGAACTCCTATCCCAACTGACGTTAAAGCGATTATCGCCATTAGCAAACGTTCTGATAAGATTATCGGTTCTAATCCAACTTGGATAAGAATTTTTGATATGAAAACAAATAATCCCATCATCAAAGTAGCGATTACTGGTTTTAGTATGAAATTTGAAAAACTGATTTTAATATCAATATAACGCATTATTGAAACAATATTTAAAGTAGCTGCCAAACCATACGCAGTTACTGTTGCTATTGCTGCCCCATTTATAGAAATATAATAAACTAACGTGATATTTAAAACCAATTTAAAAATAACTGCTATTAATAAGTTTTTAGCAGGTAACATCACTTTACCAATTCCTTGTAAAATACCGGAAGAAGTCATAAATAAGGTCGAAAATATGGTAGTAAAAGCTAAAATTGCCATCGTGTCAGTCCCAACATTATCCTTATAAAGCATAATATTGACTGGTTCAGCTAATACAGCTAATCCTATAGATGCTGGTAATCCTATCATTAGAGTCAAGCGTAAAGCCAATTCTGTACCCTTTGCTACCAAATCCATGTCATTTTTTGCCTTAGCACCCGAAACTGCTGGAACTAACGCTATAGATAGTGAAGTTGCAAAAAATGCAGCAAATTGAATTAAAGCTTGTCCCCTTGAATAAATTCCAAACCAGTACTCAGTGAAGTTTGCTAACATCTGACCCTTTAAGTAAGTACCGAATAAAAACTTCGATTTTGTTACGGATAACGCGATAACATTGGAAACAGAAAATGAATCAACTATCTGAAAAAATGGTAAAATTATTGAACCTAAAGCAATCGGTATAGAATAATATAATATCTTTTTGATAACCTGCGTTGTATCTTCTTGTTTTCCAATATGGATTTTCCCTGATTCTAATATCATTTCATCTGTTATTTGATTGGTTTTTTTCCAGTATAATAAAAGAACCAGGAAGGCAAATATTGCCCCTGTTACTGCTCCGAAGGTAGCCCCAGCAGCAGCGTAATAAACACTATAACCATTGTTGATAAACCAATATGACAATATTAAGATCGTTATAACACGTACGATTTGTTCAACTATTTGCGAATTTGCTGTTGGTATCATATACTGATGACCTTGATAATAACCCCTGATAGCTGCCATTGTTGGAACGATTAATAACGCAAAAGAAACACTTTTTATTACTATAGTCAATTCTGGATTTCCCATCCACCTGGCTATTGAACTAGCTCCAAAAAATAGCAAAGCGAAAAAAATAAAACCTGTAACCGATAATACATAGACAGAAATATTAAGTACTCTTCTAGCACCAATTTTATCACCTAATGCTAAACGCTCTGCCACAATCTTAGAAATGGCCAATGGAAAACCAGCGGTAGCCATAATAAGTAACATACTATATAAAGGATAAACTTTATTATATGCTGCTAAGCCAACATCTCCAGTTATATTCTGATATGGGATCCTGTATATAGCTCCCAGTAATTTGGATGTCAATGCTGCGGCTCCCAATATAGCTGCACCAGTAACAAATGATTGCCTACTCTTAGAACCCATTGAAATTCCTCTCCTCAAATGTTTTTAACACGTACATTATTATATCAGTAACCCCCGTGCATTTCATTATGTTTATTTTTTGTTAATTCTATAGAAAGAAGCAGGCAATGCCTGCTTCTTACTGTTCCATCTGTTTTGCTAAAAATGAAGCTGCCGTCTCCGCAATTTTTACTTCTAAATCTCCCATTTCCGCCCCATCTTCTCCAATTAAAACTACGGAACCGATAGGGTCTCCTGCCGAAATTATGGGAGCAACAACGTAAGAGGAAATATTTTCTGATAAATCTTTAACTATCTCATATTCACCTAAATTTGTTTCGATCAACGTTTTTCGATTTTCCATACTCTGCTCAATGACTTCGCCAATCGATTTATCAAGATATTCTTTCTTACCTACACCTGCTACAGCGATTATTGAATCACGATCGGAAATTAGCGTTATATGATTTAGATTTTCATATAAAGAATCCGCATATTCTTGTGCAAAGTCACCAAGCTCTCCAATTGGAGAATATTTTTTTAAGATTACTTCTCCATCATGATCAACAAAGATTTCTAGCGGGTCTCCTTCTCGGATTCTTAAAGTTCTCCTTATTTCCTTAGGAATAACTACCCTGCCTAAATCATCAATACGACGAACAATACCTGTTGCTTTCATAATTCTAGATGCCTCACTTTCTTGTAAGTTGTGATTTCCTTACTAAAAAATGTAATAGTAATATTATCATGTACAATTACATAAGTTTTATGAGTTTTAAAGCATATTTTGGTTTATTAAACTTTTCTTGGTTCCTTCTTAGTATTCTTCCATTAATAAATCATTATACAGGAGTGAGACATCTGTATTCAGGGATTTTCGCCAAAATAATTTCACCTAAAGATTGATTTCTGAAATGATATTAGGTAATTTTTCTACAATAAATTTACCAAAACCTGAATTATACGCCAGTGCTCTATCTTGATCACTTAATTCATCAATTCTTAAGATTTTTCTGTCAATAACCTTGATAATATGATAGCCATAATCCGTTTTAACTAAACCGCTTATTTCATTTAAAGGTAAAGCAAGAACTGCTTCTTTGAATTCAGGAACCCAAAATGCAACACGTGCATCACGATATATCCCGCCATTATCTTTGCTGCCTGGATCATCTGAATATTCTTTCGCTAATTTACCAAAATCTTCACCTGCTTTTAATTTTGCTAAAACCTCTTCAGCAAGTTTTTTGGCCTCCTCTTCATTGCGATCAGAATTGATTGCCACTAATATTTGACTAACTGTCGCTACTGTAAATTCTTCTCTATTTTCACTGTATTCCTTCTCGACAAAATAATTTTCAATTGTGTAATATCTATTCATATAACTGATTAAATCGCTTTCAGTAATCTTTAGATTATTTAAAAGTTCATTGTATTTTTCTTTAGAGCCAGATTCTTGAATTTTCTTTTCCTTCACTATTTCAAAATTTGTTTTAGCTTTCTCCTCAATAGATGGGTCAACCTCTGCTTGCTCAAACAGATACTTTTCCCCAATATACATCTTCAGTATTTGAGTCTTCAATTCTTTCTCTTGCTCTTTATCTAGTTGCTCTAAGTATTCCTGGATAGATGGATCAAAATAACTCATTACACTTAAAAAAGTATTAAATTCTGCCTCTGTTACTTCTCCTCCCTCATATTTAGCAATAACCTTTTGAGTAGGTTCAGTTTGACTACTACATCCTACGATACTAACTAAAGCTAATAATAAAACACCTAAAATTATCTTGTTAATTTTTTTCACTTGACAGGTTCTCCTTCCTTTTTTAAAGCTTCTTGATAACGTTTTAGAAAATTCTCGATTAAACTGATTGATTGTTCTGATGTAAGGTTCTTGATATTAAAGGTTATACCTATTTGATGGCCAGAGGAAAGTTTAATTCTCCTATTAAAATCTCCAGATATCTTAAATAATTTGTACCCATCTACAACTTGATTTTGGTCAACACTTACCTTTAGTACTATCTCATTGCCATTTTGGATTATCGATTCAATTCGATAGATATATGCATAAGCCTTTATCCTTGCAACTGCAAGAAGATTTCGAACTGGTTGTGGTAAATCTCCAAAACGATCTATTAATTCTTCTTCTAATTCAAATGTTTCTTGGAGCGTTTTAACATTGGCAAACTTTTTATACATCTCTATTTTTTGCATTGAATCTCCAATATAATCACCTGGTAGGTATGCATCAATTTCCAACTCTAATTGAGGCTCAAAAGTAATCTCCTCCGTAATTTCCCCTTTTAACTCACTTATAGCTTCCTTTAACATTTGGCTATATAAATCAAAGCCTACCGATGCGATAAAACCATGTTGTTCAGCACCTAATAAGTTACCAGCACCTCTTATCGCTAAATCTCTCATAGCAATCTTAAACCCTGAACCTAACTCCGTAAACTCTTTAATCGCCTGTAACCTTTTTTCAGCAACTTCAGATAAAATTTTATCCTGTTGATAAGTAAAATAGGCATAAGCAATTCTATTTGATCTTCCTACCCTACCTCTTAATTGATAGAGTTGGGATAACCCCATCTTATCAGCATCATAAATGATTAAAGTATTGACATTAGGGATATCCACACCAGTTTCAATAATCGTAGTACTTACTAATACATCATACTCTCCTTCTAAAAAGTCAAACATGATGTTTTCTAATTCAGATTCTTTTAATTGCCCATGTGCCACAGCAATCCTTGCTTCAGGAATAAGAGCTTTGAGTTGGTCAGCTATCTTTTGAATCGATTTTACTCTATTATATAGAAAATACACTTGTCCGCCCCTAGCTATCTCCCTTTCTATCGCTTCACGTACCATTGCATTACTGTATTCTAGTACGTATGTTTGAACTGGGAAACGATTTTCAGGAGGTGTTTCAATAAGAGATAAATCTCTAACACCTAACATCGACATATGAAGCGTTCTAGGTATTGGAGTAGCTGTTAGAGTTAATACATCCACATTAGTCTTCAATTCTTTTAATTTTTCTTTATGTCTAACCCCAAATCTTTGCTCCTCATCGATGATTAATAGACCTAAATCTTTAAATATAATATCCTTTGATAATAAACGGTGGGTACCGATTACGATATCAACTGTACCATCCTTTATTCCTTTAATTACTTGGTTTTGATCTTTTCTTGAACGAAAACGGCTGATCACCTCAATTTTTATCGGATAATCCATAAATCTTTCTTTGAATGTTTCAAAGTGCTGTTGAGCTAGTATTGTCGTAGGAACCAATACTGCAACCTGTTTACCAGAAATAGCCGCTTTAAAAGCAGCTCTCATTGCAACTTCTGTTTTTCCATAACCTACATCACCACATAATAAACGGTCCATAGGACTACTCTTTTCCATATCTTGTGTGATCTCTTCAATAGCTCTCAATTGATCCTGTGTTTCATCATATGGGAAAAGAGCAGCAAATTCACGATGATACTCATTGTCCTTTGGAAAAGCGAAGCCTTTTGTTGCATTTCTTTTAGCATATAATTTAATCAAATCTTTGGCGATATCTTTTACGGAAGATTTAACTTTGTTTTTTACTTTGTTCCATTCATTGCCTCCCAATGAATAAACTTTAGGCGCATTTTCTTCTCCACCAATATACTTTTGAACTAAATCAATTTGTTCAATGGGAACGTAAAGCTTATCATTTCCGGCATATTTTATTTGAAGATAATCCTTGTGTATTCCATTTATTTCTAATGTTTGTATTCCTATATATTTACCAATACCATGATTTACATGAACGACATAATCCCCAACACGGAGGTCAGTGTAATTTTTTATCCTTTCTGTATTGGTTTGCTGAACAGTTTTCCTTGCCTTCCGTTGTTTCTTAGAAAATACTTCTCCCTCTGTTATTATCGCTAAACGGATACTAGACATTTCAAAACCAGATTGCAAATTACCAATTATTATTACAGAATTTGCAGGATTGATATCAATGCTTTGAGTTAGGATGTCTACTTCCATACCATAATCTTCTAAAACCCGTTGTAACCTTTTAGCCCGCTCCATATCAGCAGCTAAAAAGACTGTATTTACACCAGACTTCTTCCACCTACTTAATTCAGATTTAAGAACATTAATCTGACCATGGAAATTTTGCATATTTCTACTAACAAAATTAACTATGTTTTCTGGGGAGGTGTTTGGAATTTGCTTCAAGAAAAGTGACAAATATATTACCTGTTTTCCCTGAAACGTCATTAAATCAGTGAACGACTTATAAACTTCTAGCTGCGGTAAGAATTCTCCTTGTTGCAATAGGGCTGTTGTCCACTCACCAACTTCTTTCTCTACCTGTTTAGAAACCTCAATAATGCGATGTACCTCATCAAAAATGATAATGCTATTTTTTTCTAAATAGTCAAATAGAGTGTTACTTCTTGAATAGAGAAGAGAAACATATTTATATATTCCACTAAAATAATTAGCTTGTTTTAACTGTTCAATTTCCCAGGAAATATTAGAATGAAGTTTTTCTTTGATTGATTGATCCTTAGTTTTATCTAATTGCTCTCTTAACAAGGTCTCAGCTTTAACGGCAGCCTGTTGAAAGTCCTCTTTGGTAGCAATCCACTCACGTACTGGCGTTATTATAATTGAATCTAAATAATTTACCGACCTTTGCGAATCAATATCAAAGGTTCTGATAGAATCTATCTCTATATCAAATAATTCTAGTCTTATTGGATTTGTTTCAGTAATGGGAAAGATATCGATAATTCCACCACGAATACTAAATTCGCCTGGTTTACTAACAATATCTGAACGCTCATATCCTAAATATATCAACTGATTTAAAAACTTCTCTAATTCAATTTCCGTTCCAACCTTCAAAGTAATAATCGATTTTTTAAAATAACTTTTTGGTGGAACCAATTTACTTAAACCGATATAAGGAATGATATAAATGCCATTCTTTTTATTAATCAAATTCTGCAACACACGGATTCTTTGACTTAATGTTTCTGGACTTTGTGCATCTATATCCATAAATGTAAATTCATTAGCTGGATATAAAAATATTCTATCATTATCAAATAATTCGATTAAATCTTCATAAACCTTCTGAGCTTGTAGCAAATTATGAGTGATCACTACTAGCGGTCTCTTTTCCTCATGAAAAAGACTTGCCATTAAGATATTCTTTGTTGAGCCACTTAACCCTGTAACCAATTGCTCTCTTAGTCCTTCTCTAAAACCAGTAATGATCGATTGAAATTCGTTACTAGTAGAGAATTTTTTTAAAATATATTCCATAAAATCCTCCTTTCCTATTAAATTTATATTCACCATCTTTTAATCAAGACAAAATAAGCTTTAGCTAGACAGCCAAAGCCCTATTGCTGACCGTATATCTATTGCAAAGGATTAGAAATTAGTGATAATTCAGGATTTTTTTCTAACGCCTCTTGGCAATATTCACATATAATATTAGCAGTCATGTCTCCATTTAACTCAAAGGTAATTATACTCTTCAGCTCTAAGGGGGTCAAGGATTGTAAGCCTAATCTTACTTCGTCAACCTGATTTAGATCAATGCGACCCAAATTTTGACCACAATATTTACATACATATCTTAACATTGTAGTGTGCCTCCATTATCCCATTTATAATCCTATTATTTCCCGCCCCCTGTAAAGTCCATACCAAAATTTAAGATTTTTTATATATCTTAACTTTTCTACTGATAAGTACTCATAATTTTTTTGAAGTCTACACCATTTATCCAATCTATAATAGCATCACTCACCGTATTAATACTTTTTTCAATAACAGTCTTTTCTTGAGCGCTAAATGGCGTCAATACATAATCAACCACAGGTATCTCCTCTTTTCTGTCTATACCAATCCTAATTCGCTTGAATTGATCAGTTCCAACATTCTGAATGATTGACTTCATTCCATTATGTCCACCAGCACTTCCTTTTTCTCTGATCCTAATTTTCCCTAGAGGTAGATCTAAATCATCATAAATGATAATCATATCTTCTATATCAATCTTATACCAATCTAAAATAGGTCTGACTGCCTCCCCAGATAAATTCATATATGTTAAAGGCTTAACTAATAATACTTGTTGATTGTTATGGCTAATCTTGGTAATCAAAGCATTAAATTTAGAAATGTCTTTTATCATAGAATTTTCACCGATTTTTTTAGTTAAATTATCAATGGTTAAAAACCCAATATTATGTTTAGTATATTCATATTTTTTTCCGGGATTGCCTAACCCAACTATAATTTTCATAGATTATCCTCCTACCATAAACTTGCTGACTTTATTGTAACAAATCTTAAGAAAAGAAAAAACGTAACCTTGTTAGGTTACGCCATTTAAATGTAGATCTAATCATTTAGCTGCATCTATGCCACGACCATCTTTAGCATCCACAATCTCCGGTTCTGAATCGGGTACATCTCCTTCTATCTCTTCCTCATTCATTTTAGGCGGTAATATTGTTAAGACCACTGATTCTGATTCATTGAGAACCTCTAATTCATCCGGAATGTCTATATCCTTTATTAATAGACTATCTCCAATTTCTAGATCTGTTACATCTACGTAAATTGATTCAGGTATAAGGGTCGGCAAAGCTCTAACCTTAATCATTCTCAATTGCTGCTGAATAGTTCCTCCACTTTTCACTCCGACCGCTTGACCAGTAAGATGTATTGGAACTGCAATATCAATAGCTTTATCCATTTCTACCCGCTGTAAATCGACATGGATTATTTCTTTATTAATAGCATCCTTTTGAACTTCATTCATTTTTACTGGTACTAATTCTTCTCCTATCTCAACTTGAAAAATACTACTCATTCCATGTCTGTTAAGCTGTTTATAAAGAGCTTTTTTATTTAATTGTATAGGTTGACTAGATTGTTCATGCCCATACAATACACCTGGGATAAAACCCTCTTCTCTTAATTGTCGTAAATAGGCATTAGAATTTTTGGATCTTGGTATAGCCTCTATATTAGATTTTTCCATAGATTTCCCCTCCAGAAATAAGCTATCCATATTATTTCCTGATATAGGGAAATCTAAACTATTTTAGTCAAATAATTTGCTTACAGATAATTGTTCATGGATCCTTATTATCGCTTCACCGATAAGCGGTGCAACGGAAAGCACCTTGATCTTATCTATATTTTTCTCCGCAGGCAATGGTATGGTGTTGGTAATTACTAATTCCTTGATATGAGATTTTTGTATCCTTTCAATCGCTGGCCCGGATAAAACGGGATGAGTACAAGTTGCATAAACTTCTTCAGCTCCTGCCTCTTTTAAGGCATTAGCAGCTAAAGTAATTGTTCCTGCTGTATCAATAATATCATCTATCAGTATTGCTGTCTTTCCTTCTACGTTACCAACGATATTCATAACCTCAGCTACATTAGGCTCTGGTCTACGCTTATCAATTATGGCAATTGGAGCACCCAGTCTTTCTGCCATTTTTCTTGCTCTAGTAACCCCGCCATGATCAGGTGAGACAACTACAATATCTTTTAAATTCTTCTTTGAGAAGAAATCTGCCAAAATTGGTACTCCTAATAAATGATCTACAGGAATATCAAAAAATCCCTGTATCTGTGTAGCATGTAAATCCATTGCGATCATGCGATGAGCACCAGCGGTTTCAATTAAATTTGCTACTAACTTTGCTGTAATTGGGTCACGAGCCCTAGCTTTTCTATCTTGTCTTGCATATCCGTAATAAGGAATAACTACATTGATACTTTTAGCTGATGCTCTTTTTAATGCATCTACCATGATTAATAGTTCCATCAGATTTTCATTAACAGGGGCACAGGTCGGTTGAATTACAAATACATCAGAACCGCGGACACTTTCATTTAACTTGACTTGAATTTCGCCATCACTAAAATGGGCAACTTCAGCGTCACCTACTGGTACACCAATTATTTGTGCAATTTCTTCAGCTAGTTCTCTGTTTGCATTGCATGTAAAAACCTTTAAATTTGAATCAGCGTATGACATTTTATTTTCCTCCAAAAAGTTATCTATTTATTTGAATTGATTTGTTTTTTTTCCTTGATTTTCTTAACATAATCTTTCTTATTTGTCTGTCTTTCTCTAGCTATAGCTAAACTAAAATCAGGAACATCATCAGTTATTGTAGAACCTGCTGCCACATAAGCGTCTTTTCCAACGCTAACAGGTGCGATTAGATTAGTATTACATCCAATAAAAGATCGATCTTCAATTATCGTGCGATGTTTACTAAACCCATCGTAATTTACAGTAATTGTTCCACAACCTATATTTATATCTTCTCCTAAGTCTGCGTCACCGATATAAGAAAGATGTGAGACCTTAGTCCCTTTTCCCAGCTTAGAATTTTTAATTTCAACAAAATCTCCTACTTTAACTGATGCTCCAATATGTGACCCAGGTCTGATAAAAGCAAATGGACCTATTTTCGCATTCTCTTCAATATTAGAAGATATCACAACTGAATAGGTAATTGATACATTACTAGCTACTTCAACATTTGTCAGTTCTGTGTTTGGTCCAATCTCACAATTTGAACCAATGACTGTTTTTCCCCTTAAATAGGTACCTGGATAAATTATGGTATCTGGAGCTATCTGAACATCCTTCTCAATATATGTGTTATCAGGGTCAATTATTGTAACCCCTTCTCTCATATGCTTTTCAATTACGCGGTTTCTCATAATTTTTTCAGCCTTAGCCAAGGCTATCCGGTCATTAACTCCGATTGTTTCTAAATGATTATCAGTTTTATAAGCTGTAACTATCTCTCCACTAGTTTTAAGGATTTCGATCACATCAGTAAGGTAGTACTCACCTTGCTTATTATTGTTATTAACCTTAGAAAGTGCAGCAAATAATTTTTGATTATCAAAACAGTAGGTTCCAGAATTGACTTCCTTTATTTCTTTTTCTTCTAATGATGCATCTTTTTCTTCTACTATTTTAAGCACATTACCTTTATCATCGCGAATTATTCTTCCATAACCTGTAGGAGAGCTCAATTCGGTTGTTAAAATGGTCGCTGCAGCATTTTTATTATGATGCTTTTCAATAAGGGCTGACAAAGTTTCCTTTGTAAATAAAGGTGTATCACCACAAATAACTAAAGTAGTTCCTGATTTATTGCTTAAAATTGGACTTGCTTGAGATACAGCATGAGCTGTTCCTAGTTGTTCCAATTGTTCGGCAAATAAGGCGTTGCCACCAACGTACTCTTTAACCTTTTCCGATTCATGTCCTACTATTACAACAATTTCTTGCGTATTGATTTCTTGTAAGACGTCAATAACATGCCCAATCATTGGTTTGCCACCAACTTTATGAAGTACTTTAGGCAGTGTGGATTTCATCCGTGTTCCTTTGCCAGCTGCTAATACAATTGAATACAAATCAGACATAAACTACCCCCATTTTTTCGCTCAATAATACCCATTTTGACTATATATCAATTGTACACTGTTTTCAAGATAATTTAACTATAGGATTATTTTTCAAAAAACATCAATTTCCACAATCTATAAAAATAAAAGAGGGCCCATATTTTGAGCCCTCTTGCTTCTTAAAATAATCAAAATTTTATGCACCTGCTACCATTTCTTCTTCCTCAGCACGTTCATACTCTGCAAGTACAGCAGCTTGAATCTTTTCACGTGTGGAAGAAGTAATAGGATGAGCTATATCTCGAAACTCTCCATCTGGAGTTCTCTTACTTGGCATAGCAACAAACATTCCATTGTTACCATCAATGACACGAATATCATGGACAACAAACTCATTATCAATAGTAATAGATGCAATAGCTCTCATTCGACCCTCCGTATTAACTCTGCGAAGTCTTACATCAGTAACTTCCATTCTATTTTTCACCACCTTTTCTATAAATCCAAGCTCGAGATAAATATTCTATATAAATAGAAAAAATCCTGCAATTAAATGACAAAAAAATAAAAAAATTTGAAATTTATTCAGATTTAAACGCTATCATTTCGATTTCTACCTTCACATCTTTAGGTAATCTTGCAACTTCTACAGTGGACCTAGCTGGTTTATGTTCTTTGAAGTAAGTGGCATAAACTTCATTCATCTCTTGGAATTCATTCATATCCTTTAGATATACAGTTACTTTAACAACATCATTAAGAGTTAATTGTTCGGCTTCTAATACGGCTATTAAGTTCTTAAATACTTGCTCTGTTTGTTCCTTTATATTACCATCAATCAATTCACCATCTTTTGTCAAAGGAATTTGTCCTGAAGTAAAGATAAAGGAATTTACTTTAACAGCCTGAGAATAAGGACCAATCGCTTTAGGCGCTTTGTTTGTAGAAATAGTTTCCATTTTTATCCCTCCTTGAAATAATTACCTAATTCTACTTTTATATTTTTTTCCTTCTCATCAACTTCAGTCAGACGAGCTAAAGATATGTAATCTTCAACCAATTTCTCTTGGGCACCATCTACCTCCACGAAGACTCCTATTCCTTTTATCTGAGCATTAAATTCCTGTAGAAGATTGATCATACCCTTTATTGTGCCTCCAGCTTTCATAAAATCATCAATGATTAAAACATTGGCTCCCTCTCTTAAGGCTCTTTTTGCCAAAGACATAGTTTGAATCCTTTTTGTGGAACCAGAAATATAATTAATGGTTACAACAGAACCTTCTGTTACCTTACTATCTTTATTTGCCACCAAAACCGGAACGTTTAAATAACTTGCTGTAGCGTGGGCAATTGGTATTCCTTTAGTTTCAACTGTTACTATCACATCTATTTCTTCTTTAGCAAAAATTGAAGCAAACATTCTTCCAATTGTTTTGAGCCATTTTGGAGTACCTATAATATCTAACATATATAAGTATCCACCAGGTAAAAGTCTTTCATTATTAGATAATTCTTGACAGATCTTTATCATACTTTCCTTAGCTTCTTTTATAGAAATAGCTGGTATATATTTAACTCCTCCTGCGGCTCCAGCAGAAGTAACCAATTCACCAATCCCTTCACTTTGGAACATTTCGTTAACGATAACTATATCTTCGCTAATCGATGATTTGGCGGCTTGATAACATTCGGCAAAATAGGTTAACGGAATTAAGGTATGAGGATTTTCTAAAAACTGCCTCGTCAAATCAACTATTCTTTCACTTCGCCGCATTTTCTTCATACTACACCTCCATAAAAACGAATATTTTGAACAGAATATATCACTATAGTACGTATTTTTCAAGTTAGTATTACCTTAGTAAGCGTACTGCATATACTTCCTTACAAAATCCCCTTAATGCATTATAAATACGATTTTTTCTTGACTCCATATTTACTAATGCATATACAGTAGGACCACTTCCCGACATTAGTACCCCTTCTCCACTAAATTGCTTCATTTGTTTGTACAATTGTTTAACTTGGGGATAAAGTGAAAACGTTACATTCTCTAATACATTGGAAAGTAATTTTGTCATCATAGAAAAATCCTGATCTTCAATAGCTTTTATCATTTGCTCCGTCTTTGGATGCTCTTTAATTTCATCAAGTTTAAGGGCATTATATATCACAGATGTAGATACTCCTATTGGCAATTTAGCTAATATTACCCAACCTGAAGGAACAGAAGTTATCTTTTGAATCTTCTCGCCCCTACCAGTTGCTAATGCTGTACCTCCGACAACACAAAAGGGTACGTCTGAACCAATTTCTTCTCCTAATTCCATCAGTTCTTTTTCACTTAAACCGAGTTTCCACAAGCGATTTAATCCTCTTAATGTTGCTGCAGCATCACTGCTACCACCTGCCAAACCAGCAGCAACCGGGATATTCTTTTCTAAGTAAATTTTTACACCTTTATCAATATTAAACTTCGATTTAATCAGTTTTGCCGATTTATATACAAGATTTCTTTCATCGTTAGGAACTATACCAGAATTTGATTCTAATATTATCTGATTCCCTTCTATTTCCTCAAAAGAAATTCTATCCGCTAAATCTATCGTCGTCATGATCATTTCAATTTCATGATAACCATCATCACGCTTACCTATAACATCTAATGTTAAATTTATTTTAGCTGGAGCTTTTTCAAACAGCTTCATTAACCATCACCCACTCTAATAACTATATCCATCATTTCATTTTAGCATTTTACTTATAAAATAAAAAGCTAGGGAAAATTATTTCCCTAGCTCGTTGTCCACAATTTATGATCGACCCTTTTCAACTAAGCTTCTCTCGGCTATCTCAATAGCCTTTTTCACCATGTTTCCTGCATCGCGGGTTGTGATTCCACCCCATCCTTCCTTTTGGACGGTATCATAAAAACCAAGTTCTTTTGCTAATTCTTCTTTAAAAGCTTCAGACATCACTCCGCGTCTACGGCCCATCATTATACCTCCCTTTTTTGTGGACGCTCATAGTATATGTATTTTTGTTTGTATTTAATAACGTTAAAGTATGGGATTAATAACAAAAAAAAAGTAGAACAGAATGTCCTACCCTCAAAATATTATATACCACTTGTTATTTTAACTTGTCCATCATCCTTACATATTGTAAGTTCAACAGATGCAGTAAGTATATCAGCGTAACTATAAGATACCCTTTTAAAAGAATTATTATCTTCATCTAACTTTACAATGAAGACAGAAGGGTAGGTCTCTTCTAGAACACCTGTGCGTTCTATTGTTTTCTTTCTCCCACCATTGGCCTTAAGCATAATTTTTTCACCTATATAGTGATCCAAATTACGCTTAATTGCAGTTAACGAACTATTAGCCATATATACTAACCACCTCTCTACGTACCAATTGTAACATAGAGGGGATAAAATGTCAATGAAAAGATATATTATAGCAGTGGTACAATTATCTTGTCAATACATTTCTTAATCATTTAATAACTTTTCTAAGTAATTGGTTAAAATTGCAAATTCATCAAGATTGAATGTTTCGGCTCTTCTTTTAGGATCAATGTTTATTTCTGAAAATAATTGTTCTAATTGCTGTTTTTTACCTTTTTCAATTAAACCATGAATTAAATTATTAAACAAAGTCTTACGCCTATGTTGGAAAGCAACTCTCACTACTTTGAAGAAAAATTCTTCATCAACAATTTTAATAGGTGGATTTTTTCGAACTTTTAATTGGATTACAGCAGAATCGACATTAGGTTTGGGGATAAATACAGTGCTTGGAACACTAAAGATGATATTTGCCTCTGCATAATAATTCACCAATACAGTCAAACTGCCATAATCCTTACCACCTGGTTTTGCAGTTATCCTTTCAGCTACTTCTTTTTGAATCATTACAGTAATGGAATCGACCTTTGTTTTTTCTGTTAGTATCTTTATTAAGATTGGGCTTGTTACATAATATGGTAAATTGGCAACCACCTTTATTGAGCTAAAACCACTTAGTTCGTTTTTAATAATTGAATCAATGGATGTTTTAAGTACATCAGCATTAATTACTTTAATATTTTGGTATTCAGCTAATGTTTCGTTAAGAATAGGTATTAAACGTTGATCTATTTCTATTGCAACCACTTTACCCGCTCGCTCAGCTAATTTTTGTGTTAAAGCTCCAATGCCTGGACCTATCTCGATAACCCCGGTTGAATCGTTGATGTCGGCACTGTCTGCAATTTTATCGAGAATATTGGGGTCTACTAGGAAGTTTTGTCCCAAACTTTTTTTAAAGGCAAAATTATATTTTTTGATAACACTTTGGGTCATAGTTTTATTAGAAATATTTTTTTCCATCGTCCATTCATTCCTTCTCATCTATCGACTTTAAAGCATTAATAAATTCTTCTTCACTGATCCGAAACATTTTCAATCTGCTATATAGTTGTTTGGCGTTTGCATAGCCAATCCCCAATGCATTTCCTAATGCTAGTCTCCGTTGTCTGGCTTTTTGACCACCGACTAAACCTGCATCTATTAGTCTTTCCCACGAAATCATTTCTATTGGTTCTTCTATCCACTCAGTTTTAACTTGACTTAATGCACGTTTTATAACCTCTGGAGAAGCATTTTCTACTCCTAAATCACCGTTTTTTATTGCTTCTTCTTTCGTAATAAATGCATGCTTTATGCCTGAAACATGTTGACTAATAGTTTTACGAATTTTCTCCCCCGGATAATCTGGGTCAGTAAATACAATCACTCCCCTAGTTTCCTGAGCTTTTTGGATCTGACGAATTACTTCCTTAGAAATTGCCGAACCACCAGTTTCTATCGTATCAGCCTTTACCGCCCTTTTAATAGCTACTGTATCATCTCTTCCTTCAACTACAATAACTTCCTTAATAATCAATTTTAATTCCTCCATGATCAATTTAGGCCACACCTATTTAGGCTATTAATTTAATGTAAATGCCTTTTACCGTAAAATAAACAGGGAATAACCCTGTTTATTTTAACTAAAATTTGAATACTTTCTTAGCATTTTCAGTCGTTATTTTTTCTATTTCTTCTATATCCATACCTCTTAATTCAGCAATTTTTTCTGCTATATACCTTACATAGGAAGACTCGTTTCTCTTACCACGAAATGGTTCAGGGGTTAGATAAGGCGAATCTGTTTCAATTAATATCCTCTCTAATGGGATATTGGACGCAACTTCTTTAGGCTTTTTGGCATTTTTAAAGGTTACTGGTCCACTAAAGGAAATATAAAAGCCCATCTCTATACATTCTTTAGCCATCTCCACACTTCCAGAAAAAGAATGCATAACTCCTCCTATTTTATTAACCCCTTCCTCTTTTAAAATATTACATACATCCTGATGGGCATCCCTATCGTGAATTACTATTGGCAAACCTACACGCTTAGCCAGTTGTATTTGCTTTCTGAACACTTCCTGTTGAATATCTTTAGGAGCAAAATCCCAATAATAATCTAAACCAATCTCTCCAATAGCTAAAATTTTAGGATGTTTGCTTAACTCTTCAATCCACTTTAAGTCTTCATCAGTCATTTCGTGAGCATTATTAGGATGAAAGCCGATAACCCCAAAGATAAAATCATATTTATCTATTAGATCAAGGGTTGCCAAAATCGTCTTCCTATTGTAACCAACGTTAATTATATGGCTAAGTCCATTTTCCTTCGCTCTAAGGATTACTTCTTCGCGATCCTCTTCAAATTTTTCATCATCAAGATGAGCATGAGTATCTATCAGCATAATGATCACCTATTTTTATTTTACTTGTGCCCCATTTGGAATATCGTCAGATACGGTAGCCAATACAAGTTTATCTCCTTCAGAAGTTGCAAGGATCATTCCATTAGAAACTTCTCCTCTTAACTTAACAGGTTTTAAATTTGTTACACAAATCACTTTCTTACCAATCAATTCTTCTGGTTTATAGTATTTAGCTATACCCGAAACCACTTGTCTTTTTTCATAACCTAAATCTAATTGGATTTTTAGTAATTTGTCAGCCTTTGGAATCTTTTCAGCTTCGATTACCTCTGCTACACGTAAATCAACTTTGAAAAAATCATCTATGGTAATTTGAGTTACATTTGCTTGATCCATATCTTCATCCCCATTTTTCCTCACTTGTTGTTCTTGTTTTACTTTGTTTTCCTCTGCCTTTTTCTTCGCTGCTAAAGTTGTCTCATCGATAATCCTAAGTTCTTCTTGGATATCTAACCGTGGAAAGATAGCCTCTTTTTTATCTACTTTGGTTCCTGGAGAAATTATATTCCAATCTTTTGCTTGATCCCAGCTGATTTGATCATTATTTATGCCCAATTGCTCCCAAATTTTTTGTGGAGCCTTTGTCATAAATGGCTGAATTAAAATAGATATTACCCTGATACTTTCAACCAAATGGTACAATACAGTACCAAGACGATCTTTTTGGGATTCATTTTTCGCCAATACCCAAGGCATAGTTTCATCAATATATTTGTTAGTTCTACCAATTAACTGCCAGATATGTGTTAAAGCTTGACTAAATAACATCTTATCTAAAGTTTCTTCTACTTTTATTGCTGTATCATGAGCAAATTGTTTTAATTCTTGATCTAGTTCAGTTACAGCCTTTGGCGTGGGTAATACACCCTCAAAATATTTTTCAACCATTGCTACGGTTCTGCTAACTAAATTTCCTAAATCGTTAGCCAAATCCACATTTAATCGTTGAATAAAGGCTTCTGGTGTAAACACACCGTCAGAACCAAAAGCGATTTCTCTTAATAAGAAGTATCTAACACTATCTGAACCATAACGATCGATCAAAAATTTTGGATCAATAGCATTTCCTTTTGATTTAGACATCTTACCATCGGGCATTAATAACCAACCATGCCCAAATACTTGCTTCGGTAATGGTAAGTCTAAAGCCATCAATATTATCGGCCAATAAATGGTGTGAAATCTTAAAATATCTTTACCGATCAAATGGACATCAGCAGGCCAAAAATGTTCGAATCTCTCTCTTTCCTTCGGATCATCAGATAGATAACCTAAAGCAGTGATATAGTTTGTTAAAGCATCAATCCATACATAAATCACATGTTTAGGATCATCTGGGATTTTGATCCCCCAATCAAAGGTACTTCTAGAAATGGACAAATCCTCTAAACCAGGTTTTAAAAAGTTATTTATCATCTCATTTTTTCTTGACTCTGGTTGAATAAACTCTGGGTTTTCCTCAATATATTTTAATAAACGATCTTGGTATTTAGACATTCTGAAGAAATAGCTTTTTTCCTTAACTTTATCTACAGACCGTCCACAGTCTGGACATACATAACCTTCTTCTGAATCAGCCTGCCTTTCTGTCCAGAAAGCCTCACACGGTACACAATAGTATCCTTCATATTCTCCTAAATAGATATCTCCATTCTCTTGAAGTCTTTTAAATATCTTTTTAACAACCTTTTCATGACGTTCTTCAGTTGTTCTAATAAAATCATCATATGAAATATCTAGTTTTTGCCATAAATCCTTAATCCAATCTATTATGGGATCAATAAAATCGATTGGTTCTAATCCTTCTTCAGCTGCTCTTTTTTGTAATTTTTGACCATGCTCATCAGTACCAGTTAAATAGAAAACATCATAACCACGCAATCTTTTATACCTAGCCATGGTATCAGCAGCAATAGTGGTATAAGCGTTACCAATGTGCAACTTATCACTTGGATAATAGATTGGTGTGGTAATATAATAAGTTTTCTTACTCATATGCCCCAACTCCTTTCCAAAAATCAAAAAACCCCCATCCTTTCTTGGGACGAGAGTTCTACTCACGCGGTACCACCCAAATTCCTTTAAGCAATTAAAGGCCCTTTGTGTGTCAAAATTGACTCCTTTAACGCAGAATGTACGTTATTCCCTAAAAGGGGTTAAACATGATCATTAGATCATTCAAACCCTTCTCAGAAATAAATCCTCCAGGACCATCTTCATTCACTCCACTTACTGGTTCCCAGCATTCCCAGCTCTCTTTGAAAGTGGTCATGAATTACTCATCCCTTCATCGTAATCACATATAACTACTAATTACCATTGTATCAATTTCTTCCCCAAAATATACATAATTATTCGCTAACTGTCAACCGTATTTTAAAATTTTTAAAATGACATTTTTCAGAAAATTCTTGCTATCAAAAAACTATTGACTATTTTGGGAATGACTGGTACTATAAGTACATAAAATAATTTGTCGAATTTTGACGACATTTATTTTATGTTTTTAGTGAGGGGAGGAAATTAAATGTTAAAGTCTACTGGTATTGTACGTAAAGTAGATGAACTAGGAAGAGTTGTTATACCTATTGAGCTTCGTAGAACTTTAGGCATCAGCGAAAAAGATGCATTGGAAATTTATGTTGATGGTGAGCGTATCATCCTAAAGAAATACGAGCCAGCTTGTATCTTCTGCGGTAATGCTGAAAACGTAACTCACTTTAAAGGTAAGATCATCTGCAGCGAATGCTTAAACGAAATGCCAAGAGGTTAATTTAACTACATGATTAACTACATAATATGTTAAAAACAAAAGCTTCAGAATAATATTCGAAGCTTTTGTTTTTTAATACCCATGATAAATCTTATAAACATCCCTTTTTGGTAAATTTCGGTCCTTAGCGGTTAATTTAATAGCTTCCTTAGATGTTTTACCATCTTTTATATAATACTCAACATGCTCGTTTATCGTTAGTGCTATCCACCATGACTCTGGTCCCTTTTTTTGACTTTCACTTATTCCCTCAATTACTAATGTCATCTCACCTTTTAACGGATTGAATTCAATATATTTAAGAATTTCCTCAATTGTACCCCTAATGAACTCTTCATGTTTTTTAGTTAATTCCCGAATTAAAACTGCTTTACGATTTCCTAACACCTCAGTAATAACTTTTAAAGTTTTCTTTATCCGATGTGGTGCCTCATAAAATACTAATGTTTCTGTATAATCTTTTATTCTTTCCAACTCTTTTGTTATTGACTTTTTTTCTCTAGGCAAAAAGCCTAAAAATACAAACTTTCTTGTAGATAATCCTGAAGCAACCAAGCCTGAAATCGCTGCATTTGCACCGGGTATTGGGATAACAGAAATTCCACGACTAACTGCTTCATTAACTAGCTCATTCCCTGGATCTGAGATCGCTGGCATACCAGCATCACTAACTAAGGCTATATTTGTCCCTTCTTCTAGCCTTTTTATCAACTCTTTTCCACTTGAATCTTTATTATGTTCGTGATAACTAACTAACCGTTTTTGGATATCAAAATGATTTAATAATTTTATCGTATGTCTTGTATCTTCCGCCGCAATCAGATCAACTTGTCGTAATATTTTAACTGCTCGATATGTCATATCATCTAGATTTCCTATCGGCGTCCCAACAAGATATAGTACTCCCAAATCATTTTCACTATTATAGCTTTTTTGAGTATTCACTTAGTACACCTTCTTTATTTTTATACCTATTCTTTACCATAATATATTTGATACACTTCATCCGTATATTTACCTACCTGTTCATATACTATTAATGGAGGTAAAACATGTATTTCTTTTCCACCATGCTTTATTGCTTCTACTAAAACCATATTAGCCTCTTTATGTTTAAAGGGGTGAACAAATCTGATCCTCTTTGGCTCTAATTTAGCCTCTCGTAATAAAGTAATAATATCCACTAATCTAAAAGGACGATGAACCATTGATAATCGTCCACCGACTTTTAATAATTGCCTACTAGCTTCGATCACTTCTTCTAAATTTGTACGCAATTCATGCCTTGCAATAGCAAGATGATGATTTGTATTTTTATCCTGTCCTGTTAATGGGAGATAGGGCGGATTAACGAGTACCGCATCGAATTTGCCTCTACCTAACCTGTCAGGTGAATCCTTTAGGTCACCTTGTAAAAAATGAATTCGATGAGATAAGTTATTGAGTTTAGTGCTACGTTGAGCCATATCGACCAATCGTTCTTGAATTTCGACTCCATAGATTTCAGCCTTTGTCCTAGTTGAAATTAATAGTGGAATTACCCCATTTCCACTACAAAGATCAATTATTTTCCCACTCAAAGGAATGTTAGCAAAGTTAGCTAATAATACAGCATCCATAGAAAAAGAAAAGACTTCGTCACTCTGAATTATTTTAAGATTTTCCGTTAGTTCATCTAATCTTTCTGTATGAAGTAAATCAATATCCATCAATATCCTCCTTATGATCTTAACCACAAAATATATCGTAAAAAAAAGTCACATCTGTGACTTTTAAATAAAAATCTATTGAGACTTGTTAAGAAAAGATAAGCAAAATAAACAATCTCCTTCTGTCCTTAGGTTACCAAAATGCAGATTACATACATGAAAACCTTCATGGTATAATCGAGCTAAGTTATCGTAACCTTCTCCAACAACCTTTTTATTATTAATAGTAGACTTAGATTTACCCTTTTTTTCTGATGAAGTATACTCACTTTCTAATCTTCGACGCAATTCCTCATTTTCTATCCGTAAATGGTGATTTTCCTCTAAAAGGGTGACGACTTTTTGTTTTAGTTGTCCTAATTCACGATATAAATTCCCCAATTTTTCTTCAATATCAACTATATGTGAAAAAATTTCGTTTTTTTCCACATTATCACCCCAAGTATTAAAATTCAAAATCCCCTTCAACTACATCATCTAGAGGTAAAATTTCCACAGTCTGGGTTTCTTTAAGTTCAACCTGAACCTTTCTTTCTAATATATTAAGCCCTACAACTCGGCCAATACCCATAGGCGTCATAACATTACTGCCTACTTCAGGTAAATCCTGTTTACTAGCCTCATAATTATCATTCTCATATTTAAGACAGCACATCAAACGTCCACATAATCCTGAAATTTTGGCTGGATTTAAAGATAAATTTTGATCTTTAGCCATCTTTATCGATACTGGTTCAAAGTCACCTAAAAATGATTTGCAACATAAAACTCGGCCACATGGCCCAATTCCACCGAGCATTTTTGCTTCATCTCTTACACCAATTTGTCTTAATTCAATCCTGGTTTTGAATACGGCAGCCAAATCCTTAACTAGCTCTCTAAAATCGACTCTGCCATCAGCGGTAAAATAAAATATGATCTTATTTCTATCAAAAGTGTATTCCACATCGACCAATTTCATTTCTAAACCATGTTTTTCGATTTTTTCTAAACAAACATTAAAAGCTGCTTTGGCATCAGCCTTATTTTTTTCAACAATTATTGCATCTTCTTCATTTGCTAATCTTATGACTTTTTTTAAAGGTAGTACAACATCTTCCTCACTTACTTCTTTCTTACCAATAACGACTTGGCCATATTCGATACCTCTAGCAGTTTCTACGATTACATATTGACCTTCATCTATCATCAAATCATCTGGATCAAAATAATATATCTTGCCAGCTTTTTTAAAACGAACTCCTACTACTGAGTACACAAATAATTATCCCTCCCAAATAGATAGAACCAAATGTTCTAATGCTAATTGTAAATTTACATTTGCCGCAATTTGTTTCTTTGCAAAGAAAATCTTCTCAATTTGATCAATGAGCCGTTCTTCTGTTAGTTGCATACCTTGCTTAATTAAAATATTTTCATAATCCCTGTAAACCAAGAATGCATTTCTATTTAATTTAACATTCAGAATATCTCTATACCATAAAATCAGCAAGTCCAAAAATTGCGATAAATGTTGTTTTATATAATCATTCTTAACTATTTTATCATTTACTGTTAATAATGCACGATAATCTTCAGAATATATTTCCTCGTTCCATTGTACCATTATATTTTTCATTTGTGCAAATTCATCAGAGTCTAAAATGTTTTTGACTTCCTCAATATCTACCGTTAAATTTGAGGCAAGTAAAATTTCTACTTCCCGATAACCTTTTTGTTTCATTTCTTGCACTATACTTTGTTGATCTAAATAGGGAAAAGTTATTATTTGACACCGAGACCTTATTGTAGATATTAACTGATGTTGACTTTCGACGAGCAATATAGCAACCAATGGTGATATTGGTTCTTCTAAAAACTTTAATAAGCTATTTGCTGCTTGTAAGGTCATAAATTCTGCCTGTTTGATAATCAGTACTTTATATTTGGAGTCTACTAATTTGTACTGAAAACTCTTCTGCAACTGACGAATTTGTTCAATTTTGATGGACTTCCCATCTGGCTCTATCCAAATAACATCTTGATGATTATGATGCTCAATTCGGCGACAATTATGACAACTATCACAGGCATCAGCTTGGGTGGAAATGCAATTTAATGCTTTAGCAAATTCTAATGCCATCTTATCTTTTCCTACACCTTTAGGACCAGCAAATATATAGGCATGGGAAACACGTTGATGTTCAATCATCCCTGTTAATAATTTTGCAATCCTTTTCTGTCCTAATACATTTGACATAGCCATTGATTCATCCCTACCTAGCAAAAATCAATAATAAAGATTTACTAGCAAACCTCTAATCTCACCAATCTGATCTAGAATATTAAGTTGTTTGCCTTCTTTCTCTATTATCCCATCTGTTAATTCAATTAACCTTTGATCTATTTCTTTAATAATTTTGTATCTTTTTTGTCTTCCTCGCGAATCAAAACCAAATCTCTCTTCCAAGGCAAGCGCCCCATTTATAACCTCTTCCATAAACTTTTTGATAGCCCTTTTATATGCTTCTAAATCCTTTAGTTTTTTTGTTTTAGTCAATTTTTCTCCTTGTTCATCAATTTCATTCAGTAATTTATTGAGATACTCTATTGAATGTCGCTTCCCCTCTTGATGTAAAAAATCAGAAAAACCCTTGTTCGATTCGAAGTTTTCGATATTTCTTTTAGATTTTAACTTAATTGAAGAACCTTGACTTATTTGACCTATCCTCATAACAATCAATCCTAAAATTGAAAATATTGTTCAATCGGTAATACAAATACTGTAGCCCCACCAACTTGTACTTCAACAGGATAAGGAATATATGAATCTGCATTTCCACCCAATGAAGATATTGGTGAAACTAATTGCTCTCTAGACTTACAATTCTCTTTAATTATTGTTAAAACATCTTCTACCCGCTCATCTTCTATACCTATAAAAAATGTTGTATTGCCAGACCTAAGAAATCCTCCGGTGCTTGCTAATTTTGTAGCTCTAATATTTTCTCTAATTAGCGCATTTGAAAATCTTTGGCTATCCTTATCTTGGATAATGGCAATAACAAGTTTCATTAAATTACCCCTCCTTCCAATTCATATTTAAAAACTTTTCAAAATCTTTTTTTATCACTTCAAAAATCATTTCTATCGATTTATTAGCGTCGATTTTTAATATTCGATTAGGATATTCTTCTGCAAGTACTGAAAATCCCTGATAGACCCTTTCATGATATTCTATGTCTTTTTGCTCGATCCGGTCTAAATCACTGTCAAACTCCCGATTATTTCTTTTTATCATTCGTTCTCTTCCTAATTCAGGAGAAATATATAGTAGGTATGTCCTATTAGGTTGTAATTGGGAACTGGCAAATCTATTTATCTCTTCGACAATTTCCTTATCTATCCCTAATCCGTAAGATTGGTAAGCAATACTTGCATCAATATAACGATCACATAAAACTATTTTTCCTTGCTCTAAAGCTGGAATTATCAGTTCATGTACCAACTGCGCCCTTGAAGCTGCATACAGTAAGATTTCAGTTTGATTTTTAAGTTCTAAATGATTAGGATCTAACAATATCTTTCTAATCTGGTCGCTGATGTGTGTTCCACCGGGTTCTCTAGTAGTAACAACATCATACCCTTGTTCACGCAAGTAATTAGCTAATAATTGCAATTGAGTTGTTTTTCCTGATCCATCTGGACCTTCAAATGTAATGAATAATCCTTTCACATTCCTGCCTCCAATTTATTGATCTAAAACCTTAATTCGCTGTAAATAATGATCATGAATTCCTTGAAATCTTATACCTTTATCTTTTAATTCTATCAAATACTCGATCGTCTCCTTCGTTATCTCTTCACCTAATTGTAACACTGGTATCCCCGGCGGGTAAGGAATCACCATTTCGGCTGCTATTTTCCCTATTGATTCCTGTAGCGATACCAATCTAGTTTTGCTATAAAGAATTTTTTCTAAGGAAATTTTACTTTGCTTGTTATTTAAAAAAATAAAATGATCTACAGATCCAACCTCTGTATTTTCAATATCCTGTATATCATCAATAGAATTAATAAGTGTTTGCTCAATTTCCCATAAACCATCGCTTAATCGCTTTAAATCTTGATAGCTTGTACCTGGGGTAACGATGGATAGAGCATTATATAAATCAGCTAATTCTAAATATATGTTTTTCTGTTCTAGATATTTTTGAATATCTACTCCTGAAACCTTCTTATTTTGACTATGAATAATTATTTTTAATGGATCAAGAAAATAACGTCTATCCAATCGATGTTTTACTCTCATTATTTTTAATTGATCAACTTTTTGATAAAAATCATCAAGTAACTGAATTATATTATCCCACAGACCTTTGCCTTCTTTTTCAATCCAGTGACATGTCAAATCTAAAGAAGCCATGATCGGATAAGAGGGACTGGAAGTTTGAATCATTGATAGGTATAACTTTAATCGATCTACGTCAATATATTTACTTCTAACATGAAGCATAGAACCCATTGTCATTGCAAATAGGGTTTTATGAGTAGATTGGACAACAATATCTGCCCCCATCTCTAAAGAGGAGCTAGGAAAGGAGGGATGTAAGCCAAAATGAGCCCCATGGGCTTCATCAACTAATATTGGAATTTTATAACTGTGAACCAAGTCAATTATTTCCTTTAAATCAATCCCAATTCCATAATAATTGGGATTCATAATAAATACTCCTTTGGCATCAGGATGAGTCCTTAAGGTTTGTTCCAAACTTTCTTTGTTAATACTACCAGCTATCCCTAGTTGAGGTATCATTTTAGGATTTATATAGATCGGTACTGCTCTTGCAAGCATTAAACCATGAATCACTGATTTATGGACATTTCTTTGTACAATAATTTTGTCTCCTGGCTGACAAGTTGCTAGTATCATCGCTAGATTCCCTGTAGTACTACCATTCACAAGAAAAAATGTATGATCGGCTCCAAATAGTTTTGCCGCCCTTTGTTCAGCTTCTAAAATTACCCCTTCGGGTTGATGCAAATCATCTAAACCAGGAATTTCGGTCATATCTATCTTTAATATTTCTTGATAAACCTTTCGTCCTAAAGGACTGAAACCTTCTCCCATTTTATGACCTGGAACATGAAAAGATATCGAGTTTCGCTGATAATAGGAGACTAATTTATCAAAAAGCGGTGCATTTGCTTTATCCATAGAAAACCTCTTTTTGCTTATATTTTATAGATATAAACCAGTTAATTTTTTGGCTTAATTCTCAAGTTATTTATATTATTATAATATAACGTATAATCATTTACACCTTAAAAAATTTCTAAATCTACACCCTTAAACCAAGGTGGCACGTTACAAATACAATTTCTGACTTTTCCACAAAAATAAATAACGGTAATTTCCCAAGTAATAAAAAAGCACTCTTTTTCTAAATAAAAGAGTGCTCAGACTGAAGACTAACCTCATGCTAAATTAC
>NZ_MIJF01000002.1 GCF_001730235.1 Vulcanibacillus modesticaldus | reverse complement strand
TGCCGCGGTGAATACGTTCCCGGGCCTTGTACACACCGCCCGTCACACCACGAGAGTTTGCAACACCCAAAGTCGGTGAGGTAACCAATATGGAGCCAGCCGCCTAAGGTGGGGCAGATGATTGGGGTGAAGTCGTAACAAGGTAGCCGTATCGGAAGGTGCGGCTGGATCACCTCCTTTCTATGGAGTCGACTCATCTTAAGAGATGAGAAAAAAAGGGCTTGGATACACTGTTTAGTTTTGAAAGAGTAAAGAACTCTTTCAAGAGAATGCACCTTGAAAACTAGATAGCGAGAAAAAGAAATTCACCGAGAAGAGCGTAAAGAATAGGTTAAGCTACAAAGGGCGCACGGTGGATGCCTTGGTGCTAGGAGCCGAAGAAGGACGGGACGAACACCGATATGCCTCGGGGAGCTGTAAGTGAGCATTGATCCGGGGATTTCCGAATGGGGGAACCCATGCTTCGTAATGGAAGCATACCCATCTCTGAACACATAGGAGATGAGGAGGCAACCAG
>NZ_MIJF01000001.1 GCF_001730235.1 Vulcanibacillus modesticaldus | reverse complement strand
TCGCTGGTTACGAATTTTACTTTGGAAGCCATACGATAATTGGATAAAGTTAATGGTTAAAGCACCAGGATAAAAATAGTTATTGTAAGTTGTTTTGTTTTTTTGTGAATAATTAAATCAAATAGTAATAATTGCCAAATGGACAGTGATCACCTTTAGTTGGTTACTGGTTCTTTGGTCGAAGTTTAGGAAAATATTGTTCAGAATATTGTGTGAACTAACCACTATAACTTTTATGCAACGCTATTGCTTTTTAATTTATAAAAAAGAATTGTTAAAGTTTTTACTAAATGAATAGTAATAATACAATGTAGTATTATATCAAGAATTTGTTATTTTTTAAAGGACAATTTTTTTCGTAATTTTTATAAAAATGGGTATCTTAAAGATACACCATTCTGATTTGGGGGAGATATTATGCCAAACAATAACGATATTTTTAGAAATAAACGTGATTTTGCTAGGGAAGAGTTTGCAACAGAGCTATACAAACCTAAAGGAGTACCTAGAGCTAGAGAAGCAAAATCTCAAAAAAATCAGTATGCCCCTGAGCATTATGAAGGATTAAAAGGTAAAAAGCCAAGTTTTCATATGAAAATTGGCTCCCCAAATGAAGAATAGGTACTACAAAAATAGCAGCCAGAAGGCTGCTATTTTATTTAATAATTTTTAATTCTTTACCTACTTTTTCGAAAGCATCTAAGGCCTTTTGTAAATCTTCCTTACTGTGAGCAGCAGTTACGATTGTCCTCACTCTAGCTTTACCCTTTGGAACTGTTGGATAGGCAATTCCTTGTGCAAAAACTCCTTCTTCTAACAGACGATCAGATAACTTATGTGAAAGTGCACCATCACCAACAATTACTGGAGTAATAGGTGTCTCACTTACTCCAATATCGAAACCTAAATTTTTTAATCCTTCTTTAAAGAATTTAGTGTTATCCCACAAACGCTCAATCAATTGAGGCTCATCTAGCAATAAATCAATAGCTGCACTAGCCGCAGCAGTTACTGCTGGTGGATGAGAAGTACTAAATAGGAATGGCCGTGCCCTATGAATCAAATAATCTCTAACAACCTGATCACTGGCGACATATCCTCCTAAAACACCAATTGCCTTAGATAAAGTACCAACTTGAATATGTACTCTACCATTAAGTTTAAAGTGGTCTACAGTACCTCTACCATTGTCCCCTAAGACTCCGCTTGCATGGGCATCATCAACCATAACAAGCGCATCATATTGTTCTGCTAATTCAACAATTTCTGGTAATCGAGCAATATCCCCATCCATACTGAATACGCCATCAGTAACGATTAATCGCTTACGATATTTCTGAGTTTCTTCTAATGCTTCTTTGAGATCATCCATGTCATTATGTTTATAGATACGACGAGCTGCTTTTGTTAAGCGAATACCATCAATAATACTTGCGTGGTTTAATTCATCACTTATTACAACGTCTTGCTCAGTTAATAAAGATGATAAAACACCCACATTAGCTGTAAAACCTGATTGGAAAACTAACGCAGCTTCAGTATGCTTAAATTTCGCAAGTTTTGCCTCAAAGTCATTATGCATACTAAAAGTCCCAGCGATTGTACGAACAGAGCCGGTTCCCGCTCCATACTTCTCAACAGCTTTTAGAGCAGCCTCTTTTAAACGTGGGTGGTTGGTTAGACCCAAATAGTTATTGGAAGAAAGTTGAATTACTTCTTTCCCATTGATTACAACTTTTGCACATTGGTCTGACTCGATTTCTACTAAGTTTCGGAATAAACCCTGTTCTTTCATGGACTCAAGCTCTTCGTGTAGATATTCAAATCCTTTCATCATCTTCCTCCTTTTCTTTAATATATTTTTTATAAAAATTTAAGGGATTAATACTACCTTCCCTGACTTACCACTGATCATCAATTCAAAACCTTTTTCAAATTCTTCTAATGGAAGGGTGTGGGTTATAATTGGATTTAAATCAACAGCACCTGATTTTAATAAACCAGAAACTTGTTGCCAAGTTTCAAAGATTTTTCTTCCAGTAATACCATGGATAGTTGCACCTTTGAAAACAATATCGTTTGTAATATCGATTTCAACTGACTTTGAAGGTAATCCTAACATTGATATTCTACCACCAAATGTTAGCATTTTAAAACCTTGTTGAATAGCAACGGGGTGTCCAGACATTTCCAAGACAACATCTGCCCCATTACCATCAGTTATATCATATACTTCCTTTACAGGATCTACTTCGCTGGAATTAATAGTTATTGTAGCACCCATTTTTTCAGCTAATTTCAAACGATAATCGTTAATATCCGTAATTATTACCTGCTTAGCTCCAATTGCCTTCGCAGTAGCTGCCGCCATTATACCGATAGGTCCTGCACCAATAACTACCACATTTTTACCTGTTACTTCTCCCGATAAAAGTGTGTGAACAGCATTACCCATTGGTTCCTGGATGGAAGCGATTTCAAACGGAAGGTCCCGATCATTCTTCCATAAGTTGGTCGCCGGAATCGCAACATACTCAGCAAAAACACCATTACGATCTACACCTAATATTTCTGTATTTTGACATACATGATATTGACCGATTTGGCATTGATGACACTCATTACAAATAATATGGGTTTCAGCAGAAACATGGTCCCCAACCTTTACATTTGTAACTTCGCTACCTACCTCGACGACTTCTCCAGAAAACTCATGTCCAAAGATCATTTCAGGCTTAATACGACTTGCTGCCCAATCATCCCAAGTATATATATGTACATCTGTGCCACAGATAGAAGTAGCTTTTACTTTTACTAACGCTTCATTTGGTTTGATCTTCGGTATATCAACCTCTTTTAATTCCGCGCCAGGTCCACTTTGAGACTTCACAATAGCTTTCATTTTTCCTTCCACAGTGTACTCTCCTTTCGAGTTGGAAATACTAAAAAACTTAGTAACATCAGAGTCATTATATCACCGAAGCCTAAAATAGTAAATATGAGTTGTCCATACCTAGTAGACAGAAGTATTTTTTTTTGAAAAAAATAAGTTAATTTTTTATTCTCTGATTTTTTCTATCGCTATAAGGAACGGTGGGTTATGGACCTGGTTTAAGAATCGATATTTAATAACAGCATATTTTTTTTGAGGTAGTGTTTGTAAGTATTTTTCAACTTCTGCTGCCTCAGCTCCTCCATCATGTCCGATATAAAGTACTAAAGTTATAACTCCTCCAACTTTTAAAAGTTTAAGTAGGATCTCAATTGCTTTTATAGTGGTTTGTGGTTTAGTTGTTATCGATTTATCTGAGCCCGGTAGATAACCTAAATTGAACATCGCCGCTGTTACTGGTTCCTTTACCCATTTATCAATGTATTCATGACTAGCTTCAATACATTCTACTCGAGAATCTAAATTGTCAATTTTTAATTTGGCAATTGTTTTCGCAATCGCTTCCCTCTGTACGTCAAAACCATAAACTCTCCCTGAATCCCCAACAAGTTTTGCCAAAAACAACGTATCATTCCCATTCCCTAAGGTAGCGTCAACGACTATATCTCCCTGATTAGTTCGTTCTTCTACAAGTTTATGAGCGTATTCCAACACTCTTTGAAAACTCATTTATTATTTCAACCTTTCTTATTTTAACTTCTATAGTATTTTCAACTATGTGTTATATATTTTGATATATGACTTAAAAATCTCGGATTTAGAATTAAAGAATTGGCAAAAGCCAATTCTTTAACTGATGTTTCCTCTTATAAATCATATTAATCAATTCTCGTAATACAGTACTTCTACTTCATCACCATTTTTAAGGCCTGCTGCATTCGCTTCGTCTGTGTCTACATGGAATTCAAGAGCATAATTTTCGGAAACTCTTGCTAAAACATTTTCGAAAATTACACCCCTTTCGCCTCCTACTTGTACACGAACGCGGTCTTGATCTTTAACACCAAATTCCTTAGCGTCTGAAGTATGGAAATGAATATGTCGAGCTGCTAAAATTACTCCCTTTTCCAGCTCAACTTCACCTTTAGGTCCAATTATCTTGACCCCTGGAGTATCCACTAATAACCCTGAATCACGTACAGGAGGTTTCACTCCCAATGCAAAGCTGTCCGTACGAGATATTTCAACTTGAGTTTCCCTCCGTACAGGTCCAAGAATGCGCACATTTTCTATTTTCCCCTTAGGCCCTACAATAGTTACAACTTCCTTTGATGCATATTGGCCCGGTTGGGATAAATCCTTTAATATATTTAGTTCATATCCCTCTCCAAATAGAGCATCTAAATCATTTCTTGATAAATGTATATGACGGTTAGAAATACCCACAGGTACCCTCATTGCATAAACTCCTTCCCTATGATGTATGTTATGTAAGGCAATATACATTATAACTTATTTTTATCAATTGTTACAAATTAAAAAAATAATGACCACCCATTTATTTATCTGGGTAGTCATAATTTTTTATTATTATTCAAATTCTCTTAAGAGATCTGTGAAATCTTCTCTAGAAATACTCATATTTTGTTTAACTAAAGGCTCTTGCTTAAAGTTAGGAACTAAATTCTCATATGATTCACGTTCTGGGTCTCGATAGACGATACCAGTTACTAAGCTATCATGTTCCATAACTTTTTGAACTGCTAAAACCCTATTTGAATTATCAAAATTTTGATCTTCATCTAAATTGACAATACGCTCTTTAAACCAATCATAAGTGTTAAACTTATTAAAAGCTATACATGGACTAAATACATTGATGAAAGAAAAACCTTTATGTTTAATACCTTCTTCAATGATCTTAGTTAATTGAGCAAGATTACCTGCAAAACCTTGAGCAACAAAACCAGCGCCCGCAGAAATCGCCAATTCTAATGGACGAATAGGTTGTTCAATTGATCCCAATGGAGTACTTTTTGTTTTTGCTCCAAAAGAACTTAAAGGCGATGTTTGACCTTTAGTTAATCCATAAATATGATTGTCCATAACAACATAGGTAATGTCAATATTTCTTCTAATCGCATGAATAGTATGATTTGTACCGATTGCAAATCCGTCTCCATCTCCACCTGCCGCTAATACGGTTAAATCACGATTTGCCATCTTAACACCTTGAGCAATTGGAAGAGCACGTCCATGGATACTATGGAATCCATAAGATTTAATATATCCTGAAATACGACCGGAACATCCAATACCAGAAACAACTGCCATATTTTCTGGTTCAAGTCCTATATTAGCTGCTGCTTTTTGGATAGCTGTTAAAACGGAATAATCTCCACAACCTGGACACCAGTTAGGTTTTATATCAATACGAAAGTCTTTAAATGTTGACATTTAGATCAACCCCCTAATTCCGTCATAAATCTCAGAAGGTAAGAAAGGATTACCATCATACTTAAGTAAGCTTTTAACTTTATCGATCATACCAAAATTCATATTTAATAAATTAGCAATTTGTCCTGTACCATTATTTTCGACAACTATTACCTTCTTGGCTTTTTCCATTAATTCCTTTAATTGATCTTTAGGTAATGGATGAATTAGACGAATATGGGCTTGGTTAATTTTATAACCATCTTTTTCTAATCTACTTACTGCCTCTGCAATAGCCCCATGGGTTGATCCGATACCAATTACTAAGATTTCTGCTTCATCGTGTGATTTATTTATAATAACTGGGTTATTAATCTTAATATTATTAATTTTATTTAAGCGTTTTTCCATCATCTTTTTGCGATTAACTGGGTTTTCAGATGGGAGACCAGTTTCAGCATGTTCAACACCAGTTACATGATGGATACCGTTCTTCTGTCCGGGGATTACTCTAGGTGAAATTCCGTCTTCAGTGAACAAATAACGCTTATAAAGTTCTCCCTCTAATTCTGGTAGCTCTTGGTCACCCAAGTATTTTCCGCGATCAATTTCAATTTTATCATAATCAAGAGGTTCCACAGTTTGTTTACCCATGCCCAATGCTAAATCAGTTAATACGATAACTGGGCATTGATAGCGGTCTGCAAGATTAAATGCTTCTACGGTATCATAAAATGCGTCCTCGATAGAATTAGGTGCAATGACGATTTTTGGAATTTCACCATGGGTTCCAAATATTGCAGCGTTAAAATCACTTTGTTCATTTTTTGTTGGTAACCCTGTACTAGGACCACCACGTTGGACATCAACAATAACTAATGGAGTTTCAGTAATACCTGCTAACCCTATAGCTTCTTGC
Source organism: Vulcanibacillus modesticaldus (assembly GCF_001730235.1). GTDB lineage: Bacteria > Bacillota > Bacilli > Tepidibacillales > Tepidibacillaceae > Vulcanibacillus > Vulcanibacillus modesticaldus. The sequence goes on along the minus strand of NZ_MIJF01000001.1, from coordinate 155,738 downwards.
ATTAATGCTAAACCAGGTCCAGAAGTAGATGTCATTGTACGAACTCCGCCATAAGAGGCTCCAATCGCCATTGTAACCGCAGCAATTTCATCTTCAGTTTGAATTACAGTTCCACCAAACTTAGGTAGTTTCTTTATTAGATATTCCATCACTTCAGAAGCTGGGGTAATAGGATATGCAGGCATAAAACGCACTCCTGCAGCGATTGCGCCTAAGGCAACCGCTTCATTACCTGTCATGAAAAGACGTTTTTTACCATCAGCTTCAGCTAAACGTAATTCTTCTAATGGACCATTAGTCTCCTTGTTTACATATTCTGCGCCTTGTTTAAGCGCTTCCATATTTTTATCAACAACTTCTTGACCTTTTCTTAAGAACATTTCCTCTATTATCTCTTTAAAACTTTCAATTGATAACCCTAACAAAGCACTTGTTGCACCAAGAGCTACCATATTTTTCATTAAGATATTCCCAAGATTTCGTGAAATTTCTGTAAAAGGTACCGATAAAAGCCTAACATTATCCTTGTTTGCTACAGGCTTAAATTTGGAATCAGCAATTATAACTCCGCCATCACGTAATTCACCACTATTTAAGTCGATTGTCTCTTGATCAAAGGCAACTAATATATCTAGATTGTCTGAGATTGCTTTCATAGATTTAGTAGTAACTCTAATCTTATAATTAGTGTGACCACCCTTAATCCTAGAAGAAAAATGACGATAGCCGAATAAATGATAGCCAAGTCTATTAAGTGCCGTTGCAAAAATTTCACCAGTACTATCTATGCCTTCACCCTGTTGCCCTCCAACTTTCCATGAAAGTTGATTAACCATTTTTTCTCCACCCCTTTTAATAATAAAAATCTGTAATTGCCCATTTGATGTAATATATTTTTTATCTCTATTAGTCACCTTACCTTAAATATAACATAATCCCTGCTCTAGTGTATGACTAATTTTAAAAAAATGCAAACTATTTAACTATTTAGTATTCTTTATAAAATTGTAAAACAATAAAAAAAAGCTTAAAAAATCAATAGATATATTGTTTCTCTCACTATTTCGTAATAATCTGATCATTCAGATTTATAAGGCTCTTTTAAAGTAATTTAGCCAGTTATCACCTAAAATTGCTCTTACAATATGGCTTGGAAATTTTTTATGTAAATTATTTGCTAGATTATCAAGATCTCTAGCATCTTGTAATTCAGATAAAGTAGTTGCCCCATCAAAGTCAGAACCTAATCCAACATTAGAGATTCCTCCCAACTCAGCAATATGTTCTATGTGCAGAATTAAATCATCAATAGTTGCGTGATCTTTATTTGCTACAAAATTTTTAACAAATGTAATTCCAATCATCCCACCGCTCTCTATAATGGCTTTAATTTGCTTATCTGTTAAATTTCTAGGATGATTGCAAAACTTTCTAGTATTTGAATGTGAGGCGATGATTGGTTTTCTAGTAATTTCAACTACGTCCCAAAATCCTTTTTCAGAAAGATGCGATACATCAACTATCATATTTAATCTGTTCATTTCATCAATTACCATCTTCCCGAAAGTGGTTAAGCCACCACCCCTTGGTTCCATAATTCCATCAGCAACTTCATTAGCATGATTCCATGTTAAACCAATTATTTTCACCCCGAGTTTGTGAAGTATTCTTAGCTTACTTAAATCTCCCTCTAAAGCTTCAGCACCTTCTAACGATAGCAGTCCAGCTATTTTCTTAGCTTTTAATATCTCCTCTAGTTGGAAGTAAGTTGTTGCTAATTGAATTTTATCAGCTTTTTTAATTATTTTTTCGTAAAAAGTATCAATTGATTTAATAGCTTGTTGGAATTTCGGCTGTTTTGATGTAGAAACAAAAATAGCAAATATTTGAACACTAACCCCAACATTAATCATTTTTGGAAAATTCAAACTTAATTGATCGCTGGATTGGTAAAAATCAAGTTTTTCATCCTTTAACATCTTCCATAAAACATCAGTATGCGCATCAATGATCAAAGAATATCTCTCCCTTGCTATTGTTCTTAAAAGGAGAAAAACCTGTTTTTCCTAGGGAAAAACAGGTTTTCTATGCTTAGTTTTATCGTGGCTCGACAATCAATTTGATAGCTGTCCGCTCTTCACCGTCAATTACAATATCTGTGAAGGCAGGTATACATATAAGGTCAACACCACTTGGCGCAACGAACCCTCTAGCAATCGCTACTGCTTTCACAGCTTGATTAAGTGCACCCGCGCCAATAGCCTGTATTTCAGCGGCACCACGCTCGCGAAGTACTCCAGCTAGTGCACCTGCAACAGAATTAGGGTTAGATTTTGCTGAAACCTTTAATACTTCCATGGATTGAAACCTCCTCAATTGATGGATTGAAACCACTACTATATATATTCGTTAAATCTTCAAATGATTCCTTCCAGTTAAATAAAAAATATCAAAAAATTTAGAACAAACCCTACCATAGTGGATGATCAGGATCAATCCTTATACGTTCAATTTTTTCAGCTTTACCTGTTACAAGATTAATATCTATAATCACACTATTTAACTGCCATTTACTACTCTTATCCACTTCAAATCTATTAGGTAATTGAGTAAGAAACTTATCGATTACCGCCTCTTTTTTCATACCCAATATTCCATCATAAGGACCTACCATTCCCACATCAGTAATATAAGCTGTTCCATTTGGAAGGATTCTTTCATCACCAGTCTGAACGTGGGTGTGTGTCCCAATAACTGCAGATACTCTTCCATCTAGATACCAAGCTAGTGCTTGTTTTTCAGAAGTTGCTTCAGCATGAAAATCGACGATAATATTAACTGTTTCTTTTTTAATTTTCTCAATTAACATATCTACAGTTTTAAATGGACATTCAAGGGGTGGAAGATATGTTCGCCCCTGTAAGTTTATAACTGCAAGTTTAAAATTGTTAAAATGAATCATCGTATATCCATTTCCAGGTGTACCTTCTGGAAAATTAGCAGGCCTTATTAAATTTTTGTAATCATCAATAAAGTCAAAAATAGCCTTTTGATCCCACGTGTGATTTCCTAAGGTAATTACATTAATTCCCCATTGAAAAAATTGTTTCACTATTTTTTCATTTATTCCTCTGCCTCCAGCAGCATTTTCTCCATTAGCAATGATAATGTGTGGATGATATTTTTCTTTCAATTTCACAATATTTTCTTCTATCGCCAATCTACCCGGAGAACCAACTATATCACCTATAAATAAAATTCTCATATTTTGTCACTCCCTCTAGTCATTGCCGTAACCCCTAGTTCCTAAAAAACATCATGATTACTTCAACGATTATTATAACTTAAACCCTGCATCTAAGCGAGAGATTCATATAACGTCATGCAATCCTAATATTTTTGTAACTAAATTCTAGATTTCTTTATTACCCCATATTTTCCAAGATCACCATATTTATTCTAAAGTTTAAAAAAATAAAGTGGCTATCGCCACTTTATTTTGCATATTCGACCGCTCTAGTTTCACGTATAACAGTAACTTTAATATGCCCAGGATAATCAAGTTCATTTTCTATCCGTTTAGTAATATCCCTTGCAAGAAGATAAGCATCAGAATCACTAATATTTTCTGGGTTAACCATGATCCTAACTTCTCTTCCTGCTTGGATCGCATAAGATTTTTCAACCCCAACAAAGGAGTTTGATATTTCTTCTAACTTTTCCAATCGTTTAATATAAGTTTCTAAAGTCTCACGTCTAGCACCAGGTCTTGCTGCAGATAAAGCATCAGCTGCACCAACTAGTACTGAAATTGTTGATGTAGGTTCAACATCTCCATGGTGAGAAGCTATACTATTGATCACTACAGGATGTTCATTATATTTTTTTGTTAATTCGACTCCTATTTCTACGTGTGATCCTTCCACTTCATGATCAATTGCTTTACCAATGTCATGTAATAACCCTGCACGCTTAGCTAGTGTTACGTCTACTCCTAGTTCAGCAGCCATTAAACCACATAGATGAGCAACTTCAATGGAATGTTTCAATACGTTTTGCCCATAACTAGTTCTAAACTTAAGTCGACCTAAAATTTTAATCAAATCAGGATGCAAATTATGAACACCTACTTCAAAAGTAGCTTGTTCACCGTAATCTCTAATTCTCTCATCAACATCCTTTCGAGCTTTAAGCACCATCTCCTCGATTCTTGCCGGATGAATTCTGCCATCTGCAACTAATTTTTCAAGAGCAGTACGAGCGATCTCTCTCCTTATCGGATCAAACCCGGATAAAATCACAGCCTCAGGAGTATCATCAATAATCAGATCAATACCCGTTAAGGTTTCTAAAGCTCGAATATTCCTTCCTTCTCTACCAATAATTCTACCCTTCATCTCATCATTTGGCAGAGTAACTACAGAAATGGTGGTTTCTGCAACATGATCAGCAGCACAACGTTGAATCGCAGTAGTTATAATTTCCCTAGCTTTCTTGTCTGCATCCTCACGAGTTTTTTGCTCAATTTCTTTTATCTTTAATGCAGCTTCATGACGGACTTCTCGCTCAACATTTTCTAAGATGATTTGTTTAGCCTCTTCTGAAGTTAAGCCCGAAATTCTTTCGAGTTCAGCAATCTGTTCTTGCAACAATTCTTCAACCTTTGCTCGCGTCTCTGATATTAATTTTTCCTTTTGATTTAGAGATTCTTCTTTTCTGTCTAATTGTTCATGTTTCTTATCTAATGACTCCTCTTTTTGAAGTAATCTTCTTTCTAAACGTTGAATTTCATATAGTCTCTCTCTAATATCTCTATCGGCTTCATTTTTAATTCTGTAGGCTTCATCCTTTGCTTCTAAAATCAACTCTCTTTTATAAGCCTCGGCTTCTTTATTTGCCTGTTCAACAATCTTTCTAGCCGCCTCTTCAGCACCTGAGATCTTCGCTTCAGCAATGGATCTTCTAATTAAATAACCCACACTTACTCCTACAGTAGTTGACGCAAGCAAAAGGGAAATATCAAATACATCCATAGGTTCACCTCCCTTTGCTTACCTAAAAAATAAGACCGATCCCAGCTCGGTCTTTGGAATTCGTTCATTTTAAAATCTTTCATTGTTAAAGGAAATGACATAATCAAAGTAAAAATAGAAATGGAACTGAAAAAAATATACATAATTATTTTATTATTCAATGTAAGGGTTGTCAAGAAGCACCAATTTAAAATGATTCTTCCGACTGTAAATTATTTCCATTGTGCTCTTGCAGTATTCTATTGATTGTATTGTAGGAAAATCCTCTTCGACCAAGATAAGCAGCCAATTTTCTTTGAACTTCCGTTCGATTTTGGCCTTTAAGTTGTTTTAATTTCTTTTCTGTCAATTTCACTGCCATCTCATATTCTAGATTATCATCAATTTCTTCTAAAGTATCACCAATAACCGTATCACTTAAGCCTCGATTTTTCATCTCATAGGCTAATAATTTTCTCCCCTTCGGATTGGAATTAATCCTTTGATTAATAAATTGCTTTGCGTATAACTTATCATCCAATAGTCGCTCGTCTTTCAATTTATTTACAATGGGCTCGATCAGCTCAATGGCATAACCTTGTCGAGTTAAGTACTGTTTAACCTCCAATTCAGTTCTTGGCCTATAACTGATGTATTTCAGTGACTTTTGCCATACTTTATTCCTTTCTTCTTCTTGAATAATCGCTTGAAAGTCTTCCTGCTCAATCTCTTTACCTTTAAGTAAGCGAAAGGAAATCAAGACATCTTCATGAACTGAAAAGGCATAGTTGTCATTAACATAGATATTATATCTTTTTTTATTGTTAATTTGTTGTTCAATCTTTGTTATCTTCATAATCTTTGACATAATTTCACCTTCCAAAAATAGAGCACCTCAATAGGTGCTCTATTTTTTAGCTATCACATTACTATCATAAATGATTATGCTTCTATCATAGGATTACCATCCGTTTCTGAGATTGTACCGGGGGTATCCCCAAGATTATAGTGCTCTCTTATCTTAAATTCTATCTCTTCCGCAATCTCAGGGTGCTCCTTAAGGTATTGTTTGGCGTTTTCTCTACCTTGTCCAAGTCTTTCATCATTAAAAGAATACCAAGCACCACTTTTAGATACAATGTCTAAATCCGATCCAATATCTAAAAGACTTCCTTCCCTTGAAATACCTTCACCGTACATAATATCTACATCGGCTTGCTTGAAAGGTGGCGCAACTTTATTTTTAACAACCTTTATCTTAGTCTTATTTCCAACCATCTCATTACCTTGCTTGATAGTTTCAGCACGTCTAACTTCAAGACGAATACTGCTATAAAATTTTAAAGCTCTTCCACCTGGAGTAGTTTCAGGATTTCCAAACATTACTCCAACTTTTTCACGAATTTGGTTGATAAAAATCGCAATCGTCTTGGACTTATTAATAGCCCCTGAAAGTTTTCTTAATGCTTGAGACATTAGCCTCGCTTGTAATCCAACATGAGAGTCTCCCATCTCACCATCAATTTCAGCTTTAGGAACCAATGCAGCAACGGAATCGATAACAATTATATCTACTGCCCCACTGCGTACCAATGCTTCCGCAATTTCTAATGCTTGTTCACCTGTGTCAGGCTGTGACAGCAACAGCTCATCAATATTAACTCCTAACTTACTAGCATATTGTGGATCTAGAGCATGTTCTGCATCAATAAAAGCAGCTTGTCCACCAATTCTTTGGACTTCAGCAATCGCATGTAAGGCTACAGTAGTTTTACCCGAAGACTCAGGTCCATATATTTCAACAATTCTGCCTCGAGGATAACCGCCTATACCTAATGCTATATCTAAAGCTAGTGCACCACTAGAAACAGTCTCAACTTTGGTAGCTGCATGAGCCTCGCCCAATTTCATAATAGAACCTTTTCCAAATTGTTTTTCGATCTGGCGTAGTGCCATATCTAAAGCAGCTTTACGATCACTCACCGTATTCTCCCCTTTATCTTTTATTTCAGAAAATCTATGGTATTATCATATAATGAATTTTGACTTTAGACAAGTATTTTTACGAACATTTATTCCCTTGTATACATTTTCTAATTTACTAAAGAGGCAGTTTTATGATCTGGGTCTTGCTGGTTCTAGAAAAATTCTATATCCATTAAATCGATAGTTTTTTAGTCCTTCATATACAAAAGGTGCAAATTCTTCCTTAACTTCTATAAAAGAGAAGCGGTCAAAAATATTAATCTTTCCGATATCTTTAATAGGCATATCAATTTGCTCTGATACCAATTCCACGATTTTCTTAGGGGTCAATTCAAGATTTCGCCCAATGTTCATAAAGAATTTAACCATTCCTTGCTTTGCGCCGGTTTCCCCAAAGTAGTATGGATCATTCAAACTTTCATTTTGGGTTTGCTCATTAAATGCTAGATGCAAAGCCGCAGCAGCTACTTCATTTAATGCATAATCACTTGTCAATTCTTCTAATAAATTGTTAAAAACTGATAAATTTCTATTACTATCAAGCAAGTTCTGGATCTGTTTTTTCCACTGTAGTTGTTGAAGATTAATTATTTCTTCCATAGTCGGTAATGAGTTCGGGGTAATTTTTGATCCGATCTCCTTTTCAATAGTACGTAATTGTTTTATTTCTCTAGGAGTCACTAAAGTAATTGCAACCCCCTTCTTATCGGCTCTACCCGTTCTCCCAATACGATGGACATAGCTTTCAGGATCTTGAGGAATGTCATAATTTATCACATGGGACACATCTCCAATATCTATTCCACGTGCTGCTACATCAGTTGCTATTAAATATTCAATTGATTTTTCTTTAAAAGCTCTCATTACCTTATTTCTCTGGTATTGACTTAAGTCTCCATGTATTCCATCTGCCATATAACCCCTAGCTTGTAATGCTTCTGTTAGCTCGTTCACAGATTTTTTGGTACGACAAAAAATAATCCCAAGGCTAACTTTATGGCTATCTATGATTCGACAGAGACTATCTAATTTGTATTTATCCAATACTTTGTAATAGATTTGTTCAATACTAGGTTTAGTTAAATCACCACTATTAATCGCAATATATTTAGGTTTTTTTAGATATTGTTTTGCTAATTTTTGTATTTCTCTTGGCATAGTAGCAGAAAATAGTAAAGTTTGCCTATCATTAGGTGTTTTACTTATTATTTCTTTTATATCATCTATAAAGCCCATATCTAGCATCTCGTCAGCTTCATCTAATACTAGGTATTTAATGTCCTTAAAATGGATAGTATTTCTACGTAAATGATCTAGGACTCTTCCGGGTGTTCCAATAATAATATGTATCCCCATTTTTAACGCCTTTATTTGACGACCAATCGGTTGACCACCATAAATGGGCAAAATTTTTAATCTCTTAAAAGCAGCAATTTTTCTTAACTCTTCGGAAACTTGGATCGCTAATTCTCTTGTCGGTGTTAAAACGAGTCCTTGAATTATTGGCTTTTTAGAAATCATTTCTATCATGGGAATACCAAAAGCCGCCGTTTTTCCTGTACCGGTTTGGGCTTGTCCAATCAAATCCCGCTTACCCAATATAAAAGGGATAGAGGCCTTCTGAATTGGTGAAGGTTCTTCAAATCCCATCTTATCTATCGCCATTAAAATTTCCTTACTTAATTTATAATTGGAAAATAAATTCATTCTTTGTCGTTCAACCTTTCTCTTAATCTATCCCATAAAAAGTAAAATACATATTTGGCAGCACGCCACTGTATAGATTGTCTATTTCCGGATAAGTGGATTTCTTTAACTACAGTTTCTTTACCCTTTTCACTTATCCCAATATAGGTTAATCCCACAGGTTTTCCCTCAACCTTATCAGGGCCAGCTATACCTGTAATCGAAATCCCGATATCTGTATTAAATAGTTTTAAAGTGTTTTCAGCAAGAATTTTAGCTGTCTCCATGCTTACAGCACCATATTCTTCAAGAATCTCTTCTGGAACCTGGAGTATTTTGCTTTTTATTTCATTGGTGTAACAAATAACACCACCTTTGTATACTAGAGAACTTCCTGGAATTTTAGTGATTTGTCTCCCAATCAATCCCCCAGTGCAGCTCTCCGAGACTGAAATAGTTAAATTTAACTCATTAAGAAATCTGAATACTACTTGTTCAATTTTTTCTTCTCCATATCCAAAATGATAATCTTGCAAACGGTTATGGATCTCTTTTTCTATTGGGTAAATTATGGACAATGCTGCTGATTCATCTTCTGCTCTAGCGGTTAACCGAATGGTTACTTCCCCTTCATTTGCATATAACGCAACGGTTGGATTGCTTTGATTTTCAATGATATCAACAACTTTATCCTCCAAAAGAGATTCACCAATTCCTGCAAATCGCATGATCTTTGAGTGAAAAGTTTGTCCTTGGTTACGCTTTACTAACCACGGAGCAACAAAGTGTTCTAGCATTGGTTTCATTTCAGATGGAGGCCCAGGAAGAAAGATATAGGTTATCTCACCAATTTCTAAACCTAGACCAGCAGCTAAACCATAATTGTTAGGAAACACAGTACTTCCTTCAATGATCATCGCCTGCTTAATGTTATTTTCTGTCATCTTTATTCTTCTTTGGATAAAGTAATCTTTGATCTTCTCATAGGTTGATTGATGAAGCAACATTCGTTTATTCATCAAATCAGCTGCTACTTCTTTGGTTATGTCGTCCTGAGTTGGACCTAATCCACCAGTAAAAATTATTATGTTTGAGCGCTTTTGAGCTTGGATAATAGCTTCTTTAAGCCGCTGTTCATTATCCCCTACGGTAACATGAAAATATATAGGAATACCAATTTCAGCCATTTTCCGAGAAATATATTGTGCATTTGTGTTTGCAATCTGTCCTAATAATAATTCAGTCCCAACAGCGATTATTTCACCCTTATACACAGCTATTACCTCCAAAAGAGAGCAAACTAACTTCAAAACCAAACATTTAAATTTCTAATTTTAAAATTTCTATTTTTTGTCCTTAGTTTTCTTAATTACATGTAAATTCTTGATAAAATAATCAACACCAGATACAACAGTTATTATTACAGCAATCCAGATCATCCATTGATCAACTGGTATGTGCAAAAAAGTGAAAGGAAAATTATTAAGCATTAGTAGTACAACCGCAATTATCTGGGTAATAGTTTTCAATTTTCCTAACTTACTTGCTGCAATTACCTTCCCTTCTGCAGCAGCTATTTGTCTTAAACCAGTTATAGCAAATTCTCTACTGATAATAACAATAGCAATCCATGCCGGAAGACGTTGCATTTCCACTAACGATATCAAAGATGCGGTAATTAGCAATTTATCTGCAAGTGGATCTAGTAATTTACCAAGATTAGTAATTAATTTCCATTTTCTCGCAATATAACCATCTAAACCATCGGTTACAGCAGCGATGATAAAAATCACAGTTGCAATAATTTCACTGTAAGTCACAACTTCTCCGGCGATTATGATTTCACCAAAATCAAATTTAATTAATAAAAAAATCATTATAACTGGTACTAAGAAAATCCTAACTAATGTAATTTTATTTGGCAGATTCATTTGAAATACCCTCCCCTACGAGGTCAAAATCATATGAATGAGTAATTCTCACAGTAACAATATCTCCAACATTGGCTTTAATATTACTTACAAAAACCTCACCATCTATCTCAGGTGCATCATATTGTGTTCTACCAATATAAACATCATTTTCTTCATCATAACGATCAATTAGTACTTTAAGTTCTTTACCGATAAATTTTGAGTTATTCTCATTTGCAATCTCCCTTTGAACTTCCATCAGTATTTGAGCTCTTCGTTCCTTTTCTTCTTGCGGAACTTGATTTGGAAGTCTAGATGCAGGAGTTCCTTCTTCTTCTGAATAGGTGAATACCCCTAAACGATCAAACTTAATCTCTTTAACAAATTCGACTAGGTTGTTAAAGTCTTCTTCAGTCTCTCCTGGAAATCCTACAATAATTGAAGTTCGTAATGCCACATCCGGTATTCTTTTACGCAATTTACTAATCAATGCACGGATATCCGTCTGACGCCCAGGCCTTAGCATTTTCTTTAATATATGGTCTTCACTATGTTGAAGTGGAATATCAATATACTTACAGAGCTTAGGATTCTTTTCAAATACCTCAATTAATTCATCAGTAATGTAACCCGGATAAAGATAATGAAGACGAATCCAATATAATCCATCGATTCTTGATAACTCATTTATTAAAGTTGGAAGCATGAGCTCGTCATATTTATCAATACCGTAGTATGAAGTATCTTGAGCAATTAAACTGATTTCTTTAACACCTTGAGCAACAACGTCCATTGCCTCATTAACAATTGAAGTTATTCCACGGCTCCGAAATTTTCCTCTAAGTGAAGGGATTACGCAGAAAGTACAGGAATTGTCACATCCCTCAGCAATTTTTATATAGGCGTAATGAGACGGGGTTGATCTTCTTCTCGGTAACTTTCGGTCGTAGGAAAATATTGGATTGCCAATGAATATTGGCTTTTTTCCATCTAAAGATTTATTAATAACTTCAACAATGCGATCAAATTCCCCAGTACCAACCAAGCCATCTATTTCAGGGATTTCCTGTATCAGTTCGTCTTTATAACGTTGACTCAAACATCCTGCAACAACTAATGACTTGAGTTTAGCTGTCTTTTTATACTCAGCTAGCTGTAAAATAGTGTTTATTGACTCCTCCTTAGAAGCATCAATAAAGCCACATGTATTGACAACTATTACTTCTGCATTTTTTTGATCGTCTGTGATTTCATATCCATTTTCATCAACCAATCCTAGCATGATTTCCGAATCTACTAAGTTTTTTTCACATCCTAAAGTTACTATTGATACCTTCATTTTCTGTTTCATCTAGTCCCCCAACTTTCTAGTACGCATAATTCTTCACCAAGTATATTATAAGAGCTAATAGGTGTCAAAAAAGAAAGTCATATATGATTTTAATGTATGTAAAAAAAAGGCCCCCTTGTGAAGCCTTCTTTTATTATAGTCTAAAATTGAAAAAAATTCTCTAGTTTAAGTATAATCAATTTTATATTATCATTAAACTATTCAAAATCAATTTACCCTACAATAAATTAAAAATCTTGATTTTTTACATTTAAAAGTATATATTTAGGATTTTGTTCGTTTCCGACTTCAATTTTTTGTTCGTTCAGAAAAATATCTACTCCAGCAGCATTTCCAAGGTGAATCCATAAAGGTTTATCAAACGAAATTAGCTCTGTTTCCTGTCCAGAATAAAGTGTACCAGTTAACAATTCTTTACCGTCCGGACCACTTTCTCGAATCGAATACCAACATGCATCTGTAGCACGTAATTGTAACTGAACTTTAGTTCCTGGTGCATAACTCACTTCATATTCGTCGAGTAGATACTTACCGTAATATGAAGTCTTTAACTTTTTGATTTGAACCAACTCTTCCGTGGGTTCTTTTTCATCACTTTGTTCGACATTAGTTTCACTATTCGATTCATTTGGAATTGAAGGTGAAACTGAGTCAATCTCAATATTAGGATTAGTTATGATATCACCACGTAAATCTTCGTCTTGATCATTAGAGTATTTTACATAGAAAATATAGACAAAAACAATTATCATGGTGATTAATACATAAACTAATGAAACCCTGAGCCAGTTACCAAGCTTAGATGTTTTCGATTCAAGAATATAGTTTGATCTGATTGGAATGTTTTCCAAGTCAGGTTTTGGTAAGGACTCTTGATACTCCTTTAAGATCGCTGGATCAAGTTCTAAAACTTCTGCATAAGATTTTATGAATGCTTTTGCATAAAATTGTCCAGGAAGTTTATCAAGGTTACCGTCCTCTATCGCTTGGATATATCTTGACCTAATCTTTGTCATTTCTTGAATATCTTCAATCGAAAGTCCTTTTTTGATCCTTAATTCTTTTAACGTTTGACCTATATCTTCCATCAATTCACCCCCATTCTAACTTATATCAAAAGATGAAAAACTAGTATTAATTAAATCATAAGTTATTTCCTCATCTGGATCATTTCTAAGCTCAACTATATAGTCAAAATCATCGTACTCATATTCCGTTTCTCTTATAAAAATATCTGGATGTTCTATCACTTTTGTTGCTGGTAATCTCATAATTTCTCTTACCAAAGCGTGATGTCGTTCATTAGAGCGTAAAGTTGTTACTATTCCATCTATTATGAAGATATTATCAGGATTAAACTCATCATCAGCAAGTTGGCTTCTTACAGTCTGCCTTAGCAAAGTGGAAGAAATGAAAGTCCATCTTTTATTAGCAGAAACACTACCAGCTACTACAGATTCTGTTTTACCGACTCTTGGCATCCCTCTTATACCAATTAGTTGATGACCATCATTCTTAAAAATTTCACATAAAAAATCAACTAGTAGCCCCAGTTCATCCCTGACAAAACGAAACGTCTTTTTATCCGAGAGATCTCGATCAATATATCTTCCATGTCTAACAGCCAACCTGTCCAACATTGTCAACGGCCTAAAAGCCGTTACAGTAATGTTATCAATATACTTTAGTACATTGCTTAATAGCTTTATTTTCTCTTCATTATCAGTTTGAATTATCATTCCTCGTTTACGTAAATCCACACCATTAATCGTTACTATTAATATAGACATCATACCTAAAATTGATGAAATGTCCCCAAGTAACCCCGGTCTATTCTTGTGTATTTCGTATTCTAAATACCATTGGTTTTTTTCTTCAATTACCATTATTGAACCCCATTTTTTAAATTTTATTTAATTCATTTCAGATAGCATTATAAAATCACATTTTAAATTGTTTAATTCTACATAATCACTAAAATTCCTCTATTAAATTAAAGAAAAATATGTCTAAATATTTAAAAAGCCCCGTTATCGGGGCCTCATTTAAAAATTACGTAATTTACATAATAAAAGTTTTTGGAAATCAGGTAATTACTAATGTTTATCCACGTAATTAACCATAATTTGAGCTAATACTTTTTGTTGTTCATCATTACTTGCTTCCCAAAGTTCTTTCAGTAAACGTTCTTCAGTATTTTTAGGATCAACTTTCTCAGCTAAGTAATCACCTATTTGATAAGCAAGTGTTGCAATAGTTTCATTATTCATACCTAATTTTTGTGCTTGATCTACCCGGTTATTCAAAAACTCCTTCCAGTCGTTAAAGTTATCTAACACTGACAACATTTTCTACCTCCTATATTGTAATTGCGGATAAACTCCCGCTCATTTTGTAATATGGTTAATTTTTTTGAGTTTTATTCAAAAAACTAATTCCAACCACCGTCAATGTTTATTATTTGCCCTGTAATATAAGAGGAATTAGGGTGCAGTAAATACAACACACTATGCGCGATTTCTTTCGCTTTAGCAAATCTTCCCATTGGTATTTCATTTTTTAATATTTCAATTTCTTCTTGGGTAAAATCGACCATCATTGGTGAAAATACTATTCCTGGAGCGATTGCGTTAACCGTAATTCCTGAAGGTGCTAGTTCCTTCGCAAGCGCCTTTGTAAAAGTATTTACTGCTCCTTTTGCCATAGAATATGCTACTTCGTTAGCTGCTCCTTTATCCCCCCAGACAGATGAGATGTTAACTATCCGACCGTATTTTTGCCTAATCATTTCAGGGATAACTTTTTGAGAACAGAAAAAGGTGCTTAAAACATGACTATCAATTACCTTTTTCCACTCCACAAAATCAATATCCTGAACCAAACCATATTGTGCAATTCCGGCATTATTAATCAAAATATTTGGATATAAATTCATGCTTTCTAACTTTTTAAAAATCATCTCTATTTGCTCAATTTTCGTTAAATCTCCTTGAATAACATAGGTATTAACTCCTTTATCTTTACAGATTCTCTCGACTTTATCGATATTGTTTTTATTTTTATGATAATGAAGAATAACATCGATTCCATGTTCTGCTAACATCACTGATATTGCGGAACCAATTGTTCCTGAAGCTCCTGTTATCATGGCTATTTTTTTAATTCTACTTTCAATCAATTTGCCTAACACCTCTTACAAAGTTATTCTAAATACTATTTATATAATAAATCATTACTTTAGCACAAAGAACACATTTGAACAACATTTTTGATAAGAGGCTAATTTTGGTTAATTTGAAAAAAGGAGGATTTAAACCTTTAAACCTCCTTTAAGCATTTTCATAAAGCTATTTAGTGTAGATAATCACATATCACTATCATAAATATCGTCTACGTCCTTTATATCGGTAAACCTTCCACACTCTGGATTTAAACACAACATACCTTCTAACAGTCCATCTTTATAGTACATTCCATTATTTCCATCACAATATCTACATGTCCACAATTTTATCACTCCGACTAATGTAATCGATTTACCAATTGAAATTAATCCACTAAATCTTAGAACTGTTTTACGGAAAGTAATTATTTACTAAAAATATGCTTTCCAATCTTTTTAATTTGTGGTCGTGACCAAATCCATGCTGACGTTGCAGTGTCAGGATTAAAATAATAAATCGCGCCACCGCTAGGATCCCAACCAGCTATAGCATCTCTAACAGCCCTTTTCGCTGTTTCGTTTGGTGTGAGCCAAATTTGGCCATCAGCCACTGCTGTAAATGCACCAGGCTCAAAGATAACTCCCGAAGGTGTGTTTGGAAAGGCTGGGTTTTTTACACGATTTAAGATAACTGCTGCAACTGCTACTTGACCTATGTATGGTTCTCCCCTTGCCTCCCCGTATACTGCATTTGCCATCAGCTTAATATCATTATCTGAAAATTGCTTTGTTGAATAGGTTTTTTTAGTTGTTGTCTTTGATTTTGCTCTCCAGTTTTTTGTTGCTAGCCATAATTTATACTTTGTCTTTGGTCCAACAATTCCATCAACTTTCATTCCGAATCTATATTGAAAGTTTCTAACAGCCCAATAGGTTTTCCAACCAAAGATCCCATCGATTTTTCCTTTGTAATACCCTAAATACTTTAATCGGCCTTGTAATTCATATACGTCCCCTCCTCTTTTACCAACTACCAATATTTCTTTACCAAAGGTAGTTTGATCAGGCACTAAATAATTGCTAATTGAGAGATAAACCACAGATAATAATAATGTGAATGAAAGAAGTAAGATTAATCTGTACTTATTCATGCTGACTCCTCTTTCTAAAAATTGTTAATCATTATCTGGTTTTTCAGGATGAAGTGGTTTATCTGAAGGTATTATCTCGGGTTGAGAAGGGGGAAAGATTTCAGGAACTTTATTAGGTTGAATTTCAAAACTTTGAAAATTGCTTAGCATTTTATCAACCTCCTTAATTTGTTCAATCTTATCTTTCCCTAATTAGCTGTTTTTTAGCAAAAATAAGAGTAAATTTTTCTTACGAAACAAAAATGCTGAAAAACAAAAAAAGTCAGTCTTAACTATTAAGAACTGACTTTTTTCTTATATTAAATATCTTAAATAACCTATCTTGACCCTTTAACATATGGCTTACCTATAGCTTTTGGTGGTATAGCTTTACCAATTAATCCTGCTAAAACTAGGATTGTTAAGACATATGGAAGCATGAAGATAAAGTCAACAGGAACATACTTTGTTAATTCAAATACTTGCATTAATGAATTTAGTGCTTGAGCGATACCAAAGAAAAGTCCCGCACCAAGTATTCCAAAAGGATTCCATTTACCAAAAATTAATACTGCTAAAGCAATAAATCCTTGCCCAGAAATTGTAGTATGTGAGAAGTTACTAGTTGTTGTTAACGCAATAGAAGCTCCTCCCATTGCTGCAAAAACACCACTTAACATAACACCAATATATTTCATTTTATAGACATTGATTCCCATAGTATCAGAAGCTTTTGGGTGTTCACCAACTGAACGAAGTCGTAATCCAAAAGGTGTCTTCCATAATACATAGTAACTTACAAATACCAAAATTATTGCCAAATAACTAGTAGGATAAGCAGTAAAGAATGCCTTTCCGATATAAGGTATGTCAGATAAATAAGGGATCTCCCATTTAGTGAAAACAGTTTGTAATGTTTTGGTTTGACCTGCTCCATTAAAGATTATCTTTGTTAGATAAACAGTAGCTCCTAATGCCAAGAAGTTTAATGCCACACCACTTACTACGTGATCGGAATTGAAAGATACAGTTGCAACAGCATGGATTAAAGAGAATAACAAACCTGCTACTATTGCTACCAAGAAACCGATCCAAGGTGACCATGGGCTTCCACCTAAACTTTGATCAACAAAATGAGTTACCACTGCACTTGTAAATGCCCCAACGATCATTAAGCCTTCTAAAGCAATATTTACGATACCAGACCTTTCAGAGAAAAGTCCACCCAATGCAGCCAAAATTAGGGCTGTAGAAAACACAATAGTATTGTGCATCAAATCACTGAGAATGCCTAACCAACTCATTCTACAGCACCCCCCTTTTCTTTTCTTCTAAATGGTTTTAGGATAAATTTAACTAATCCACTTGCAGCTACGAAGAAAATAACTGAAGCGATAACGATTTCGATAACTTCAATAGGTACTCCAGCAACGAATTTCATACCAGCTGCTCCAAACTCCAATACTCCAAATAGGATTGCTGCAAAAATAACACCCAAAGCAGTATTAGCTCCAATTAGTGCAACTGCAATACCATCAAATCCATATCCAGGCAATGAAGCAGAAATAGTCATGTACTTAAATACACCTAATACTTCAATCGCTCCACCTAGACCTGCAAATACACCACCAATGAACATTGCATTAATAACATTCTTGTTAACGTTCATTCCGGCATATTCAGCAGCATGTGGATTGAAACCTACCGCTCTAAGTTCAAATCCCATTTTTGTTTTCCAAAGAATTATATAGAAAACAAATGCGGCTAAAATAGCAAGAATTATTCCCCAGTGAAGTCTTGCGTAACCGAAAAATTCGGACAACGTATTAAGAGAAATTGATGCAGAGTCTTGAATTATCTCAGAACGCTGTTGCCCAGGCGCTCTTAAGTAATTAGCTATGATATAGTTAGCTAAATAAAGAGAAATATAGTTTAACATGATTGTTGTAATAACTTCATTTACTCCACGCTTTGCCTTTAAGTAACCGGAAATTGCTCCCCAAAATCCCCCTAAGAGAGCCCCTACAATGATTGCCAATGGTGCATGGATGTACCATGGTAACGCAAATTGAGTACCGATCCACACAGCACCTAATGACCCCATTACGAACTGTCCTTCAGCACCAATGTTGAATAATCCAGTTCTAAAAGCAAACGCAACGGAAAGACCAGTGAAGATAAGAGGTGTTATCTGTCTTATAGTTTCACCGATGTTATATAAGTCACCAAAAACCTTTTGAAATAATGCCGTATAAGCTAATAATGGATTATATCCCCCTAATAGCATTACAACTGCCCCAAAAAGTAATCCTAGTAGGATTGCCATTAATGGGATTAACGAGGAATCTTTAGTAAAAAACTTAACAATCTTATTCATTACCCGCTTTTACCCCCTCTGTTGTTGCACCAGCCATCATCAATCCAAGCTCCTTCTCGGATGTTTTCTTAGGATCGACAACACCTACAATTTTTCCTTCATAGATAACCGCAATTCTATCTGATACATTCATGATTTCGTCTAATTCTAAGGAAAGTAACAAGACTGCTTTTCCTTTATCTCTTTGTTCTACAAGACGTTTATGAATAAACTCAATGGCCCCAACATCCAATCCTCTTGTTGGCTGTGCAGCAATAAGAAGATCTGGATCTTTATCTACTTCACGGGCAATAATTGCTTTTTGTTGGTTACCACCAGAAAGCGCTCTAGCTAAAGTATCTACACTAGGCGTTCTTACGTCAAACTCTTCAATTAATTTCTTAGCATGAGTATTAATTTTATTGTAGTCTAAGAACCTATTTGTCTGAAATTCTGGATAAAAATAAGTTTCAAGAACTAGATTTTCACCCATGGTAAAGTCAAGAACTAATCCACGCTTATGTCTATCTTCAGGTATATGAGATATCCCTGATTCAGAAATTTCCCTAGGAGTATTATTAGTTATATCAGTATCTTTAAGGTAAACTTGTCCAGATTCAACTTTTCTAAGACCTGTAATTACCTCAATTAATTCACTTTGACCATTACCGTCAACTCCGGCAATTCCAAGGATTTCTCCAGCTCGTACTTCAAAAGAAATCTCATTTAATGCAGTTAACCCACGATTATCCTTGGCTGTAACATCAGATACTCTTAAAATAACATCCTTTGGATCAGCAGGTTTCTTATCAACAGCAAAGGTGACTTCACGACCAACCATCTTGGAAGCCAATTCATCTTGGTTAGTATCTTTAACAGCTAAACTATCAATAACTTTACCTCGCCTAATAATCGTCACACTATCAGCGATTGCCATTATCTCTTTTAACTTATGCGTAATAAGGATAATTGATTTACCTTCATTTACAAGATTACGCATAATGCCAATAAGATCTTCAATCTCTTGCGGAGTTAAAACTGCTGTCGGTTCATCAAAGATGATGATATCTGCTCCACGATACAAAGTTTTTAAAATCTCTACTCTTTGCTGCATACCTACTGAGATGTCCTCAATTTTCGCATCTGGATCTACATGTAATCCATACCTTTTAGATAACTCAAGCACTTGTTCTCTTGCTTTATTATAATCTATTTTCAATCCCATTTTAGGTTCTGAACCAAGGATAATGTTTTCTGTAACTGTAAAGTTCTCAACCAACATAAAGTGTTGGTGCACCATTCCGATTCCTAGGTCATTAGCTACATTTGGATCAGTAATTTGAACTGCTTGTTCATTGATGAAAATTTGACCTTCATCTGGTTCGTAAAGTCCGAATAGAATATTCATTAGGGTTGACTTACCAGCCCCATTTTCACCTAATAAAGCATGGATTTCTCCCTTTTTTACTTTAAAAGAAATACTATCATTAGCAACAATTCCTGGAAATCTTTTTGTAATTCCTCTCATTTCAACTACATATTTAACATCTTTCATTTAACTCCACCCTTTGCTGGGATATTATTAACAAATTTTTTTATAATTGTGATATAATTAAAAATAATAACAAGAATAAATTAATTTCCTATTAAATTAATTCTAATAAGTTAATTTTTAATCATTTGCCAACAATTCGATTATTTTCTTTCATTTGTAAAATTGTCCATTCATTGCCATTTATTGTAATTATTTTGAGGAATATAGGCTAGTTTTTTAAAAACTAGCCTATATTTTTTAATAATTATTTTTCAGATGGTACTTCAATTTCACCATTGATGATCTTTTGCTTAAACTCATTAACTTTTTCAAGAACATCAGCAGGGATGTTTGGATTTTCTGCAGGTAATCCTACACCATTTTCTTTAAGTCCTAGTTGAATTAAACCTGGTTTAAATTCACCATCAACTAATTCCTTAGAAACACGATAAACAGCTTGGTCAACGCGCTTCATCATAGAAGTAAGTGTAATATCGTCACCGAAAGTGATTGATTGGTCTTTATCAACACCGATTACCCATACATCTTGTCCAGCGTCTTTACGAGCTTTAGCTTCGTTGAATACACCATCACCAGTTGCTCCTGCAGCGTGGAAGATAATGTCTACTCCTTGGTCATACATTGTTGCAGCAGCAGCCTTACCTAAGTCTGGCTTATCAAATGCACCTGTGTAGTTGTAGATAATCTTTGCGTCTGGGTTAGCAGCTTTTACACCTGCAGTGAAACCAGCATCAAAACGAGCAATTACAGGAATGTCCATACCACCAACAAAACCGATTTTGTCAGTTTTAGTCATTAATCCAGCAACAACACCTACTAAGAAAGAACCTTCATGCTCTTTGAAAGTAACAGATGCAACGTTTGGAGCATCTACAACTGCATCAATGATTGCTAACTTAGCTTCTGGATTTTGTTCAGCAACAGTTTTTACGTGGTCTCCCATTAAGAAGCCAATACCCCAAGTTAAATCCCAACCTGCTTTTACGAATTGAGTTAAGTTAGGGATATATTCAGCGTCACTTGTACTTTGAGCAAAATCAACTTTAACTTCTCCTTTTAAATCCTTATCTAAAAGTTGAAGACCTTCCCAAGCACTTTGGTTAAAAGAGTTGTCGTTAACTCCACCAACGTCAGTTACCATTCCGATCTTTACTAAAGATTCTTCTGTTCCTTGGTTGTTTTCTGCACCGTTCTCAGTGTCAGTCCCACAACCAGCTAACAATGTGGATATTCCAAGTACTAAAATCAATAATAATAGATACTTCTTCAATTTATTAACCCCCCTGAAATTAAATGAATTATTAGGCACTAGTTAAAATCAATTAGTATTATATTCCCTAGCTTCACCTCCTTTTATACATTAACGATTCTATCTCCTTCTTATCACCTGAAACCTAAACTTATCAGCTCTAAAGTAATTCACAGAGCTTAGAACTGGGCGATCCATAATGTCATAATGAACTTGCCGCAGAACTAATAATGAAGATTCAGGTGGAGATTGTAACAATGATGATATTTTTTCATGACTGCCAATAGGTTCGATATCAGCAACAGCATAAGATATATGTATATCAGCATGTTGTTCTAATATCTGAAACATTGAGCTTTCTTCTTTTAATTCGAAATCCTGTGGTAAAACGCTTTCAGGAATCTTATCAATACAATAAACAACTGGTTCATTATCAGCTGTCATGATACGCTCAATCCTAATTATCTTATCTCCTTCATTTATCTTGAGCGCCTTAATGTCTGATTTGGAAGCAGTTATAAATTCGTTACTTAAAAAAATCGTTCCTGCTTTTTGATTATTTTTTTCAATCATATTAGTTATACTGTTAAGTTCTTCAATTCCACTCGTGAAAACGGGTTTAGCGTTCACAAATGTGCCTACACCATGTTTACGAATTACGACATTTTCATCTTCAAGTATTCTTAGAGCTTCACGTAATGTCGCTCTACTCACACCTAATTGTTTAGACAATACAAACTCTGATGGTAATCTATTACCTGGTTGTAATACCCCATTTTCAATATCCTGTTTTATCTTATCAATTACAAGTAAATATAAAGGTCTGTTATCTGATCTTAAGGTCATCTTTACATTCCTCTCACTTCAACAATTGCTGAAACCCTTTACATTGTATTGCATACCTATGTATTATGGTTGTCACTTGTATGACGTCATACATATTTGTACGACGTCATACGTCTATTATTCCTTTTTTTTAATAGAAAATCAATATCTTTTAAAAAAAATTTTTTAAAAATATGTTAACTTAAATGCTTTTTGCGAAATTCAACTAGATATCTGCTGATATTTATCTGCTGTTATCAACACTTTACGTGGTTTGCTACCTTCATATGGTCCGACAATTCCCTTTGCTTCCATTTCATCAATTAAACGTGCAGCCCTCGTATAACCAATCCTCAACCTTCTTTGTAATAAAGATACGGAAGCTTGATTGCTTTCTACAATAATCTTAACTGCATCATAAAACAGCTCATCTTCAACAGTATCGTTTTCATTACTTTGATTTAAATCTGGAATCATTTCTGTTTGATAATCTGGTTCTTGTTGATCTTTAACAAATTGAACAACATTCTCAACTTCCAAATCTGAAATAAATGCGCCTTGGATTCTTACAGGTTTTGAAAATCCAACTGGTAGAAAGAGCATGTCTCCTCTTCCAAGCAATTTCTCAGCCCCTCCAATATCGATAATTGTCCTTGAGTCAGTTTGTGAAGAGACACCAAACGCGATACGCGACGGAATGTTAGCCTTAATTAATCCCGTGATCACGTCAACCGATGGACGCTGAGTAGCTACAATTAAATGTATACCTGCCGCTCTTGCTTTTTGTGCTAATCGGATAATAGCATCTTCTACATCGTTAGGAGCCACCATCATTAAGTCAGCTAACTCATCTATAATAACAACAATATATGGCAAGAGTTTTTGCTCATCTGTAAATGGTTGATTCTTGATCATTTCGTTATATCTTTCAATATCCTTAGCACCTTTCTCTGCGAATTTTTCATATCTTTTTTCCATTTCATTGACGATCATCTTCAAAGCCTTCGAAGCTTTTTTAGGATCCGTTACCACAGGTGCTAATAAATGTGGAATTCCATTATATACATTCAGTTCAACCATCTTAGGGTCTATCATTAATAATTTAACTTCACTTGGCTTAGCCTTAAATAAGATACTCGTTACCATTACATTAATACAAACACTTTTGCCAGATCCTGTTGCCCCAGCAACTAAAAGATGAGGCATCTTTCCCAAGTCACCTATAATAGGTTGTCCAGAAATATCTCGTCCTAAAGCAATACTCAATTTTGATTTCGACTCATAAAATTCTCTACTTTCTAATACTTCTCTTAAAGTTACTATAGCAATTTCAGAATTGGGAACTTCAACTCCAATTGCTGCTTTTCCTGGTATTGGCGCTTCAATTCTGATGTCTTTGGCAGCAAGAGATAAGGCAATATCGTCAGCCAAATTTACTATCCGACTGACCTTCACACCAATATCTGGTTGAATTTCATAACGTGTAACTGCAGGACCCCTATGTATCTGTGTGACTTTAGCTTTTACCCCAAAACTTTCTAGTGTCACTTCTAGCTTTTTGGCATTATTACTTATATCTCTAAACTCACTTTTTTGGTCAGAGATATTTGCTTGATTTAAAAGTGCGTAAGGAGGGAGTCGATAAAATTCCTCCTCTTCTTTGATTTTTTCTAAAGAAACACCTTGTAAGGCGATCTCTTGAGCCTCTTCTCCACTATTAATGTTATCCTTAGTTGGTTCGATATTTAATATTTGTTCATTTATATTAGGTTGTTGTTCATCCAAATTTTGTGTACGTTCTAAAAAATCATGAATAACTGGTTCATTATTTTCTTCAAAATCAAAGTTAGAATTTTTGTCTTGTTCTTTTCTTCGATGCTGCTCCTTCTTATCCCTTCTTTTATCAACTAATAGTAAAAGTAATTCTTTTATACGTCTTTCGATATTATCGATAACTCTTTGAACAACTATTTTTATCTTCTTGATTAATTCTACATAAGAAAAATTAAAGGTAAGCAAAAATCCGATCAATGCAAAAGTGATGATCATTAATCTAGTACCAAAATCATCAAATAGATAATTAAAGAGAAGGTAAAATATTGCTCCAAGCATTCCGCCACCAACATCATTAATCGTACCATTGGACCTTTCTTCAGCTAATGCTTGCCATGTGACAGAAAGAATATTTACATCAGTGTAATTCCCACCATTTTGTAATATATCTACAAATTTTAGATGACTATACATTATTATTGCGAGAAAAATAAAGAATAGACCGCTACTCCTCATCGTCATTTTATTTGGAAGACTTCTTTTAACCATCATATATAATGCAATATAGATTCCTAATAAACTAATAGCAAAGTCCCATGTACCAACTAATAATCTAAAAAAGGCATTAAACCAATAACCCACCTTACCCATTTGAGAAATTTCAATTATAAAAACAGCTAAAGTAATGAGTCCGTATAGTTCATATTTTAAATTCTGTTTTATCTTCTGTTTTCTTTTTCTAGTTTTTTTTGCCATATTAACCCACCCATTTTCTCATATGAGCTTTAAAATCGTAAATCATTAATTTTACAAAGTGCGAATTCAGTCAGATTTTCATTCCTAGAAACGCGTACAATACTTGTTCACATTGCATTTCATAGATATTATATCATGGGTGTAAAGGAAACAACAGTTAATAATAAGTATAAAATATGATAAAAACCCCATAGAATTAGGGGGTTCTCTTCAATCCGAATATTAAAAAAATCCCCCATAGTATATTTTTACTATCGGGGACTTTTGAGACTGAATTAAAAATTTGGTCTGAATTGAATCAAACTTCCGGGTTGGTATTGAGGATTAAGATAATCTTGTGCGATCGGACTTATTAGCCTGACTATTCTTCCTTCAGAGTCAGATAATTGCTCAACGATCATTTTTATATGGCCAAATTGAATTTCTCTGTAATTCAGTTTCATTTGGTCATAACCTTCGAAGATAATTTCAGTTGGCACTGTACTATAGATAATCATTGAACAACACCCTGTTCATTTTTATTTTTCTTATTATCTTCAATCCTTCTATTTAATTCATTCAAAGCATCTCCCAATCCGCCAACTTGGTCGATTAATCCATATTTCACTGCGTCAGGACCAACTACATTAGTTCCAATATCTCGAGTTAACTCACCAGTCTTAAACATTAATTCTTTGAACTTTTCCTCAGAAATCTTCGAGTGTGCTGTTATAAATTTAACGACTCTATCCTGCATCTTATCTAAATATTCAAATGTTTGTGGCACACCAATTACTAATCCTGTCAACCGGACTGGATGAATGGTCATTGTTGCTGTTTCCGCTATAAACGAATAATCTGCTGATACAGCAATTGGTACACCGATTGAATGACCCCCACCTAAAACGATAGTAACGGTTGGTTTGGACATAGATGCAATCATTTCTGCAAGGGCCAAACCAGCCTCAACATCTCCACCTACTGTGTTTAAGATAATTAATATCCCTTCGATTTTGGGATTTTGCTCTGCAGCAACTAATTGTGGAATTATATGCTCATATTTGGTCGTTTTATTTTGTGGAGGTAAAACTACATGACCTTCAATTTGACCAATGATGCTCAGTGTAAAAATATTACTTTCATGAGCAGGTACGTTAGTTTGACCTAATGCTTGAATCGTGTCTGCTAAGGTTTTTTTTGGTTGATTATCTTTTTCATCCTTTTCTGGATTTGGAGTTACAGGTTCAGATGGATCAATTGATGTATTGTGATCATTTTCCAATCTCATTTTGATTCCTCCCTTATGTGTTTAGTATTACTGTAAAAAAGAAAAAAATGCATAAAGAAAAGCAACCTTTATTGCCCGTTGGCTAAAGGTTGCTTTTTCATAAATTATATTTTAACGTTATACTTCCATGATAATTGGTAAAATCATTGGTCTTCTTCTAGTCTTCTCGTAAAGGAACCTACCAAGAACTTCTTTCACGCTTGTCTTTAAGGAAGACCATTCGTTTACGTTTTCAATCATCAATTTTTGTAAAGTAGCAGTGACAATGCGATTTGCTTCATCTAATAATTCTTCAGATTCTCTAACATAAACAAAACCTCTTGAAATAATATCTGGTCCAGATAATATCGTAGCATTTTGCTTACTAAGTGTAACTACAACGACTAATATTCCATCTTGTGATAGTAATTTACGGTCTCTTAATACGATATTTCCAACATCTCCAACGCCCAAACCATCAATTAAAACATTACCAACTGGAACTTTTGGTCCGTATCGGGCTTTACCTTTGGAGATTTCTACAGTATCCCCATTGTCTAAAAGGAAAATATTCTCTCTAGGAATACCAATTGATTCTGCTAAATCTGAATGTAGTCTCAGCATTCTATATTCCCCATGGATTGGGATGAAATATTTTGGTTTCATAATGCTCAACATCAGCTTTAATTCTTCCTGACTTCCGTGTCCAGAAACGTGAACACCAGATATTGAGCCTGGTCCATAAATAACATTGGCACCAACTCTAAATAGTTGGTCGACAGTTCTAGCAACATACTTTTCATTTCCTGGTATAGGTGTAGCAGCAATAATGACAGTATCGCCCGGTAAAATATCTATTTGTCGATGGGCTGAGCGTGCCATCCTCGTTAGAGCTGACATCGGTTCTCCTTGGCTCCCGGTAGATAAGATGACTACCTTGTCTGCTGGTAATTTATTGATCTCTTCAACGTCTACGATCATACCTTCAGGAACATGGAGATACCCTAGTTCGATGCCGATGTTAACTACATTCACCATACTTCTTCCTACGATGGCGATTTTTTTGTCATAGGCACTTGCCGCATCCACAACCTGTTGAATACGATGAATATTTGAAGCAAATGTGGCAACGATAATTCGCTGCTTCGCCTTCCTAAATACTTCGTTGATTGCTTCACCAACCGAGCGTTCCGAACCAGTATATCCTTCTCGTTCAGCATTTGTACTATCGGAAAGTAATGCTAATACCCCTTTATTACCTATCTCAGCCATTTTATGAATATCAGCCATCTGATTATCTACTGGTGTAAGATCAAATTTAAAGTCTCCCGTATGTACAATAACACCTTCAGGAGTTTCGATCACTACTCCTACAGAATCTGGAACACTGTGATTAGTCCTAAAGAATGAAACTTTAAAAGAGCCGATCTTAAGTTCTGATTTATTGTTAACTAAAATTAATTTTGACTCATTTAACATTTGTGCTTCTTTCAACTTACTTTCCACAAAACCTAAGGTCAACTTAGTACCATAGACTGGCACATTGATTTCTTTTAAAACGTAGGCTAAACCTCCAATATGATCCTCATGGCCATGGGTAAGAATTATAGCCCTTACCCTATCTTTATTTTCGACTAAGTAGGTAACATCAGGTATTACTAAGTCAATTCCGAGCATCTCTTCTTCAGGGAATTTAAGTCCCGAGTCAATCACCACAATGTCATTCCTGTATTCAATGACATACATATTCTTGCCAATCTCACCTAAACCGCCCAATGCAAAAATCAGTAATCTATCTTTGTTCTTTGGCAACTTCATACCTCCTGTATTCAGTTGTAGTTACACAAAAAACCGCACTAGTCACTTGGAATTAATTATACATTATCAAAAATACAAAAAACAAGTCATGTTTTTATATTAAGTTTAATTATTGGTAATTAGTTCGTTATACTCTTATTATCACCATGTTTTATTTTCTCATTTATCAATCTTGTCGATTTCATAATAAGACCAATGCACCTTTGATTAAATATTGTATTTTGTATAAATGCGTATTAACTTATCCATAAAATAAAAAGATGGCAGTTTCCGATACAAAAAAAAGAGACGCCTAGACGTCTCTAATGTTTACAAATAAAATATTTAATTCCTATCCATGATTTTTTGATACACTTGATTTAAATAATTTGATTGTTCATCAGTAACAGTCACTAAAGGAAGTCTTACGGAACCAACATTAAATCCATTATTATTTAATAAGTATTTAATTGGAGCAGGATTAGGTGCTACAAAAATCGCTTCAAAAAACTCTAATAAATCTAGATGGATTGAAGCAGCTAGACTATTATTACCCTTTAGATAAGAGTTAATCATGTCTTTCATTTGATCTCCTACAAGATGACTGGCTACACTGACGATACCATATCCACCAATTGATAATACTGGTAAAGTTAGTTTATCGTCTCCACTATATAAATAAAAATCATCTGCTGTGTTTTTGATGATTTCACCCATTTGAGTTAAATCACCACTAGCCTCTTTTACTGAGACAATGTTATCTATCTTAGATAACTCGATTAACGTTTTGGCTTGAATATTAACCCCTGTTCTTCCAGGAATATTGTATATCATAATCGGGAGCTTTGTTTCTGCTGCAATCGCCTTAAAATGATTATATAGTCCCTCTTGAGATGGTTTGTTGTAATACGGTGCGACTAACATTACTCCATCTACACCAATCTGTTCTGCAGCTTTTGTTAACTCAATTGAAGTTTTAGTATTATTTGTTCCAGTCCCTGCAATAACCTTTGCTCTTCCGTTAGCAAATTCCAAAACTTTTTCAAATAATAATAACTTTTCATCTTTAGTTAATGTAGGTGATTCTCCAGTTGTGCCCGCAACAACAATCGCCTCTGTTCCAGTAGCTATTAAGTGATCTACCAGTTTTTTTGTTTCCTTTAAATCAATCTCCTGATCTTGATTAAAAGGTGTCACCATTGCAGTAACTAAGCGTCCAAAATCCAAAATACTCACTCCTTATGATTTGATGTATTAAAGAATTTCTGGTGCAATGCTAAGACAGCTCTTTCCATATCATCTTCACTAACCAATACCCAGATGGTAGTATGGGAATCTGCAGATTGTAGAATCTGAATATCATTTGCCGTTAAAGCTTCCACGATATGTGCCATCACACCTGGTACACCAGCCATTCCAGCACCGATAGTTGAGATTTTTGCACAATTTCTTCTTACCTCTGGTTCAAATCCCAACGATCTAAGCAATTCTATGGCTTTATCAAGAACGTCTTGATGTACTGTAAAAACTACACCTAAAGGATTAACATTAATAAAATCTACACTGATCTGATTTTCGGCCATTGTTTTAAAGACCTTAAGTTGCAAATCATATTCTCCATCTTTAGCAAAAACCTTAATCTGTGCAATATGTGGCACTTGGGTAATACCTGTTACAATTTTATCATGAATGTTAAATTTTTGTTTACTCTTTTTAAGATGCTCATTTGAAGTAACAAGCGTCCCTTCATCATCTGAAAAAGTTGATCTAACTCTAATTGGGATCTTTTGTTCCATTGCAATTTCTACCGCTCTAGGATGTATTACTTTAGCCCCCTGATTGGCCAAATTACTTATCTCTTCGTAAGTTACGGCATCTAATTGTTGGGCATCCCTTACTATCCTTGGGTCAGCAGACATTATACCTATAACGTCAGTAAATATATCCACATATTCCGCTTGCAAGGCGACACCTAAAGCCGTAGCAGTAGTATCTGAACCACCACGCCCCAAAGTTGTTATATCACCTGATTCAGTTATTCCTTGAAAGCCTGTTACGATAACCACTTTACCTTGGTTTAATTCATCAAGGATCCTATTGGGACGAATCCTTTTTATTTGTGCATTAGAAAAATCGTCATTGGTTACAATTCCGGCTTGCCCACCGGTTAATACAATGTTTTGTATTTCCAACTCTGAAAGCATACTACTTAATGTCGTTGCTGAAATAATTTCACCACAGCTTAGTAAAAGATCCATTTCCCTTTTTTTTAGGGAATTTCCATTCTCTTTTATATGTTGTAAAAAGGTATCGGTAGCGTATGGATCTCCTTTCCTTCCCATCGCTGAAACCACAACTACAACCTTTTTCCCTTGCGAAAGCTGTTTTCTAATATGATAAATCGCCCTTTGTCGAAATTCCTTAGTTGTAAGTGAAGATCCGCCAAATTTTTGTACGATAATACCGTTACTTTGACTCATTGTAATCATTCCTAATTAGATGTTCTGCAATTTGAACTGCGTTCCATGCCGCACCTTTAAGTAGATTGTCTGATACTATCCACATATTTAGGGCCCTTGGGTGATCAAGATCACGACGAAGCCTTCCAACGAATACATCTAGCTTCCCAGCACTGTCTGTTGCTAGAGGGTACTCCTGATTAGCTGGGTCATCAATAACCACAACCCCTGGTGCGTTCATTAATAATTCCCTTACCTCTTTAAGATCATATTCCTCTTTAAGTTCTACATATACAGATTCTGAATGCCCATAAATTATTGGTAATCTTACACATGTAGCAGTAACCTGAATTGATGGATCTCCAAAAATCTTCTTTGTCTCTCGAACCATTTTCATCTCTTCTAGAGTAAAACCATTATCCTCAAACACATCGATTTGTGGTATAGCATTAAATGCGATTTGATGCTTCTTAGGCAGGGAACTAACCGGTAAAATTTCTTTAGTTACCTCTTTACCGTCCAAAATTTGTTTCGTTTGGACTATTAATTCGTTAATTGCTTGATTTCCTGCTCCTGATACGGCTTGATATGTGGAGACGATAATTCTTTCAATTCCATAACGATCATATAGTGGTTTTAATGCAGTCACCATTTGAATTGTTGAACAATTTGGATTTGAAATTACTCCCTTGTGGTTTTTTGCTTCCTCCATATTCACCTCTGGAACAATCAGAGGAACATCTTCATCCATCCGAAAAGCATTGGTATTATCGATTACAATTGCCCCCTTAGCGACAGCAATCTTAGCTAAAGACCTACTCGTTTTTCCTCCAGCACTGAATAGAGCAATATCAACCCCCTCAAAGCTTTCTGGAGTAGCTTCTTCAACAACCAAATCTTTACCTTTAAATTCGACAATAGTTCCTTTTGATCTTTTAGAAGCTAATAATTTTAATTGCTGAATAGGGAAATCTCTTTCTTCTAGTAAGCGAATTATCTGTTTCCCTACTGCCCCTGTTGCTCCAACAATTGCGACGTTATAGCTTAATTTTTTGTTCATTCAATTTTCCCCCTATATGCTAAATTGTTTAATATTTGAACTTTTCGATAATCACGGGCTGAATTTGTTTATATTCTAATGCTAGTTCACAGGTTTGATCTAGCAATTCCATTCTAGCTACTAATGAATTTGGCTTTTTATTCGGAGAATCCTGCCCAAAAGGAACTAAAAAAATATTTTTAGTAGCAAGTAATTTTCCGATATTTTGTCCATTTAAACCCAGGCCATCATTTGTCGAAACTGCTACTACGACAGGTTTTTGATTCCTTAACTGTGCCTTCGTTGCCATCAAGACTGTAGTATCTGTAATTGCGTTCGCCAATTTACTGATGGTATTCCCAGTTGCAGGTGCAATTACCATCAGATCTAGTAAACCTTTTGGACCGATTGGCTCGGCATCTACAATCGAAGCGATTATTTCATTTCTAGTTATATCTTTTAATTGTTTTTGCCAGTCAGCAGTCTTCCCAAAACGAGTATCAGTATATTTCACACTGTCTGAAATAATTGGAATAACATTTGCTCCTTTTTCCACGAGTCTTTTGATTTGTGGTATTACTTCAGCAAAAGTACAATGTGATCCTGTTAAACCAAAACCGATAGTTTTCCCAGATAAATCCATTAATTTCCCCCCTGGTCTCCAAATTGCTCTAAAATCAACTTGGTAAGTACATTGGAAATAATAATACCAGCTGTTTTAGGAGCAACGATTCCTGGTAAACCTGGGGCTAGTAGTGCTTTTATTCCCCTTTTTTCAGCATAACGAAAATCTGTTCCACCTGGCTTTGAAGCTAAATCAATAATTAAGGCATGATGAGGCATATTAGCAATTACTT
Organism: Vulcanibacillus modesticaldus; assembly: GCF_001730235.1. Taxonomy (GTDB): domain Bacteria; phylum Bacillota; class Bacilli; order Tepidibacillales; family Tepidibacillaceae; genus Vulcanibacillus; species Vulcanibacillus modesticaldus. Next base: position 123,585 of record NZ_MIJF01000001.1, on the reverse strand, counting down.
TCGCAGTTACAATTATATGTGGTATCGTGTTATATAATAAATCAACATCTTTTACCTGCTCCGCCAATTCACTAATATAAAATGGTTGAAGACCCATCTCATATATTCTTGCTAAATGCTCGGGTCTTCTTGCACCGACTTTCACTTTAGCCCCAAGAGCACCTAGTACTCTTGCCAAAGTTATTCCCGTTCTACCAAATCCTAAAACAATAGCATTAGAACCATGAATTGTAAAGTTAGTGTTTTGAATAGTCATCATTATGGTTCCTTCGGCAGTTGGAATAGAATTGTAGATCGCCACATCATCCCGATCTAATAGTTCTACTAAATCAATTTGTAAGTCATTAGTGAGATTTTTTAAATATTGTCTAGCCATTCCAGTGTATATTTTACTGGTTTTAGGTAAATGTGATAGAAATTCCTCAGTAAGTTTTAATTTCTTTTTGCTAAAAATACTTTCTACGTAGCCATCTTCGTCGGTTCCAACTATTGGAAGGATTAAACAATCTACATCTTCTAGAATTTTTGGTTCCAATTCTTTAAGATGAACCCCTTGAAATGTACTTTCAAGATTATCAAACCCAATAAGGGTTACAGTCGCATCCATTTCAACACATTTTTTTATTACTTCTAATTGGCGAGCGTCACCACCTAAGAAGGCCACATGAACTCCTGTTAACAATTCCTTGTTACCCCTTTCCAAACATTTTACTTGAAAAAAGCGAAAATGCAAAGCGGGTAAATAAAGTAGCACCAGTTTACCTATGAATCTTTGCCCTTTTTCTAAAATCATCTTATTCTTTAGCCCAATGGGTGGTGACAATATACAAGTATCTAAAATATTTTAATATGTCTTTAAATGATTTTTTTTCTCAATTATGATCATATCTGAGCCGATTTTTCTAATCGCATTCCACGAAATATATATTTCTTCCTTTTTGTTTTTAAACCCAAATATCGAATTTCTCGGCAATATTAACGCTTCAATTTCTCCTGACTTTGGATCGATCACTAAATCAGTGTGTCCGATTATCCCGATTTTTTCACCACTATTTATATCAATTACTTCTTTTCCATTAAAATCACTAAACCGCACTTAAATCGCCCCCTTCAATCTAATTCTAGAGAAACCCTTGTTTACTTTCTATGCTCTTTCTTTTGAAAAAAGTACATAAAGTAGACAATCCACTTTCACTTTTATTACTCCAGCTACGGAACAATAATCTCGTAATAGTTAACATAAAAAAAAAGAGACCAGATTACAGTCTCAATCGATTTTTTTTAAAGACATATATTTTACAATTAACTTGTCCAGCTGAGCACTAATTTTAAAAACTTCTTGATCCAAGAACACCTCGTGATTGGTTATTTTTTTATCATTAACCTTCTCATGTAATTGATTACGAAGATTTTCTATATCAGTCAATAATGAATCTCTTAACTCATTTTCCATCGTAATACTCCTTACTCTTCAAAAATCATTTACCGGTATGACCAAAACCACCAGAACCTCTATTAGTTTGAGTTATATCTTCTACTTCTACTAATTTAACCTGTGGAACTTCCATAAAGACTAATTGTGCAATCCTATCCCCAGGTTTAACAATAAAATCTTCTTCACCTAAATTTATTAAAATAACTTTTACTTCGCCACGATAATCAGAATCGATCGTACCCGGAGTATTTAACAGCGTAATTCCATTTTTAAGAGCCAAACCACTTCTTGGACGTATCTGGGCTTCGATTCCTACAGGCATTTCTAAGGCAAAACCAGTCGGTATTAATACCCTTTCCCCTTTTCGTATTACTACCTCTTCTTTTACACCAGCATATATATCAAAACCACTTGCGAATTCAGACATTTTCTGAGGTATAGATATATCTTGATAACCAGATAGTTTTTTGATTTTAACTTGATACAAGGATATCCCTCCTTAAAGTCTTTGGTAGTTCTTCTATAGGACTTATCATTGCAAAAGAAAATTGATGATTCATAACTTGATTGATGACACCTTGTATCGAATTTTTATTTACTTGATTAATTCTGTTAATAGTTTCATCTAATGATAAGTGTCTACCTAAAAGCAATTCATTTTTTCCTAACCTATTCATACGGCTATTGGTACTTTCCAAACTTAACATTAAACTTCCTTTTAATTGTTCCTTACCTTTTGTTATCTCTTTTTCTTCAATTCCGTACTTTTTAATATTCACTAGAGTATTTTGAATAATGTCAACTACTTGATCAACTTGGTTTGGGGCTGTACCGGCGTAGATAGTAAATAAACCTGTATCTTGAAAGCTAGAATGATAAGAAAAGATCGAATAGGCTAGTCCTCTCTTTTCTCTAACTTCTTGAAAAAGACGTGAGCTCATACTGCCACCAATAATATTATTTAGTAATATTAAAGAATAAATATCTGGGTCTGATACTGCTAATCCTGGTAAAGCAAGAGCAATATGTGCCTGTTCAGTCTGTTTTGTTTTTATGGTTTCATTTGCTTTGAAACTTGCAATCTCCAATTGATTATCTTGACCATGATTGTTAAAAGAACCAAAATGTTTATTCACTATTTCAATGATGTTTTCTGGTAGGTTTCCAGCAATAGTAATTACTGTGTTTTCTATAATATATTTTTCACTAAGATAATCAAATATAGTGTCTCTTGTAATGCTGTTTAACACTTTTTCAGTACCCAAAATTGCATATCCTAAAGGATTCTCTGCAAAAGAAACTTTAGCTATTAGATCATGTATTTGGTCATCTGGGGTATCTTCATACATTTTTATTTCTTCAAGGACAACATTTCGTTCTCGATTCAGTTCTTTCTCATCAATGGTAGAATTAAAAAACATGTCGGATAAAATCTCTAATCCAGTATTAAAATGTTCATCTAATACTTTTGCATAGTAGCAGGTGTACTCCTTTGAAGTAAAAGCATTAACATTGCCCCCAATTGAATCAAATGATTCTGCAATTTCACGAGCTGTTCTAGTCCTTGTACCCTTGAAAAACATATGTTCAATAAAATGAGAAATTCCATTGATATGAGGATTTTCATGTCGTGAGCCTGTTTTTACCCAAATCCCCATAGCAACAGAACGTACTGTAGGTATATCTTCTAAAATTACCCGTAGTCCATTATCTAAAGTATATTTTTTTATCACTTATATCCCCCTATTAGTCCTAATTTCTAACGTGACTATTTTAATATATCAAAATTTAACAGGTGACTCAATATCAAGGACTCTTTTAGTTGACAATGTTTTTTTAACTGTTCCAATTTTTAATCCCTTTTTCTTAATTTCTTTAATTAAAGTTGGTAAAGCATCTACAGTTGGTTTAGTAGGGTGCATAAGTATTAAGTTTCCATTATCTACTTTCTTAATAATTCTGTTAATTATCGTTTGAGGAGAGGGTTTTTGCCAATCTATAGTATCAACCGTCCATAAAACTGTTTTTAAGTTCATGTTATTTGCAATTTCCACTACACGTTGGTCGTAATCACCAGCTGGTGGAGCAAAAAATGCCGATGATTGATTGGTTATACTACGTATTAATTCCTCTGTTCTAACGATCTCTTGTCTAATTCTATCTCTTGTTAGACGACTAAGTCTGGGATGAGAGTAGGCATGATTACCAATTTCATGCCCCTCAACTACTATTCTTTGTGCTAAATCTGAATTTTTCTTTAACCAACTTCCGTCAACGAAGAATGTGGCTTTTACATTTTCATTCTTAAGAATTTCTAATATTTGATCCAAATATTCTGTTCCCCATGCAACATTAATCATAAAAGAAACCATAGGTTTTGCCGGGTTGCCACGATAAATTGGATAGGCTCCAAGATCTTCAAGTTTCTTTTTTGGTTCTACTTCCTTCCATACATATTTGATATCATCAATTGAAATTGGTTTTTGTTCTTTAATTAATGTTAAAGTTGCTTTTTTGTCCACTATTAACCCATTATAACCGGGGATTAGTTTCCATATCCGATCCACCTTTGGTTCAATCGGAGCAATATTATGTTCATTGGCGTAATCATCAACAATTTTTTCCCATTGAGATACCGAATCAAATACTTCAAATGTCGTATATTCAACAATGCTTCTTGAATTAACAATTCCAAAAATAAGTAAGAAAAATAGCGAAATGATTATTAAAAATTGTATTCCTTTCATAAGACTCCCCATTTCTAATAGCTTTTCACCATTTTCAAAACTACCTCATTTTTCAGTAAAACTACCTCTTTTTTTTTAGTAGTTGTATTTTGGTTCCAAAAGTCGCACTTATACAAAACACAACACTTACATGAATTTTAGTCGTCTCTTACTTAAGATATATTGGGGGGCTTATTTACTTAGAACACTTTCTGATAAATTAAAAAAGAGACAGATATTGGATCTGACTCTTATTTTTCGCTTGCTTGTTCTTTTAGGACAGCTTTTCGTGACAAGTTGATACGTCCTTGGTTATCAATTTCAGTAACTTTTACTAAGATGGTATCTCCTACAGATAGTACATCCTCAATCTTATCTACTCGCTTTACATCTATCTGAGAGATATGGACAAGTCCTTCTTTTCCTTGAATGATTTCAACGAATGCACCAAATTTCTCAATCCGCTTAACTGTCCCAAGATAGGTCTGTCCAACCTCAACTTCCCTCACTAAGTCTTCGATAATCTTCTTAGCTTTTTCATTCATCTCTTCATCTACTGAGGCGATAAAAATACGACCATCTTGTTCGATATCAATTTTTACTCCAGTATCATCTATTATCTTGTTAATAATTCTACCGCTTGGCCCGATTACATCCCTTATTTTATCTGGATTTATTTTAATAGTTGTTATCTTAGGAGCATATTTTGATAGCTGTTTATTTGGTTCAGGAATCGCAGCTAACATTTTTTCAAGAATAAATAATCTTCCGACCTTAGCTTGTTCTAAAGCTTTTTCTAAGATTTCTCTGTTAATTCCACTGATCTTAATATCCATTTGTAAAGCAGTAATTCCTTCACTTGTACCAGCTACTTTAAAATCCATATCTCCTAGATGATCTTCCATACCTTGGATATCAGTTAAAACGGCTACCTTATCCCCTTCTTTAACAAGCCCCATCGCTATACCTGCAACTGGTGCTTTAATTGGCACTCCGGCATGCATTAAAGCTAAAGTACTACCACAGATACTAGCCTGTGACGTAGAGCCATTTGACTCTAATACTTCAGAAACTAACCGAATAGTATATGGAAACTCATCTTCTGATGGAATAATTGGCTCTAATGCTCTTTCACCTAAAGCCCCATGACCAATTTCTCTTCTACCAGGGCCACGCATTGGTCTTGCTTCACCAACACTATATGGTGGAAAATTGTAGTGATGCATAAACCGCTTTGACTCCTCTAAATCTAAACCATCTAATATTTGAACATCACCTAAAGCTCCTAAAGTACAGATACTTAATGCTTGAGTTTGACCGCGTGTAAACAAGCCAGAACCATGTGTCCTTGGTAGTAAACCCACTTCACAACTAATAGGTCTGATTTCATCCAAAGCTCTTCCGTCAGGTCTCTTGTTTTCAAACAAGATCAATCGTCTTACCTCTTCTTTGACGATTTTATTTAAAACCTCATTTATCATGCCGATCTGTTCTTCATACTCTTCTGAAAAATGTTCAACGGCTTCTTCCATAACTTTATCGATTGCGCTTTGTCTAGCTTGCTTTTCTTCGATCTGAATAGCTTCAATCAGTTTGTCTTTTGCATACTCTCTAACAATCTTATCCAATTCGGGGTCAATTTGATGAAGTATAACCTCCATCTTTTCCTTACCTATTTCCTCGACAATCTTTTCTTGGAAACTGATCAATTCCTTAATCTTCTCATGCCCGAACATAATCGCTTCAAGCATAACGTCCTCTGAAACCATCTTTGCTCCAGCTTCAACCATATTAATAGCATTTTTTGTTCCTGCTACAATCAAATGGATATCACTGTTGGCCATCTGTTCTGTGGATGGATTGATTACAAACTCACCATCAACCCTCCCAACGATTACACCTGCAATTGGTCCCATGAATGGGATATCAGATATTGATAAAGCTAAAGATGTCCCAAACATTGCAGCAATTTCTGAAGGACAATTTGGATCAGCAGATAAAACCGTAGTATAAACCTGAACTTCATTTCTAAACCCATCTGGGAATAGCGGCCTTATTGGTCTATCGATCAAACGTGATGCTAAAATCGCCTTATCACTCGGTCTTCCCTCTCGCTTAATAAAGCCACCAGGGATTTTACCAACCGCATATAATCTTTCTTCATAATTTACTGTTAATGGAAAGAAATCAAGATCCTTCGGCTCTTTTGACGCTGTTACAGCAGCCAAAATAACTGTATCTCCATATCTTACTAAAACCGAACCATTAGCTTGTTTAGCCAATTGTCCAGTTTCAATAACTAATGGATGCCCAGCTAAATCAATTTCATAAACTTTTTTTTCCATCTCCATATAAAAATTTTGCCTCCTCTCAAAACACAGAATCAGTCATGTATATGCTTTTTATTATTTCCTGCTAAAAAAAATATAAAATAAATATTTATAAAAAATATGTATTAAAAAAGCGGGAACACTCCCCGCTTTGATAGCCTTCTTTAAAACACAGTCCTATCCTATCTGCGTAATCCTAATTTGTTAATCAACTCACGATAACGTTGGATATCTTTTGCCTTTAAGTAGCTTAATAAATTACGGCGTTGTCCAACCATTTTCAACAAACCACGACGTGAATGATGATCCTTCTTGTGAACACGTAAATGCTCATTTAAATAATTAATTTTCTCAGTAAGGATAGCGATTTGTACTTCTGGAGAACCGGTATCGTTCTCATGTACTTTAAATTCGTCAATAATTTGTTGTTTACGTTCTTGAGTTAATGCCATCCTGATCCACCTCCTCTAATAATTTCGCCCATTCCCAGAAAAACGTCGGTGAAATCGTTTATCCGCGTATGGGTTAACCCTTATGAAGTATAGCATAATTATACCATGAATGTAAAGAAAATAAATCCTTTTTGATCTGTTCTTTTAACTGGTCAATATTTTTGAATTTAATTTCTTCCCTAATATACTCTAATAGTTCAACCTCTAGTACTTGACCATAGATATCCTCATTAAAGTCTAAAATATGAATTTCGTAAGAGGTAACCTTTTTATCATTAACAGTTGGTTTAAATCCAACATTCATTAGCCCTAAGAATGATCTACCTTTATTTTTGACCCTTACAACATACACACCATTTTTAATTAAGGTGTAATGTTCTAACAGCTCTAGATTTGCAGTTGGAAATCCAATTGTTCTACCTAATTTTTGACCGTGGATAACTTTTCCTAAGAAGGAATAATTCCTTCCAAGCAATCTTTTCACTTCTGAAACTTTACCGGATGCTAATAAATTTCGTATCCTAGTACTACTCACTTTCTTACCTTGGTCAAAAATAGGTTCTATAATATCAACAGTATAACGACCTTCAGCGTAGTCCCTGAGGGTTTCCGGATTGCCTACTCCTTTATCACCAAAGGTGTAGTCAAAACCAACGACAACTCCTTTTACATTTAGTTTAATTAAAATATCCTCAATAAACTGTTCAGGTGTAATTGCAGCAAAATGCTTTGTAAAATGGACAATATAGCAAATATCTATCCCCATTTTTTCAAATAACTTTAACTTACTTTCAAGCGGAGTTATTTGATCAATTTTTGCCCCTATTCCCAAGACTTCCTTTGGGTGAGGTGAAAAAGTCATTACACCACATGGTAAATTCAGTTCATTAGCCTTTTCACATGCCCTGCTAATTACCTGTTGATGCCCAAGATGTACCCCATCGAAATAACCTATTGCAATTACACTCGGTTGAAAATTATCTTGAGATATTGGATATTCAATCTGATAAATCTGCATAATAGTCACCTTATTTATCTTTATTTAAGAGTTCACATTTTTTCTGTCATCATTTAAACACTTTGATGGGTTTAGCTATCAAACTATCTTTAGCCTTTTCATATAGGGCAACCAATTTACCATCTCTATTCACTACCTTAAAGATACCTTCATCAAATTTTAGAGATTCTACTCTAATCACTTGGCCATTAAATACTTTATTCAAAATTTCTTCGTCTGATAATACTACTTCTTGAAAATCAGGTAAAGAATTAGCCATTGGAACGAGAATTTCATCCAATTTATTCTCTTTCACGTGTCTTTCGACTTCTTCAAGTGATAATGACTGCTCTAGATTAAAGGAACCACTCTCTAGCCTAACTAGTTTTGACATATGAGCAGGATAGCCTAGCTTGTTACCAATATCTACGCATAATGTTCTAACATATGTCCCTTTGGAACAGACCACTTGAAAATCAATGGTTGGATTATTATGTTCTAAATCACAACCAATTAGCTTCAAATCATAAATGGTAACTTTTCTCGGTTTACGTACAACTTCTTTTCCTTGTCTAGCTAATTCATATAGCTTTTTACCATGAATTTTTACAGAAGAATACATAGGAGGAACTTGCTCTATTTCTCCTATGAAACTTTCAAATACCCTCTCTATTTCTTCCTTTGTCACACCATAGACATCCACTCTTTCAGTGGTTTCTCCAGTAAAATCTTGTGTTGTTGTAGATTTTCCAAGTGTTAATTGACCCTGATATTTCTTGGGGCTTTCCATTAAGAATTCAGATATTCTAGTCGCCTTACCGATACAGATTGGAAGAACCCCAGTAACTTCAGGATCTAAGGTTCCTGCGTGTCCAATCTTTTTTATACCCAAAATTCTTCTAAGAGATGCCACAACATCGTGTGACGTCATTCCCGCTGGTTTATTAATTGGCAATACGCCATCAAATGTCTGATTCTTTCTCAAGTTGTTGCCACCCTTTTGTTTGCCTTATTTTATTCACAATTTTTTCTTTAATTGATTCTAATGTTCCTTCATATGTAAAGCCAGCCGCTCTCATATGACCTCCACCACCAAAACTTTTAGCAATGTCCCCAACATCAATAAATCTTTTGGAACGGATACTAACCTTGAATTGATTATCTTTTACCTCTTTAAATAGGATCCCGACTTCTACTCCCTCAATATTACGTGTATAGTTAACAATGCCTTCAGTGTTGTCTGAATTATTATCATCAGAGAGATCAGCTAATGTTAAGGTAGTCCAAGCGATCCGACCATCCAAAACAACTTCTAATTTATCTAGTGCAATTTTCAAAAGGTTTAGAAAGCTTTTTGTCATTGTTTCCAAGGTAATCTCTGCGATATTACTTGGAGAAATATCATGGTCAAGTAATTCAGCAGCGATTCTCATAACCTTCGATGTGGTATTAGAATAGCGAAAACCGCCCGTATCGGTCAACAATCCTGTATAAATATAAGTGGCTAATTCCTTATCAATGGCTGCATTCATTTCTTTAACTAAATCATAAACAACCTCAGCCGTTGCAGCTGCTGTGGGTAATACCAAATTCACGTCACCAAATTTGTCATTGGTTGGATGATGGTCAATATTTAATAGTTTAACGTCAGAAGTTAAGAGATAATCTATTTCTCCCGCCCTTTTTTTATCAGCAACATCAATCGTGATAACATAAGAAAACTTTTCGTTTTCATCCATTTCACTTATTAAAGATATCTCATTAGCTCCTGTTAAAAAACTATATTTTTGAGGAATTACATTTTCATTAACTAAGGTAAAAGATTTTCCCAATGATTTCAAAAGATGAGCCATTGCTAAGGAAGAAGAAATTGTGTCCCCATCAGGATTGACATGGGACACAATCAAAAAATTATCATAATCATTTATAAAATTTGCCGCATTAGTTAACATCTTACGATACGATTCCATCACTGATCAGTTTCCTTAATCTCTTTTAATAATTTTTCTATCTTACTTCCATATGCAATTGACTCATCGATCTTAAATATTAACTCGGGTGTATGCCTTAATCTTATTCTTTTTCCAATTTCAGTTCTTAAAAATCCTTTAGCCTTTTCAAGAGCCATTTGAGAATCTTTGACTTCCTCTTCTGAGCCCATAATACTTACATAGATAATGGCTTGAGATAAATCACCAGTTACCTCAACACCTGTCACAGTGACAAACCCTACTCTTGGGTCCTTTAATTCGTATTGAATAAGCTGGCTTATCTCTTTTTTGATTTGTTCACCTACTCTGCCAACTCGCACCTTTGCCATGTGACTCACCTCATTTTTTTACAGCTTCTAAAACAAAGGATTCAATAATATCTCCATCTTTAATATCATTGAACTTTTCAATAGTTATTCCACATTCATATCCTTGAGCTACTTCTTTAACGTCATCTTTATAACGCTTCAGTGAATCGATTTTACCCTCAAAGATTACTACTCCATCTCTTATGACCCTAACTGAAGCACTACGAACTATTTTGCCTTCGGTAACCATACACCCAGCAATTGTACCGATATTAGAAGCTTTAAAGATTTGTCTTACATCAGCACGACCAGTGATAACTTCTTCATATTCCGGATCTAACATTCCCCGTAATGCTGCCTCAATTTCTTCAATTACATTATATATAATACGATGTAAACGGATATCAACTTTTTCACGTTCTGCTGAGGTTCGTGCCTGTGGTTCAGGACGAACATTGAAGCCGATAATTATGGCATTGGATGCTGATGCTAAGGTTACGTCAGTCTCTGTAATCGCACCAACACCTTTATGAATAATCTTAACACGAACTCCTTCAACCTCAATTTTTTCTAAAGCTCCCTGTAAAGCTTCAACAGAACCTTGTACATCACCTTTAATAATGACATTAAGTTCTTTTATATCGCCTTCTTGAATTCGTTTATATAAATCATCAAGAGTAACACGTGAAGTAGCATTTAATTCTTCTTGTCTAGCCCTTAAAGCTCTTTTCTCACCAATTATTCTTGCTTTTCTTTCTTCTTCAAATGCAATAAATTGATCCCCAGCTTGAGGAACTTCATTAAGCCCGGTTATCTCCACAGGTGTAGAAGGACCTGCTTCTTTGATTCTCTTTCCTCGATCATTAACAATCGCCCTAACCTTACCATATGTGATACCGGCAACTATTGGATCTCCAACGCGTAAAGTTCCTTTTTGAACTAACACAGTTGCTACAGCGCCTCTTCCTCTATCTAATTGTGATTCAATAATTGTACCCCTTGCTAAACGATTAGGATTAGCCTTTAATTCCTCAACTTCAGCGACAAGTAGAATCATCTCTAATAAATCATCTAAGCCTTGTTGTTTGAGAGCGGACACAGGCACATAGATAGTATCGCCGCCCCATTCTTCAGGAACTAAACCATATTCAGTTAATTCTTGTTTAACCTTTTCAATATTAGCTTCTGGTTTATCAATTTTGTTTACTGCTACAATGATTGGAGCATTGGCAGCTTTAGCGTGGTTAATTGCCTCGACCGTTTGTGGCATCACACCATCATCAGCAGCTACAACCAAGATTGTAATGTCAGTAACTTGTGCTCCTCTAGCTCTCATAGATGTAAATGCGGCATGTCCTGGGGTATCTAGGAACGTAATTTTTTTACCATTGATCTCTACTTGATAAGCACCAATATGTTGAGTAATACCACCAGCTTCTTTTGCAGTTATCTTAGAATTACGGATAGCATCAAGTAGTGTAGTTTTACCATGGTCAACGTGACCCATTATGGTTACTACAGGCGGACGCTCAACCAAATCTTCTTCTCTGTCCTCATCATCAAATAATTCAAATTGATCTTCGTCAACTTCTATCTTTTCTTCGACCTTAACGCCATACTCCTCGGCTATTAATTGGATAGCGTCAAACTCGATTTCTTGGTTAATAGTCGCCATAATACCTAAAAACATTAATTTTTTGATAATCTCAGAAGTTTCTTTACCTAATTGTTTGGCTAATTCTCCTACTGTTAATGAGCCAGTATAAACGATTTTTTCTGGTGTTTTATTAGGTGTAACTCTTTTTTCCTCTGCTTCTTTTTTGTTTTTATTTTTCTTTTTATTAGCTTTACCTTTTTTGCCATTCTTTGTACTATCGCTAACTTTATTATCATCAAAACGTTTTTTATTAGATTTGGTCTTTTTCTTCGCACTAGCAACTAATTCCTTATCATCAATAGGTTCATCTTCTTTAATTTCTGTATTGCTTACTTCTTTACTGCTCACTTTACTTATTCCCTCTTTATCTCTTTTCTTGCTGTCCTTTTGGTTCTTTTGGTTTTTCTTGTTAGCCTTAGTTGTTTTATTTTGTTTAGAGCTATCGCCTTGTTTTAAAGATGTGAAATACTCCTCAATCTTTTTTATCATTTCATCATCAACGGTACTCATATGATTATTAACAGGAAGATTTAATTTCTTTAAAACATTGATCATTTCTTTACTTTGGATATTATGTTTTTTTGCCAATTCATAAACTCTAATCTTACCCATTATTTCACCCCCAGATTTCTACTCTTCTAATATTTTATTTAATTGCTTACTAAAACCCTGATCAGTAATCCCAATCGCTACCCGAGAAAACTTACCAATTGCATGACCTAACTGTTCCCGTTCAAATGATACTTTATAAGGTATATTGTAGTACGAGCACTTATCTGTAAGTTTTTTTCTCGTGTTCTCAGAAGCATCTTGAGCAATTATTACCAAAAAAACTTTTCCAGTTTGAATTCCTTTAATCAATAATTCTTCACCAGATATAATCTTTCTTGCCCGCGCAGCTAAACCTAATAAAGAGAAAAATTTATTATTTTTCACGGTAACCTTCAATCTCCGATTGTAATTGTTCATAAACTTCATCACTTATAACTACCTCAAGGGCACGATCGAGGGATTTTCTCTTCTTAGCTTTTTGCAGGCATTCTGAACCGTAACAGATGTAAGCTCCTCTACCAGATTTTTTACCCTTTAAATCAATTACAACATCCTTTTCAGGAGTTCGAACAATACGAAGAAGCTCTCTTTTTGGTTTCATTTCCTGACAGGCTACGCATTTGCGCATGGGTATTTTTTTCATTCTACCACCCCCTATCAATTCTATTCAGAACCAACTTGAGACTCACTCTTAATGTCGATCTTCCATCCAGTTAACTTAGCTGCAAGTCTTGCATTTTGTCCCTCTTTACCAATTGCTAAGGACAACTGATAGTCAGGTACGATCACTTTTGCTGTTCTTTCTTCTTCGTTAATTTCCACTTCTAATACCTTAGAAGGACTTAAAGCATTGGAAATAAATGTTTCAATGTCTTTTGACCACTTGACGATGTCAATCTTTTCACCATTTAATTCATTAACGATTGTTTGAACTCTCATACCTTTTGGACCTACACAAGCTCCTACAGGATCCACATCTTCATTTTGTGAATATACAGCTATTTTAGAACGATGCCCCGCTTCCCTTGCAACGGATTTAATTTCTACGACCCCATCGAATATCTCTGGTACTTCTAATTCAAATAATCTTTTCAATAATCCAGGATGAGTTCTTGATACGAAGATTTGTGGGCCTTTTGTCGTTTTATCAACCTTTGTAATATAAACTTTTAATCTGTCACCTTGTTTAACTGATTCAGTAGGCATAAGTTCATTTATAGGTAATAATGCTTCAGTTTTACCTAGATCAATATAGTAAAAACGTTGGTCTTTTCTTTGTACGATTCCAGTTACTATATCTTCTTCTCTATCGACAAATGTTTCGTAAATTACTCCTCTCTCTGCTTCTCTAATTCGTTGGGTAACAACTTGTTTGGCGGTTTGAGCAGCGATTCTGCCGAAATCCTTAGGAGTAACTTCAATTTCCACAATATCAGCTAATTGATAATTTGGATTGATTTGACGAGCAGCCTCTAATGATATTTCTAACCTGGGGTCAATTACCTCATCAACCACTGTTTTTCTTGCTAAAACTTTTACATCACCATTTTCCCTATCAATATCTACTCTAACATTTTGGGCAGAATGGAAATTTCTCTTATAACCAGAAATCAATGCAGCTTCAATAGCTTCAATTAAAACTTCTTTACTAATTCCTTTTTCTTTTTCGAGTTCATTTAATGCGTCTATAAACTGAGAATTCACAGTTTCTCCTCCTTTCTTTTTATAAAACTAATGCTAATCTAGCACTAGCTACCTTTTCGTAAGGAATTTTAATTTCTTTTTCATCAGTAATTATAGTCAAAGTGTTTTGAACAAAATTTACTAACTCTCCTTCAAATATCTTTTGATCATTTATTGGCTCATAAGTTGTTATATGTACATGCTTCCCTACAGCCTTAAGCAAATCTTTTTCATTCTTGAGTGGACGCTCAGCTCCAGGTGAAGATACTTCTAAAAAGTATGGGTTGGAGATAGGATCAACTTTATCTAGCTCGATACTTAACGCTTCGCTAACTCTTCCACAGTCTTCAATATCTACTGAACCATTTTCTTTGTCAATATAAACCCTTAAAAACCAATTACTGCCTTCTTTCTTATATTCTATATCAACAAGTTCTAAATTTTGTTCTTCTAATATAGGCAAGGCCATTTTTTCAACGATTTCAGTAATCCGTTTGCTCATATACTTATCCTCCTTTGCTCCATATTATTTATTGTAATTTTTTTTTCACAAACATAAATGTAAGAGTGGGTTTCCCCACTCTTAATCTTAACGCCTATAAATAGTATTACCAAAAAGATTATATCATAACACAATCTTCCTAATCAATGTCCTATTAAAAAAGTGATAGTTGATTTGTATTTGGTAAATCTTTCAATGCCCCATGTTCCTCTAACATTTCTATGACAGTCTTTGAAGCTTTTGCTCTTAATTGCATGTCTTCAATCGATAAAAACTCCCCTTCTTCCCTTGCTTTCACAATATTTTTCGCTGCATTTATACCGATTCCAGATATTGAAGAAAAAGGAGGAATCAATGTTTTATTATCATCAGCAATGAGAAATTTTGTCGCGTCGGACTTATTCAAATCAATATTTGCAAAACTAAATCCTCTTTCTACCATTTCTAAGGCGATTTCTAAAGCGGTTAATAATCCCTTTTCCTTTGGTGAAGCGTTAATTCCCTTTTCAATTATTTCATCAATCTTCTCATTTATTGCCTTTGAACCAGCTTTCATCACCTTGACGTCGAATTCATCTGCACGTACGGTAAAATAGGTGGCATAATATTGAATTGGATAATACACTTTGAAATAAGCAATTCGAATCGCCATTAAAACATAGGCAACTGCATGTGCTTTTGGGAACATATACTTGATTTTTTGACAAGAATTAATATACCAATCAGGAACATCATGTTTTTTCATTTCTTCTATATCTTCTGGCTGTAATCCTTTACCCTTTCGCACCTTTTCCATTATCTTAAAAGCTAATGAGGGATCTAAACCTTTTTGAATCAAATACACCATAATATCGTCGCGGGTAGAGATTACTTCTGCCAAAACAGCTTTACCCTCTTTTATTAAGTCTTGGGCATTATTTAGCCAAACGTCAGTACCATGAGATAACCCAGATATACGCACCAATTCAGCAAATGTTGTCGGTTCAGTATCTTCAAGCATTTGTCTAACAAATTTTGTGCCAAATTCCGGTATTCCTAAGGCCCCAGTCTTAGTCCTTATTTGTTCTGGAGTTACTCCAAGTGGTTTAGTATTTCTAAAAATCTCATAGACGTTGGGGTCATCGATAGGAACAGACTTAGGATCAATTCCTGTCAAATCTTGAAGCATACGGATAGCTGTTGGATCATCGTGCCCCAATATATCCAGTTTTAACAACCTACCACTTATAGCATGATAATCAAAATGAGTGGTTATCGTACTCGATGACATATCATCTGCTGGTCTTTGAATCGGAGTAAAGTCATATACCTCTTTGTACTGAGGAATTACCATTAATCCCCCTGGATGTTGTCCAGTGGTTCTTTTTATTCCCGTACAACCTTCAGATAATCTACTTATCTCCGCATTACGCAAATTAAGATTATTTTCTTCAACGTATTTTTTCACATAACCATAAGCGGTTTTTTCTGCTACAGTTGATATGGTACCAGCACGAAATACATAATCTGAACCAAATAATTCCTCGGTATATTTGTGAACTACTGGCTGATATTCTCCTGAAAAGTTTAAATCGATATCAGGTACTTTATCCCCCTTAAATCCCATGAATGTTTCAAATGGGATATCCTGTCCATCTTTACGCATTTTTAGCTGACAATTAGGACAATCCTTATCTGGTAAATCATACCCAGAACCGTAAGAACCATCGAGAATAAATTCACTATGTTTGCATTTTGGGCAAACGTAATGGGGAGGTAGTGGGTTAACTTCTGTAATTTTTGTCATCGTCGCCACAAAAGACGAACCAACAGAACCCCTCGAACCTACCAAATAGCCATCCTTTAATGATTTATTAACAAGTTTATGTGAGATTAAATAAATAACGGAAAAACCATGATTTATGATACTGTTTAACTCTTTTTCTAAGCGTTTTTCAACAATTTCTGGCAACGGTTCCCCATAAATTTCTTTAGCTGTTCTATAACTCATATTTCTGATTTCCTCGTCAGCCCCTTCAATAACTGGGGTAAACAAGTCATCTGGGAACGGTTTTAAAGACTCTATTTCTTCAATAATTTTGTTAGGATTTTCGATAACGATTTTCTTAGCGGTTTGTTCATCTAGATAGGAAAAAGCTTTGAGCATCTCATCAGTAGTATAAAAATAAACCGAATTCAAATCGTTAGGGTGATGATACCTAAAACCTCCTATTTGATTATAAACTAGGATTTTTCTATTAATTGCATCAGATTCATTTAAATGATGAACATCTCCAGTTGCTACTACAGGAATGTTTAACTTTTCACCCAAATCTATTATTCTCATATGAATATCGATAATATCATCTTCACTTTGGATAATACCATTTTTTAATATATGATTATAATTCCTAAGTGGTTGAATCTCTAAATAATCATAAAATTTTGCTATTTCTTCGATTTCTTCTGGAGTTTTACTAAACATTGCATCAAACAATTCTCCCTGATCGCAGGCTGTCCCAAAGAGAAGTCCGTCACGATACTGGTTTAATACACTTTTTGGTATTCTTGGATTTCGATAAAAATACTCAATATGGGATTTGGAAACTATTTTATACAGATTTTTTAAACCAACTTGATTTTTTACCAAGATTGTAAGATGAAATGGACGAAGTTTAGAATAGTCTCCTTTTCCTACGTGTTTATTGATTTCGATTAAATCCTCAATCTCTTTCTCCTGTAAATCTTGAACCATTTTCCACAAAAGATATCCTGTCGCTTCTGCGTCGTTTAAGGCACGATGGTGATTAACCAATTCGATCTTAAAATGCTTACAAAGGGTGTTAAGTTTATAGTTTTTCATCTTGGGATACAATAGTCTAGCTAACTCAACTGTATCAATTACTGGATTATTTAATTCTTTTGCTCCTATCTTTTTAAATCCAATGTTAAGGAAGCCAATATCAAATCTAGCATTATGGACCACCAAAATCGCATCACCAATAAAATCTCTAAACCTAGGTAACGCTTCATCAAGTAAAGGAGCACCTTTAACCATATCATCGGTTATTCCAGTTATCTCAGTAATTTTTGGAGAAATTGGCTCTTGCGGGTCAACAAACGTTTCAAACCGATCGATAACCTTACCATTTTTGATTTTAACCGCGCCTATTTCAATAATTGTATTAAAAACCGCTGACAACCCAGTAGTTTCTGTATCAAATACCACAAAGGTCTCATCTATCAATTTTCTAGATTGGTCGTTATATACAATTGGTACACCATCATCAACTACATTTGCTTCTAAACCATAGATAACTTTCACTCCATGCTTTAATCCCGCTTCATAAGCATCTGGAAATGCTTGAACTACTCCATGGTCTGTTATTGCAACCGCTTTGTGTCCCCATTTGCTTGCTTGTTCGATATATTTTTTAATTGATGTAACCCCATCCATTGCACTCATATTAGTGTGAAGATGTAGTTCCACCCTTTTTTCTTTAGCTAAATCTTCTCGAGCTTTAGGTTCAACTTGTACAATGTCACTTGCCATCATAACTAGTTCTTTTGAAAAACTATCATATTGGATTCTACCTTTAACCTTTAACCACATACCATTCTTTATCGTATTGATAACTGGTAGAACTTTTTTCGTATCCCAAATAAATGTCTTGACTTGAATGGAATCAGTATAATCAGTAAGATTAAATATTGCTAAGTGATTACCATTTTTCAATTCTCTGATTTCAAATAAAAAGACACTTCCTTGAATCACAACCCCATCGGCATCTTCAATGATTTCCTTTATTGGATTCGGTTGCTCTTTAATCAGTTTGCCATATTTAACAGTTGTATCTACAAATGAATTATTTTCATCAGCTTCTTCCTTTTTATCCTGACTTTTCACGATGGCTTCCATCGCAAACTGCAAATCTTCTTGTTCTAATTCTTCCTTAAATTTAATTAAAGATTCGTCAGATTCATACAATGAGAAACTGATATTTATGATTTCTTGACTCCAATTTGCTAAAGAGTTCTTTATCATTTGATGAATGTTTTTTTTCTCAAGGAAACTTTTAACACCAGAATTGGGAACATATATCGTCATTTGCTTATTGTCTAGTTCCCATTTGGCCTGTTTTAACACCATATATATACTTGGCATCGTTTGAAACTGTTCGATTATACTCAACCAGTACTCCCTAACAACATCAACAATATGAACCGCTTGAAAACGCACAACAAATTTGATATTGGCAAGATGCGCTAAATTTTTTCGAACCGCATCTGTAACCTGTTTGAATATTTCACGAGGTGTCAAGTTTGGGAATATAAGGTGAAATGTCCATTCGTTATTCTTATGACTAAGCTCTACCTTTTCGATTGCTGCATCAGAAAAATATTTTTTCACAAGTTCATCTGGTATATTTGCTTGTTTCATAAGAATATTAAAATATTCTTTTTTCTTATTTAAGTCCCCCATAAATATCCCCTTTTACATATATTAGTACAACATAAAGATCAATCCATAAGTCCTACTAACTTTTTACCGATAATATCTTCAATCTCTTTTAAAAGTTCTTCATATAGGTTTTCTTCTTTGATTTTTCTTACAATCTTTCCATTTCTAAAGATTAACCCTTCACCATTACCACCAGCAACACCAACATCAGCTTCTTTAGCCTCTCCTGGACCATTAACCGCACATCCCATAACTGCTACTTTAAGTGGTTGGTCAATTTTTTGCAACATATGTTCAACTTTGTTGGCTAATTCAACTAGATCAATTTGTGTCCTCCCACAGGTTGGGCAAGAGATAATTTGTGGTTCATTTATCCTAATCTCTAAACTTTTTAAGATCTCTTTTGCAACCTTAATTTCTTCAACTGGATCTCCTGTTAAAGATACCCGAATGGTATCTCCTACTCCACTAGATAAGACAGAACCTATTCCAACAGCTGACTTAATACTGCCAGAAAAATAAGTTCCTGCTTCAGTTACACCTACATGGAGTGGGTAATTACGTTTAGATGCCATTAAGTGATATGCTTTAACCATCATTGGAACACTAGAAGCTTTTAGAGAAACAACAATATCATAAAAATCAAATTGTTCTAAGATTTCCACGTGTTTTATCGCTGATTCAACTAAGCCTTCAGCCGTTGGATGTCCGTATTTTTTCAGAATGTCTTTCTCTATCGATCCAGAATTAACCCCGATTCGTATTGGGACATTTCTTTCCCTACAAGCTTCTACAACCTTCTTAACCTTATCAATAGAACCAATGTTTCCTGGATTAATTCTTATCTTATCTATACCACTCTCTAAAGCGATTAGAGCTAATTTATAATCAAAATGGATATCTGCTACTAAGGGAAGAGGGGAGCGTTTTTTAATTTCTTTAATAGCTCTTGCAGCCTCTTCATCCATTACAGCTAGGCGAACAATTTGGCAGCCAACCTCAGCTAATTTTTCTATTTGAGAAACAGTAGCGTCAATATTCTTAGTATCCGTTGAAGTCATCGATTGAATTACGACATCTTGTTGTCCCCCGATCTGAACATTTCCAACAAATACTGGACGTGTCTCCTCTCGTCTATTCATGGTAGCACCTTCCTAGTCTATTAACTGAATAATTTCGATACATCATTGATTGTTACCAAAATCATTATTAGCATTAAAAATGCAAAGCCAATTAAATGTACCATACTTTCTTTTTGTGGGTCAATTGGTTTTCCCCTCAGGGCTTCAATAGATAAAAACAACAATCTACTACCATCCAATGCAGGTATTGGTATCAAATTAAAAATACCTATATATAAACTTAGAACAGCTGTCCAATTCATCAATGTTAATAATCCTTTTTTGGCGTAAGCACTAGTAACTTCTATTATCCCTACAGGCCCAGCTATATCATCAATCCCTACATTTCCAGTAAACAACATTCTAAAACTTTCGATGGTTACAACTGCTAGTCCAGTAGTCTGTTTAACTGCTGAAGAAGCTGCTTCGATAATCGTGGCTTTCTTTTGCACTGGAGATAAACCTACCCCAATCTTACCAATACCATTCTCATCTGCCTTTGGTGTAATCTGCTTTACTAACTGTTTTCCATCTCTCTCAATTAATAAATTAATTTCGACCCCAGGTGATTTTTGAATCATCTTTACAATGTCTTCAGATGAATCAAAGATAATATCATTTACTCCCAAGATTATATCGCCTTCTTGTAAGCCGGCTAATTCAGCAGGTGAATCCTCAACAATGTTAGTAATCATAATCTGGTCGGTAGGTACCCCAACCATCATAGCAATTGAAAAAATAACTATTAAAGTGAATAATATATTAAACAATGGACCTGCTATAATAGTCATAAAGCGGTCGATAATCGATTTTGAGCCAAATTGTCGATCCCATGGGGCAATTTGAGTTTTCTTACCGTCATGATGTAAAAAGGCTTCTGATGAAATGGGATAAGTTACAATATTCTCTTTCTCATCGATACCTTTAATATATAATTCTCGTTCCAGATCAATTTGATCTACCTTGATCTCCTTTTCCATAGTTGTATCGATATAAATATCTGTGACTTCACCTTTAGAATTGGTTTTTACCCCAACCTTCTGTCCTGGATTAAAATCATTAATTTCTGGATCTTCCCCCGCCATCTTAACATATGCTCCAAAGGGTAAAATTCTCAGTGAATAGTATGTTTCGCCCTTTTTTATGGTAAATAACTTTGGTCCTAAACCCAAAGAAAACTCCCGCACTAAAATACCTGCTTTTTTTGCAAAAATGAAATGTCCCAATTCATGAACAAACATTATCGCCACAAAAGCGAGCACAATCTCAGAAATCAAGATCAAATTCAATTTCATCACCATCCTTTATTTATAATCAAATCCTTAACGGCATTTCTTGCCCAAAGATCTGCTGCTATTATTTCTTCTAATGAAGGATTTATAATACTATTATGTTGATCCAGTACATTATGGATTAAACTTTCTATTTCAATAAAAGGAACTCTGCTCTGTAAAAAAGCTTCGACTACAGCTTCATTAGCCGCATTTAACACCGTAGGCATTGTCCCGCCTATTTTTCCACTTTGATAAGCCATTTTTAAACTAGGAAACCTTTCATAATCTGGTTTTCTAAAATTTAATGTTCCGACTTCTGTTAAATCTAATGGCTTACTATTTAATTCTATTCGGTCCGGGTATGATAATGCATATTGGATTGGTACTTTCATATCCGGCGTTCCTAATTGGGCAATAATTGCTAAATCTTGAAACTCTACCATAGAATGAATAATACTTTCTGGATGAATTAAGACGTCGATTTTCTCAAAAGGCAGATTAAATAACCAATGTGCTTCGATGATCTCCAAGCCTTTATTCATCATAGTTGCTGAATCAATAGTAATTTTAGCACCCATAGACCAGTTAGGATGTTTTAAAGCATCTTCAATGGTTACATTCCGTAGTTCTTCTCTTGTTTTATCCCTAAAAGTTCCTCCTGAAGCGGTTAATATAATTCTCTTTACCTGCTTTATATTTTCACCATTTAAACTCTGATAGATTGCTGAGTGTTCACTATCAATCGGAATTATTGACACTTGGTGTTTTTTGGCTAATTCCATCACAATATGTCCACCAGATACCAATGTTTCTTTATTCGCTAGCCCAATTTGCTTACCAACTTCGATAGCTTTTATTGTTGGTTTTAAGCCAATACTTCCAACTACTGCGGAAACAACAAAATCTACTTCATCAAATGTAGCAACTTCTATCAGACCTTCTTCACCATAAACAATTTTAATATTAGCAGGAACATCAGCTTTTAACTTGTCAGCAATCAACTTTGATTTAACTGAAACTATTTTAGGTGAAAAAAGCTTAATTTGTTCCCGTAACAAAGTAAGATTGGTTCCACCTGATAATCCAATCACGCGAAATTGTTTAGGGTGGGCTTTGATTACTTCAAGTGTTTGTGTTCCGATCGAACCTGTAGATCCTAGTATAGCTATGTTTTTCATGCTTGCTCCACCTCAGACTTATTATATAATACGAAATAGATGTAGTACTAGAAATATAAAGATTAGACTATCAAAACGATCTAATATCCCTCCATGTCCTGGTAATATAGAACCTGAGTCTTTAACATCCTTTGACCTTTTTAAAGCTGACTCCACTAAATCACCAAACTGCCCTACTATAGATATTAAAATTCCAAACCAGATGAGCTGTAAAATATCATCGTTTATCTCAAGAAGAACATTTAAAAATAAACCAACTAAAATTGTCGATACTATAGCACCAATTGAACCTTCGATCGTTTTCTTTGGGCTAATTTCTGGCCATAATTTGTTTTTACCGAAGTATTTTCCTGAAAAATATGCTCCGGTATCAGACGCCCACGTTAAGAAAAGAATGAATAACGTTAGGGCTAAGCCATTATTCAAGAATCTCGTTTCTAGCATATAAGAAAAACCAAATCCAATATACATAGCACCTAAAAGATAAAATCCGACCTTATCAAAGGTAATTTTATTCTTTTTAGTAACGACAATCACTAGATAAAGAAACAAGGCACTCAACATTATATATACTTCATCAATATCAAGAAAAAATGTAAATAGTTTATTATGTGAGATTATTATCGATAAAGCAGTACCTAAACCAATCAAACCTTCGATAGAATAAATTTTAGTACTACTCATCTTCAAATATTCAAAATAGGCTAAGATCGCTAGTAGAATAACTAGCAATGAGTAAGGAATTCCTCCTAATTTTACAACATATAAAAAGCCAACAGCACCTACTAGTCCAGTTATAATTCTCTGTTTCATAAATACTCTCCTTTATTCTTCTAATCCCCCAAATCTTCTACCTCTCTTTTGGTAATCATAAATCGCCATCAAAAATAATTGTTCGTTAAAATCTGGCCAATATACAGGGGTAAACCACAATTCAGAGTATGCAAGTTGCCACAGAAGAAAATTACTAATTCTTTGCTCACCACTAGTTCTTATTAATAAATCTGGTTCTGGGTAATCTTTGGTCAATAAATAGTTATTAAAAGTAGTTTCATTAATTTCATCTTGTTCAAGCTTACCGTTTATCACATCATTCAAGATATTTTTGGTTGCATTTACTATTTCCGCTCGACTTCCATAATTCAATGCAAAATTAAGAATCAAACCTGTATTATTTTTTGTGCGTTCTTCAGCTTCTCTCACAGCGTTTAAGGTATTATCGGGTAATTGTTTATCAAAGCCCATTAGTTTAACTTGTACATTTTTTTCCATCAATTCTTCCATATAATCTAGAAGAAATTGCTGAGGTAACTCCATTAAAAACTTAACTTCCTTTTCAGGTCTTTTCCAATTCTCTGTAGAAAAAGCAAATAGGGTTAATACTTCAATTCCAATGTTACTAGCTATATTTGCGATTTTTTTAATAGTTTGCACTCCGGCCTTGTGGCCGGCAACCCTTGGTAAACCTCTATTTTTTGCCCATCGACCATTACCATCCATGATGATAGCCACATGCTTAGGAACATTGGATAAATCGATATCACTAATTGCTATTTTTTCCACTCGTTTTTCTTTATATTTTGAAAAAATCCCCTGTAGCATAAAAATGCCTCCATCTCAAATTCATCTGTAAAATAATCCCCCCATTAACGAGGGGGGAATTAATTATACTTCAAGTATTTCTTTTTCTTTAGTACTAACTAGTTTATCAACTTCATCAATATATTTATCGGTGGTTTTTTGAATCTCATCCTGCGTACGACGAGCTTCATCCTCAGAAATATCTCCAGCTTTTTCAAGTTTTTTAAGCTCATCATTGGCATCTCGCCGAATATTACGAATAGCTACCTTACTTTCTTCACCGGTTTTTTTTGCAAGTTTAACCAATTCTTTTCTCCGCTCTTCTGTTAAAGGTGGAATACTAATTCGAATCACGGTTCCATCATTAGCTGGAGTAAGTCCTAAGTCAGATTTTAAAATCGCCTTTTCTATTTCATTTAAAACTGTTTTATCCCAAGGTTGGATTAATAGTGTGCGGGCATCTAATGTAGAAATATTGGCCATCTGATTCAAGGGTGTAGCAGTACCATAATAATCAACCTGTACTCTGTCTAAGATAGCAGGGTTAGCTCTTCCAGCCCTAATGCTTGCTAATTCTTTCTTTAAAGAAGCAATTGCCTTTTCCATTCTGTCTTTAGTATTTTGGATAATTGATTGAGTCATAAATCATTCCCCTCCAATAATTGTTCCAATTTTTTCTCCTAATACTACTCTCTTTATATTACCTTCTTTTGAGATATTAAATACTATCATCGGGATATTATTTTCCATACTTAAAGAGGATGCAGTAGAATCCATCACTGCCAAACCCTTTTTAATAACATCTAGATAAGTTAGTGATTCATACTTTACAGCATCTTTAATTTTCGCAGGATCTGCAGAGTAAACTCCATCGACTTTATTTTTCGCCATCAATATAACGTCAGCCTCAATTTCAGCCGCCCTAAGAGCAGCAGTTGTATCAGTTGAAAAATATGGATTACCGGTACCACCTGCAAAAATAACTACTCGATTTTTTTCTAAATGTCGAATAGCCCTTCTTCGAATATATGGTTCAGCAACCTGCCTCATCTCAATAGATGTTTGCATCCTTGTTGGCACTGATAACTTTTCTAATGCATCTTGTAAAGCTAAGGAATTGATTACAGTTGCTAACATTCCCATATAATCGGCTGTTGCACGATCCATTCCCTTTGCACTTCCAGCTACACCTCTCCAGATATTGCCTCCACCAACTACGACAGCTACTTGAGTACCTATTTCATATATTTCCTTAATTTGATGTGCTATGGAATAAATAACTTTTGGATCGATACCATGACCAAGTTCCCCAGCCAGTGCTTCCCCACTTAATTTAAGGATAATTCTTTTATATTTTGGGCGACTCATCTCACAACCTCCGTTAATTATATTCTACATAAATAAATAGTTTCCTGCTAAAAAGCAAAGCTGAAAGTTATATTAGTTAAAAAGATATTAGTTTCTAGTTAATCGCAAAAATAGGAACACAATGGTGTTCCTACTCGCTTATCATTAAATTCACATTATACGTTTAGACTCTTGCTTGTGACATTACTTCTTCTACGAAGTTATCTTCTTTTTTCTCTAGCCCTTCACCTAATTCATATCTTACGTAACGACGAATGTTAATATTTTCTCCAATTTGAGCAATTTTCTCTTTAACAAGTACTTCAATGGTTTTGTCTGGATCTTTAACAAATGGTTGCTCTAATAAACATACCTCTTTATAGTACTTTTCTAAACGACCTTGAACCATTTTATCAACAATATGTTCAGGTTTTCCTTCATTAAGTGCCTGTTGTTTAAGGATCTCACGCTCTTTTTCAATTTCTTCTTGAGGAACATCTTCACGCTTCAAAAACTTTGGATTTGTTGCAGCAATATGCATAGCAATATCCCTTACAAACTTTTTGAATTCATCGGTTTTTGCTACAAAGTCAGTTTCACAGTTAACTTCAACTAATACTCCAATACGACCTCCACCATGAATGTAGGACTCTACAACGCCTTCTGCTGCAATGCGTCCAGCTTTTTTCGCTGCAGAAGCAATACCTTTTTCACGAAGGATTTCAGCCGCTTTTTCCATATCACCATTAGCTTCATTAAGCGCTTTTTTACAATCCATCATTCCTGCGCCAGTCTTCTCACGTAATTCCTTAACCATAGCTGCTGTAATTTGCATAGCTAACGTCCTCCTTATATGTATTAATATCATCAATTGACATGAGTATTGATTTTCATCATTTATTATTAAAAAAAGGTGGTAAGGGTATAAAACCCTTAGGCCACCCTCATATATTACTCAGCAGTTTGCTCTCCTTGTCTACCTTCTAAAATAGCATCTGCCATCTTTTCAGTTAATAACTTAACAGCACGAATAGCATCATCGTTACCAGGGATGACATAATCTATTTCATCTGGGTCACAGTTAGTGTCCACAATTCCAATGATAGGAATATTAAGTTTACGAGCTTCTGCAACAGCAATACGTTCTTTGCGAGGATCTACTACAAACAACGCCCCAGGAAGCTCTTTCATGCCTTTAATTCCACCTAAGAACTTCTCTAAACGATCTTTTTCTTTTTTAAGAATGATAACTTCTTTCTTTGGTAATACATCAAAAGTTCCATCTTCTTCCATTTTCTCTAATTCACTTAAGCGATCTATACGCTTTTGAATTGTAGCGAAGTTTGTTAACGTACCACCTAACCAACGTTGGTTGATGTAAAAGCTACCTGAACGTTCAGCTTCTGATTTTACAGAATCCTGAGCTTGTTTTTTAGTACCTACAAAAAGTACAGTCTTACCTGAAGCTGCAATTTCTCTCATAAAATTGTATGCTTCTTCAACCTTCTTTACAGTTTTTTGTAGGTCGATAATATAAATTCCGTTTCTTTCAGTGAAGATATAGCGTGCCATTTTTGGGTTCCAACGACGAGTTTGATGCCCGAAATGAACCCCTGCTTCCAATAATTGTTTCATGGAAATTACTGCCATATCCTCCACACCTCCTTTGGTTTTTTTCCTCCGTTCACTTCATCTTTAACTACCACTGGACAACCAGAACCTGTAGTTAAATCTGTAAACGTGTGTATTTTTACACCGAAGACTACTATACCATAATTAAAAACAAGTTTCAACACCATTTGATTATAAAGTTTGTTAAAAAATAGAGATTATTTTTGCCAATCTTCCCGATTAGTATTAGTAATTAATTCGATTAATTCTTCGACTGATAATTCTTTATCATAAACATAATCCATTGCAAGTATTTTTTTAGTTAGTTTTGCATTAAATAAAATTCTGATAAATTGTTTCTTATCTTGTAAAATTCCAATTTCATACAGGTAATCCGCTACTTCAAAAGAGTCCATTCCTTCCTGAATTGTGAATTTGATAGGAGTTATAGCATTATCATTAACATTAGTAATATTATCATTATCATTCCCATTAATAATATTATCATTGGTATTTTTACTGTCATTTATATCAGCTTCATTACTATTATTTATAATATTCTCATCATTATTCTCAATTTTTGGTCCTTCACTATTATCATCTTCTGAGTCAATGAAACTAACCGATTTATCATTTTTTTCCCCATCAATAGAAATTAAATCAGATGGGTTGTCATACGCTACACTTTCCATTTTATTATCAAAGTCATATAAAGAAAATAAAAGAAAACTACTTAAAATAAACCCAATTCCTATTCCCAGAAGAAAAAACCTATTTTTAAACATTTTTATACCCTTTCTGCTTAAGTCCTAGAATTAATTTTATCTCAGCATGACTAATATTTGTTTTTTGAGCTACTTCATCAATACTGTAACCACTATTATACAGCTTTAATACTTCTTCATATTTTGCATTTAGTTGATATGAATTTTCATCGTTAGGGGTAATATAGGAGCCAGTAGAAGTGGCTTCTGATGTTACAAGCCGTGATTCTATTTCTGTTACCCGTTTTTCTAGCGTACGCAATTCCTTTTCTAATTGGGAATAAATTTCAGTATGTGTTAGTTTAATCTTTTTTAATATCTCTTCATTTTCAATTTCGATCTGCAAAAGGAAATCTTCAAACATTTTTTCAATCTTATCCTCAGAGATCCCATCATTTTTTGGCTTAAATAAAGCAATGATAATGAATATAATTCCAACAGTTAATAATCCTACTTGCATTAAGAGAATTTCCATGTCCTCACCAAACTTCTAGATATTTTATTTATGTAAGATTAAAAAGAAAGCTAACCAAATGTTAGCTTATTACAACTCAATATCGATAAACCTACCGCGATGATCAGTTGAACGTGGCAATCGAGGCGTTTTTGTAGTATTATGCTCACGCATCTCCGATTTGTTAAGCTTTTCAGTTTTCTTACGTTTTTCTATTTCTAGTTGTTTCATTTTTGTCATCAAAACACTCTGTTCAACTGTAGCTCTTTGATGAAGGGTGTTTTGGAGCTGTCCAACATCTTGAGACTTCGGCATGACCAATTGAAGCTCAATTGTTCTTAAACTCACACATACCCCTCCCTCCAATTAATTGGTTAAAAAAGATTTTTTTTCTGCCTTCCCAATGCTCCCCTTAGTCGATAAATTGCCTTAGTATGTAACTGGGAAATTCGCGATGTTGATAACCCTAATATCTCAGAAATCTCTGTCAAATTCAACTCTTCATAATAATATAGTGTAACGATTAATTTTTCTTTTTCAGGTAGTCTTTCAATCGCTGCTGCTAATATCTCCTTGAGATGTTGCCTATCAAGTTTGTCATCAATGGTCTCTCCTGAATCAGTAATTAAGGCTCTTCTCGTATTCTCTCTATCCTCATCAATAGGTTCGTCAAGAGATAATAAATGCATAAATGATGTTTCTTGTAAACTCTGATAAAATTCTTGCCTATCCATTTTTAAAAACTTCATAATTTCCTCATCTGTAACGGAACGAAGAAATTTCTGCTCTAGGATCTGGTAAGCATTTTCAATCTTTTTGGCCTTTTCTCTAATGGAACGTGGTACCCAATCATTTTCCCGTAAGCCATCAATGATTGCACCGCGAATCCGCAACGATGCATAAGTTTCAAATTGCAAACCCCTTTTATAATCAAATTTTTTAAGGGCGTCGATAAAACCAAGCATCCCACTACTCTTAAGCTCATCAAAAGTAACTTGACTAGATAAGTTAACTTTCATTTTTTTTACAACTTGGTCAACTAAACCAATATATTTATCTACTAATTGCTGATAAGCATCCGAATCATCATACTCCCGCCATAATTGCCACAATTGATTTACATTAACTTGTTTCAGGCTCTCCATATGATGACACCTACCCTTTATTCAACTTCTGAGAACGTCCTAATTCCCTTAACCAATTCTTCAACCTTATCACCATTATCTATTTCCACCCTTTCAAATTTTAAGGGTTCAAACACTTCTTGGTCTTTTTTCGATGAATTGATATTTAAATGGAGAACGTATTGAATTAACAATCCAAGAACAAAGAAAATTGAAAAAACTATTACTCCCCTAATCAAAGAAGTTTTCAATAAATTTACACGTAAATTGAAAAAAAATACTATCAATGATGCTAATACACTTACAGAGAGTGGAAAAATAACCCTAAACAATGACATCATATTTCCTTAACACCTAAATTCGCCGTTTTAATGTGTAATATACCAGTTTGAGTGTCTAATTCAATTGTCCTTCCGATATTCCCGCCAGTGTCTTCAGCAATCAAGGGAATTCCTATATTAGACAATGCCAGCTTAGATGCCTCGACGTTTCTTGGTCCAATCCTTAACATATCATTAGATGTATTGAATTGAAACATTTGTGAACCACCAGCAAGTTTAGCAACGATGTTCTCCTTAGATGCCCCAATACTTAACATCTTTTCAAATAATAAAGGTACTGCTGTATCAGCATATTTTGCCCTATTAAGAAATTGATTGTCTTTAGCAATCTCAGATGAAGGAAGCATAATATGGGCCATTCCACCAACTTTTTGTTTTACATCAAAAAGAACAATACCTACACAAGATCCTAAACCAGTTGTTCTAATGCGCGCTGGTGCGCCAATTGTATTTAAATCAGCCATTCTTACCTTAACAACATTCATCATAACGGTACTCCTAATGCAGAAAATAATCTATCAAATGCTTCTGGATCAGGGATCAGGAAAAAATGTCCCTCAATAAAATGCTCACCTTCTAAAAAGGTAGTATTAATTAAGATTGCAACATCACTAATTTGACTAACTTGTAGTAATCCAAAACTAATTATAGCTCCTACCATATCAATCGCCATCGAGGGAACTGTAGGATACAATTTTAAGTTTGTAAAGTCAGCTAAAGAAGAAAGGTATGACCCAGCTAATATATTTCCTACCTCATGTAATGCTGAAAATTCTATTTCTGAAAATTCAGGATCGCTACTAACAGCATCCCCCATCATCCGTTTTAGAAGTTGTTTTGCTGAGTCTACAGTCATAACAAAAAACATATTACCCGGAATATCCCCTTCAACTCTAAGGAAAATACCGACTACAACCTTATCTTCTCCACCTAAAAAATCTTCAATTTCCGAAAAAGGGATTAACTTAACATTTGGTACGTTCATATCTATTTGTTTTTGAATCATAGTTGATAACGCGGTTGCAGCATGGCCAGCTCCTATATTTCCAACTTCTTTAAGAATATCTATTTGTAAATCTTTTATTTTATCGAAACTAAATCCCATCATTCAATACCAAACTTTTCTAGTTGTCTGATCTCATCAGGATTTAAAACCTGATCTAGGTTTAGTAGAACTAATAGTCGTTCGGAGATTTTAGCTACACCGCGAAGATAAACCGATTCAACACCACCCACTACTTTTGGTGGAGGTTCAATTGAACTGATAGGAATATCAATTACATCATTTGCTTCATCAACTATTAATCCAACTTCCATCTCGTCCACATTTACAATAATAATCCTAGTTGAATCATTATATTCTTGTTGGTCAATACCTAATCTCTTTCTTAAATCTATTATTGGTACTACAACTCCCCTTAAATTAATAACACCCTTAACAAATGGAGGAGTATTAGGAACTCTAGTAATGTGTTCCATACGTTCAATAGATTTTACTTGTTTTACATCGACACCATACTCTTCATTTTTTATTCTAAAGACGATAATCTTTAATTCTTCATTAACTTGTTCAGTTTGGTTATTCATATTCTTCCCTCCTATTTAATTAAAGCGTTAGTATCCAAAATTAAGGCCACTTGGCCATCACCTAAAATCGTTGCACCCGATATTGCAAAAACTTGTGATAGATATGTACCTAATGATTTCAGGACGATTTCTTGTTGTCCTATAAAAGAATCAACTACTAGTCCAGCCACTTTCTCCCTCTTTCTGACCAAAACGATGGCAACTTCATCACTATCATCATTAGTAGAATTTGGTACATCAAAAACCTTTTTAAGGGAAACTAGTGGAACGATCTTACCTCTAAAATTAATAACTTCTTGATTTTGAACATATAAAATTTCATCTTTCTTAACAATAGCAGTTTCAATGATTGAACTTAATGGTATTGCATATTTTTCCTCTTGTACTTGGACTAACATCGAAGAAATGATAGATAAGGTTAGAGGCAATTGAATCGTAAATGTCGTTCCTTTACCTAACTTTGAATCAATTGATATAAAACCACCTAATGATTCAATCTTAGATTTAACAACATCAAGTCCTACTCCACGCCCTGAAATATCAGATACCCTTTCTGCCGTACTAAATCCGGGCTTAAGTAATAATTCATAAACTTGTTTTTCAGTTAGATTTATAGTAGATTCTGGGGTAATTAAACCTTTTTCAATAGCTTTGTTTATAACTTTCTCCCTATTAATACCCTTACCATCATCGGTTATTTCAATGAAAATAAAGTTTCCACTATGATAGGCCTTTAAAATTATCTCCCCGGTTTCTGGCTTGTTATTCTTAACTCTATCTTCTACAGATTCTAAACCGTGGTCAACTGCATTTCTAAGTATATGTACAAGTGGGTCCCCGATTTCATCAATAACGGTTCTGTCTAACTCTGTATCAGCACCAATGATACTAAGATTTACTTTCTTATTCAATTCCTTAGATAAATCCCTTATCATCCGAGGAAAACGGTTGAATACCTGCTCAATCGGAACCATTCGTAGATTTAATATATTAGTTTGCAAACTAGAACTTATTCTACTCATATGTTCCACAATGTCGGTTAAAATGGGGTTTCTTAAATCATTTGCTAGAGCATCTAAGCGTCCTTTATCAATTACTAACTCACTGAATAAGTTCATCAACTCATCCAGACGTTCGATATCAACCCTTACCATCTTTCCAGATACTTTGTTTGCTTGAATTTTAGTGCTGTTATTATTTTGACTTTTCTCTTCAATCTTTTTAATATCTTTACTATCTTCAGTCTCAAGTTCCAAGTCTTTTTTAGTAACGGTGGAAATATTAACATCTAGTATTTCAGATATGCTCATTACAGCTTCTTTTACCTGTTCTAATTGATTCTTTGAAATCAGAATAATAGAAAAGTGATCGCCAAAATCCTCTTTTTCTAGATCTTCAACTGGAGGATTGGCTTTGATAATCTCTCCATATTTCTCTAACTCATGAAAAACCATAAATGCACGAGCCGATTTTAAAATAGTTTCAGCTTCAATAGTTACCAAAATTTTATAAACTGAATATCCTGATTCTATTGACTGTTTTAGAATTGTACGATCATATTCGTCAAATAAAAAATCTTCCCGGCCATTGCCTAATGCTGATGAAGAATTTTGATCTTTTCCTTCAGCCGATTCTCCAGAACTGATACTACGTAAACTGTTTATCATCTCCGTTGCATCTAGGCTATCGTCTCCTCCGTTACTTATGGATATAACCATCTGATCTAAAATATCCAGACTACTAAAAATGGTATCGATTATTCTTGAATCAACCTTCATTTTATGATTCCGTACTAAATCTAATAGATTCTCCATTTCATGTGTTAAAGTAGCCATGTTGTTAAACCCCATAGTAGCAGAAGTTCCTTTTAAGGTATGGGCAGATCTAAATATTTCATTAACAATATCGAGATTGTTAATGTCTCGTTCCAACAATAACATCTGTTCATTAAGATTTTGTAAATGTTCTTTAGCTTCATCCAAAAAGATATCTAAATATTGACTCATATCCATTACGGCCACCTCCTCTGTTTATTAACACCTTTTATAATGTAATTTGCAATATTATCTAAAGGAACAACAAAATCTACTAAACCAGTTTGAATAGCAGATTTAGGCATTCCAAATACGATACATGATTCCTCAGCTTCCGCAATTATTATATCACTATCTTTAGTTTTTGCCGCCTTAATACCTTCGGTACCATCACTACCCATTCCTGTCATAATGACAAATATCTTTTCTAGATCAATACCAGCCAATGATTTGAAAAGCACATCTACTGCTGGCCGATGCCTACCAATATGTTGACCTTTATTTAAGGATATATGATATTTATTAGCATTTTTTGTAACAGTCATGTGATAATCACCGGGAGCAATATATGCTGTACCAGGTTCGATACTTTGCATATCTTCTGCCTCAAAAACTTTTATCTCAGATAATGAGTCTAGTCGAGTTGCCAATGATTTTGTAAAGCCCGGCGGCATATGTTGAACCACCAAAAGCGCATAGGGGAAATTTTTAGGAATGTTTGTCAAAACTTTTTGTAATGCCTTCGGACCTCCAGTCGAAGTTCCAATCGCCACTATCCCATGAAGGGTTTTTTGATCACCAGCTAGTTTTTTTAAATTCTCAAATTCATCTAAATCTATCGTCTTAGAAGGAGTAGTATTACTTTTTCTATTCCATTGCTTAATCCACTTATCCTTTTGAGTATTAGCGATTAAGATTTTATCGATTATCTCATTACTTATTTTCTTTATATCTAAAGAAATTGATCCCGATGGTTTAGCAATAAAATCGAATGCACCATAATGTAAAGCTTTTATTGTTGTATCCGTACCCTGTTTCGTTAAACTACTAAGCATAATTATTGGCACAGGGGTATTGGACATAACCATTTTTAAGACTTCAAGTCCATTTAACTTCGGCATCTCTACATCTAAAGTGACAACGTCAGGCGAAAGAGACTTTATCTTATCAACTGCTTCTAAACCATTGCTAGCAGTACCAATCACTTCAATAACTCCGCTATCTGTCAATAGATCAGATATTAATGTTCTCATAAATATTGAATCATCAACAATTAATACACGAACTTTTTGCATGTCCTCACCCTCTATCTTAGAAGCCAAAGAGTCATTTTTTCTAGAAAGGCGGTAATACCAGTCGAATATTGACCATCTTTTGAAGTAGTATATTTATCTACCAGTGTTCTTATATTTTTAGAAACTCTAGAGTTCGGATAAGATAGATAAAATGGCTCTTGTTTTTTTACAGCTTTTGATACTGTATCATCGCTATGTATAAAACCTAAAATATTAACACTATAATCTAGGAACCTTTCAGTTACTTTTTTTATTCTATTGGCTGTACTGTTTCCTTCTCTCTCATTGGCAATCTGATTAATGATTAAATTAATTTTAATATCTTTTTTTTCAGAAATCATCCATTTTATCATTGCATACGAATCCGTTATTGATGTAGGTTCTGTAGTTGTAACTAGGAATATATCATCGGACGAAAGGATAATTTTTTTTGATCCTTCATTTATTCCTGCGCCAGTATCAATAAGTAAATAGTCAATTTTACCATTTAAAAGTGAAAGTTGATTAAACAGATAAGGAAGTTTATTCTTTGTAATGTTAAAAATATTATTTAAGTCAGAACCCCCTGAAATAAATTCTAATCCATTTGGACCTTTTTCAATTATTTCTGATATTTCTAAGTGATTATTCAACATATCTAGTAACGTATACTTGGGTGCTATACCTAATAATACATCGATATTAGCAAAACCAATATCTGCATCTAAAATCATTACTCTGTGACCCTTTTCCAATAAAGCAAAGGCAAAATTTAAGGTAAAATTAGATTTTCCTACTCCGCCCTTACCACTAGTAATGGTTATAATCTTTGTGGGGGATTTTTCCTGATGTGTTAATGCTATTTTCTTTCTTAAATCTGATGCTTGGTCAAATTTCATACAATAAATTACCCCCCTAAAATAGCACTGGTTACTTTTTCGATATTAAATATTTCAATATCATCAGGAACATTTTGTCCATAAGTTATATATGAAAGTTTATATGGAAACTTTGAGATTATATTTAATATCGACCCATAAGTTGATGTTTCGTCAAACTTGGTAAAAACTAATTTATCGATGTCTACTCTTTTAAACTTTTCTAATATTGATAACATATCCCCATATTTGTGGGTTAAACTCAAAACAAGAAAAGTTTCACTAGCCACTGAACAAGTCAAAATATTATTCAGTTCAGAAATAAACATTTCATTATTGTAATTCCTACCAGCAGTATCTAAAAAAATAAGATCATAATTTTGAAGTCTTTCAATAGCCCTTTCTGTATCTTGAGGAGAATTAACAACTTCTACTGGAGCATTTAAGATTTCTGCATATATTCTTAATTGGTCAATTGCACCAATACGATAAGTATCTGCTGTTATAAACGCAATCCTTTTTTTGTGCTTCAAAACACTCTCAGCAGCCAATTTGGCAATTGTAGTTGTTTTACCAACACCCGTAGGTCCAACAAAACTGACAACTTTAGTATTATGGCCAATCTCTCTATCGGTTGCACTTACCATGAAACGCTTGGTGATCTCTTGTTTTAAGCCGTTTATAACATCAATTTCATCAATTCTACCATTGGAGTTTGAAATCACTTGTTCGATGATGTTTATAGCAATATTCTCGTCTACCCCTTGACTAATTAGACGTTTATATACTGACCTATATTCCTTACTAAAAGAAAAAGAATTATTATCACTATCTTGATTGTTAATCATCATCTTTATCATTAAATTTTTTAATTCACTGACTTCTTCTTTTATCGTTGCAACATTGTCTTCTTTTCCCATCTTACTATTAGAACCATAATTAAATGTTTGTGGATTTGGAGTAGATTTACTAATGATATTTAAATCAGATTTATTGTTTAATTCCGGATTAGAATTTGACCCTTGATTAGGTTGAAATTCTTGTCTATACTGAGTGAGCTGTTTAGCAGAATTAATAGGCTTAGACACATTTGAATCTGTGGCAGCAATCACTTCAATTTTTTTCTTACCAAATAAGCCAAGAATACCACCAACTTTAATCTTTTTGGTTTGTAAAATGACTGCATCATTTCCCAAATCCTTTTTTATTTGAGCAACTGCATTTGGCAGAGAATCAACTACGTACTTTTTTACCTTCATTATATGTTCACCACTCCTACACTCTGTACTTCCACATATGGTTCTAATTCATTAAAAGACAATACTGGCACATCAGGCATGGATTTTTCAATTAACTGTCTTAAGTACATCCTTGTAACGGGAGATGTCAAAATGATCGGCTGTAACCCCATCTGCGATAATCGATTAACCTCATCACTCAAATTACGATAAATAATTTGAGTTGTATTAGGATCCATACTTAAATAACTTCCCTGCTCAGAATGTTGAACACTTTCAGCTATTTTCTTCTCAAAAGATGGTCCGATCGTAATTACTTTCAATGGTTGGTTAGGTTCAGTATATTGTTGTGTTAACTGCCTAGATAGTGCTTGTCTTACATATTCAGTTAAAACAGCAGGATCTTTTGTATAAATAGCATTATCTGCTAGTGTTTCAAATATTGTAACTAAATTACGAATTGAGACTTTTTCCTTCAAAAGATTAGCTAACACTTTTTGAATTTCACCTAAAGACAATAAGTTTGGAGTTAATTCTTCTATTAGTGCAGGTTGCGTCTCTTTGAGATTGTCTATCAAAGTCTTTACCTCTTGACGTCCTAGTAACTCAAAGGAATGCCTTTTAATAACTTCTGTTAGATGGGTAGCAACCACTGACGGTGCATCAACAACAGTGTATCCAGACATCTCCGCTTTTTCTTTATTTTCTTCATTGACCCAGAGTGCAGGTAATCCAAAAGCTGGTTCAACCGTTTCAATCCCTGTTATTGACTCATCTTCTACCCCAGAGTTCATAGCTAAATAGTGATCTAAGAAAATTTCGCCTTCAGCTACCTTATTTCCCTTGATCTTAATTATATATTGATTAGGGGTTAATTGAATATTATCACGAATTCTGATAACAGGAACCATTAAACCTAGCTCAAGTGCTATCTGTTTTCTTATCATGATAACACGGTCTAATAAGTCTCCACCCCTATTGGCATCGGCTAAGGGAATTAATCCATAACCAAACTCAAATTCTATTGGATCAACCTGTAATAATTGTGTAACATTTTCGGGACTTCTAACATGTTCTAATTCCTGCTCCTCTTCCATCTGTTCAGCAATAACCTGCTCTTGAACCTGAGTTTGTTGTATCTTGTAACCACCAAAAAATAGTACAGCAGCTATTGGCATTGTAGTAATTGGCTTGATTGGAGTGAATAGTCCAAGGATAGCGATTGTGCCTGCGACAATATAAAGTAACTTCGGAAAAGAAAACATCTGCTTAGTGACATCTTCACTCAAACTACCATCAGAAGCAGCACGGGTTACAATTATTGCCGTAGCAGTAGATATCAATAGTGCCGGAATCTGACTTACCAGTCCATCCCCTACCGATAGAATCGTAAATATAGAGGCAGATTCGCTTATCGAGTAGTCAAACTTGGTAACACCAATAATAAGTCCGCCAATAACATTAATAAGCAAGATAACAATTCCCGCAATTGCATCTCCCTTTACAAACTTACTAGCACCATCCATAGCTCCATAAAAGTCCGCTTCCCTTTCGATATTACGTCTTCTTTCCCTAGCTTCTTGTTCGTTTATCATTCCTGCATTTAAATCTGCATCGATACTCATCTGTTTACCAGGCATCGCATCTAATGTAAAACGAGCGGCTACCTCAGCAACACGCTCAGAACCCTTAGTAATTACAACAAAGTTAATTACTACTAGAATGATAAAAACGATAAAACCCACAACAGGATCTCCACCAACAACAAATTCTCCAAATGTCTCAATAACATCACCTGCATTTGCATTAGTAAGAATTGATCTAGTGGTTGAGACATTCAGGGAGAGTCGAAACAAAGTCGTTAATAATAATAGTGATGGAAAAACAGAAAATTGTAAAGATTCATTGATAACCATTGCTACTAACAATATTGTTAAAGCTAAAGATATATTGATTATTAGTAAAAAACTTAATAATCCTGGAGATAAAGGAAGCACCATCATTACTACGATTAGTACGACAAATACTGGAACTACAAATTGTTTTAATAAATTAACATTCACCTGATTTCACCCTCAGATCTCATGATTGTTTTTTTAACCCTTTGACTCGATAAACATATGCCAATACTTCCGCTACAGCATGATATAATTCCTCAGGGACTGATTCTCCTATTTCTACTTGATGGTACAGAGTTCTAGCTAACCACTTATTTTCAACGGTAGCGATTTGATGTTCTTTTGCTAATTCTTTTATTTTTAATGCTATATAATCCATCCCTTTAGCCAAAACCATTGGAGCCTCCATCTCTTCTGGCTTATAGGAAATGGCAATAGCAAAATGAGTTGGGTTGGTAATAATAACATCAGCTTCAGGGACCGCCTGCATCATTCTACTCATCGCCATTTGTCTTTGCTTTTCTTTAATTTTACCCTTGATTAACGGATCCCCTTCTGTTTTCTTATATTCATCCTTTATATCCTGCTTTGACATCCTAATATTCTTCTCATATTCATATTTTTTGTATAGATAATCAAATAAAGATAATACAATCAAAAGAAGGGAAGTTTTTAAACCAAGTTCTATCAGTAAATTTCCAATAAACACAATGATTTCAGTTAAATCATAATAGTATAACGACAGTAGATTATCTTTTTCATCTAATAAAACTGAGTAAGCTATGTAACCAACAAATATTATCTTTAATATTGATTTAGTCATTTCAACTAAACTCTTCAAAGAGAAGATGCGTTTTGCACCTTCAATCGGATTTAATCTTTCAAATTTTATTTTAAGAGGCTCACTGGTAAATAAAAAGCCAATTTGAACCAAATTACCTAATAATCCACCGATAAACGCCACAATAAAGATCGGTAATATGATCCATACTAAGTCTGCAATAAATTCTAAAAATAGTATCCTAATATTAGAAGGGGTTACTTCCCATATGAGATATTGGTCAAATACTTTATAGTAAAGATTTATAATATTTTTTGCTAGATATGGACCTAATAGAAAGAACATAATAAATATAAGCAAAAAGATAATTGCAGATGGTAGTTCATTAGTTTTGGCAACTTGACCTTTTTTCCTAGATTCTTGTCTTTTCCTAGGAGTAGCCTTCTCTGTTTTCTCACCTGCAAAATATTGCAGATTCATCCGTAATACTGCCATCTTAATACCCCATTAAGTCCATAAATTGTTTCATTGCAATAATCATCTGTTTGAAAACTTCCTTGAACATGTAAATAAAGCCTGGAGCGACCAATAACATTAAAATAAAATAGATCAAAATCTTCATTGGTAATCCCACAACAAATACGTTTAACTGTGGAACTGTCCTAGCTATTATTCCTAACGCGATATCAGCTAACAGTAATGATACGACAATTGGAGAAGCGATTTTAAAGGCAATTACAAACATCTCTGAAAAGAGATACAGTATAAAATCTATCGTCGATTGGTTGTTCAATTGCCCTATCCATTCCCTAGATAATGGGATTATTTTATAACTAGACAATATCCCGTCTATAAGATTGTGGTGCCCATCAATCGACAAAAAGAGTAAAATAGCGAATGTATACATAAAATTACCTGATAAAGGACTCTGGATACCAGTTTGTGGATCAATAATATTAGCTAATCCAAATCCATTCTGTAAGTCGATAAAAATACCAGCTATTTGAATACTAGAAAATATTAGCTGAACTATCCACCCTAATGCTATCCCCATCAACGTCTCTTGAATGAGATAATATATATATATCCCATCTTGATATGAGAAATCAGAAATGAAATTTTGGTTGATGCTAGGAAATAGCAGCAATGCCATAAAAAAACTTAATCCTATTTTATATTGAGCTGGAACTCCTTTTGCTGAAAAGATTGGTACACTCACAAAAAAAGAAGTTATTCGTGTTAGTATTAAAAAGAAGATGAAAACATTCGTAATATCTATCATGAGCTTCACCAGCTATTTAAGTGAACTAATTTGACTAAAAATTGACTCGGTAAAATCTATTAGATAAGAGAGCATCCAGGGACCAAAGATGATGATCGCTAATAAAACAACAATAATTTTAGGGATAAATGCTAGAGTTTGTTCTTGGATTTGGGTCGTTGCTTGAAAGATACTTACCAATAATCCTACTAACAGCCCTAATCCAAGTATCGGAGCTGAAACAATAAGAATCGTGTAAATTGCTTGTTCTAATATACTAAGTACGAAATTTTGTGACATAATTTATTCTCCTAGTGAAAACTTTCTAGCAAAGATTTTACTACTAAATACCAACCATCTACCATGATAAAAAGTAAAATTTTAAACGGCAATGATATCATTACTGGTGGTAGCATCACCATACCCATTGCCATTAAAGTACTAGAAACCACCATGTCTATGATTAAAAAAGGTATGAAGATCATAAATCCCATTTGAAATGCTGTTTTTAGCTCACTAATCGCAAAAGCTGGTACCAAAATATTCAAAGGAAGATCGTTTACATTTTTTGGTTTATCAATCTGTGAATAATTCATAAACAATAATAAATCTTTTTCCCGAGTTTGTTTAATCATAAAATTTTTAAAAGGCATTACTGCTTCATCTAAAGCTGTTTCCTGAGTTATTTCACCAGCTAGATAGGGTTGTAGGGCATTTTGGTTTACTTCGCTAAATGTTGGTCCCATGACAAAAAAAGTTAAAAATAATGCTAATCCGATAATCACCTGATTTGGTGGCATTTGTTGAGTGGCTAAGGCGTTTCTTACAAAAGACAGTACTATTACGATTCTCGTAAAACTAGTCATTAATATCAAAATACCTGGCGCTAGAGATAATATAGTAAGTAATATTACTATCTGTAAAGTTGTAAATACATCATCGGGACTATCTGAAGTATCAACTTGAAAGTTAAAACCTGGTAGTATTAGATTTTCTTCAGCATGCACCAAACTAGGTGATAGAATGATTAATAGTCCAATTATGAGTAAAACCTTAAACCTCTTCATGTTGATCACTTATTCCTCGTTTTTCATCTTTTAGATCAAACAACTTGTTAACGGATTGGATTCGTTTTACTTTCAGCTGTTCGATTTTTTCAGCCAATTCTCTTTCAAAATAATTTTCATCATTTAAACCTTTTTTCTTTATAGAAATATTCCTTAGCCACGGGATTCGGTTAGGTTGGATATCAGCAACTTTCTTAATTGCCTTAATATCCTCATTCTCCTCGATAATTTGAATTAGTCTAACATCTTCTCCCACACCCAATATATAAATTTTGTTTCCGATTTCAACTACTTGAATTGTTTTATTTGGTCCAAGAGGAATTGCGCCTAAATGAGTGAAATTACCTACTTGGTTTAATTTCTTTTTTTTTGATAAGGCCCATGTAATTACATAGATTAGAATTAAAATTGAGACTAAAGATAAAATAACTCTAATATACAACATACTATAAACTTCCTTAACCTAAAGCCTTAGATATTGCCTCGATTACCCGATCCGCTTGAAAAGGTTTTACAATAAAATCCTTCGCTCCCGCAGTTATAGCATCAATAACCATCGCTTGTTGTCCCATAGCTGAACACATAATCACTTTAGCATTTGGATCTAGCTGCTTAATTTCCTTTAATGCCTCAATACCATCCTTTTCTGGCATTGTAATATCCATTGTTACTAAATCAGGTTTTAACTCTTTATATTTTTCAATGGCTTCAGCTCCATCTCCAGCTTCACCAACAACTTCATAACCATTTTTTGTTAATATCTCCTTAATCATCATTCTCATAAATGCCGCGTCATCTACAACTAAAATTGATTTTCCCATGATAAATTCCCCTTTCAAAAATCATATTTTATATAAATTTATTGTAATTTTTGAACTCTATCAATCTGACTAATTATATCAGTAATTCTAACACCAAAATTCTCATCAATAACTACTACTTCACCTTTAGCAATTAACTTATTATTTGCGAATATATCTACTGGTTCACCAGCTAGTTTGTCTAACTCAATTATAGAACCAGAGGACAATTCTAATATTTCCTTAATAAGTTTTTTAGTTCTTCCTAGCTCAACAGTAATCTGTAATGGAATGTCCATCAATAGACCTAAGTTTGGATCATGATTTTTCACATTAGATTGAACATCAAATTCCGAAAACTGAGCCGGTTGAACATTTACCTTTTGAGTATTGAATTGATTTGAAGAATTGGTATCAAGTTGGTGATTTTGTATTGGATATTGTTCTGGCCTAGTATTTATAGCGCTTGCCGAATGCGTGTTATGTACCATTTCACTTTCTTCTGGTGAATAATTAGCAGAATCCAAATCATCTGAAGTTGTTGATGTACCCATTAGCTTCTCAATCATTTTTTTAGCAAATGGTACAGTTATCAACTGCATCAAATTGGAATCAACCAAGTCACCTATCTTCATTTTAAATGAAACAACAATAATTACCTCTTCATCTGGAATTACATCCTGACCTTTACCCTGAACAATATCTAGAATATCTACTCCTGGAGGAGAAATGTTGACTACAGTATTAAAAATCGTAGACATTGATGTCGCTGCCGAACCCATCATTTGGTTCATCGCTTCTTGAACAGCACTAACATCCATTTCTGATAACTCATCACCTAATAGATCCTTACCAGTTCCCCCAAGCATTAAATCAGCTATTATTTTAGCATCCTTAGATTTTAAGACAAAGAGGTTGGTTCCCTCAAATCCTTCGGTATAATTTACGTGTATTGCAACATGTGGATTTGGAAATTTTTCAGGTAAGTCCTTAGTGTAGATAGCAGAAACTACAGGTGTAGTTATTTCTACTTTTTGACCTAATAGTTGTGATAAGGCAGTCGATGCACTGCCAAAAGATATATTACCAATTTCTCCCAATGCATCCTGTTCAAAGGGAGATAAATAATGATCAAGATTTATCTCATCCTCTTCATCTTTGCTCAAATCATTTTGTCTTAATAGGGCATCTATTTCATCCTGAGAAAGCATATCTTTATTCACAAAATTCAGCTCCTTCCTCAATAAAGTCTGTAACCTGAACAGCAAGTTTTCCTTTTATTGATCCTGGAATAACTTTATATTTAGGTTCATTACCTACTATTGCTACTAAAGGCTCTCCAACCTTGTTATCAAGTTGTACTATATCTCCAACTGACAATGAAAGAAATTCGGAGACAGTAATATTTGATGTTCCTAACAGTACAGAGATAGGAAGTGAAGCTGATTGAATACGATTTTTAAGATATTGATAATCTTCAGAACCAATCTCTTTTTTCTGTTGAGAGAACCAATGGTGTGCTGTTAATTTTGGTATCACGGGTTCTAGCACGACGTGAGGAATACATAAATTAATCATTCCAGTCGTATCTCCGATCTTTGTGTTAAATGATATAACAGCAACTGTTTCATTTGGAGAAACGATTTGCATAAATTG
The DNA here is from genome assembly GCF_001730235.1 of Vulcanibacillus modesticaldus. Lineage (GTDB taxonomy): Bacteria > Bacillota > Bacilli > Tepidibacillales > Tepidibacillaceae > Vulcanibacillus > Vulcanibacillus modesticaldus. The sequence continues at coordinate 79,462 of NZ_MIJF01000001.1, read as the reverse complement.
AGGATTCATTTCCATAGCTTCTAATCTAGGCGAAACATCAATAATACTCTTCCATGCCTCTTTAAAATTATCTAAAGCATTGGTAAACATTTTTTCCATAATATTCATTTCAATTTCTGTCAAATTACTGATCTTGTTAGGTGCTATCCCCGGTCCACCTAGTACCCTATCCATCATAGTATAAGCTACGTTTGGATTAATCTCTAATACCATCCTTCCCTCTAAAGGAGGTGCAGAAAAGATATTTAATATAGTCATTTTGGGAATAGATCGTATAAATTCTTCATATGGCAACTGATCAACTGAAATAACAGAAATTTGCACAAATGTTCTTAATTGTGCTGAAAAGTATGTAGTCAATAACCGAGCAAAGTTTTCATGAATTCTCGTTAAGCTACGAATTTGGTCCTTAGAAAATCTTAACGCTCGCTTAAAGTCATAAACTTTAACTTTCTTAATCTCTTCATCTTTTTTCAAATCCTCAGCATTCATTTCTCCAGATGTTAAAGCTTCTAATAAGGCATCTATTTCACTTTGAGAGAGTATTTCAGTCATAATCTATCACCTCAAGAACAAGTGAAACAATGGATGTACCCAATTATTGTAAAAACAACTGAGTAATATCGATATTTACCACTTTTCCATCTTGTAAAATATTATTTAACCTACCTATCAAATTTGTCTTAAACTTTTTAATCTTCTCTTCTGTAGAAAAGGACTCATATGTTAAATTTTTTAAGTATAAATTAATCCTATCTTTAATCTGAAACATCCTTTTCTCTGCCTCAATTTTAGCATCTTCATTATCCATTTGTAATGTTAATTCTAACACAATTATTGTAGAGTCTCCTAGATTAGTGCTGATTTTAGGAACATTGACGGTCAAGGGAATAATTTCATCGATAGTTGGTTCTATTGGAACCTCTTCCTGCTGTGATACGTCATAAAATATATATTGATAGAGAAAATAGGCTACAATTCCTAGTAAAGTGATTGCAATAATAATGATTAACGAAATGTTTAATAATTTATTTTTGAACACAATCATCCCTCCAATGTTCCTATATTTAATTAACGTTCAAAGAATGTGTTCGTTTGATAAAAGCTTCAAATTGTTCGATAATTTCTTCTAATGTTTGTTTTACAATATATCTCTTTCCATTTGTCAAAGTTATAATTGTGTCCGGTGTTTTTTCAATCGTTTCTATCAATAACGGGTTAATTACAAACTCGCTACCATCTAATCTATTAACATATATCATAATATCTCCTACCAAATGTAATATAGTATCTTGAATTTATTCAAAAATTGCTGGGGAAATAATTCCCCCCAGCATGAACCTATTATCGCTTAAGATTTACCACTTCTTGTAGGATTTCATCAGAAGTCGTGATTGACCTTGAATTAGCTTGAAATCCCCTTTGAGCAACAATCATTTCGGTTAATTCTGCTGTCAAGTCAACGTTAGACATCTCAAGCTGTCCGGTTAAAATCCTTCCAGTGCCAACTTCAACATTTTGTGGTTCCACAACTTCTAACTCACCTTCAGGATTAGCATTTAAAGTCATCTTATAAAACGAGTTCCCAACCTTTTCAAGACCAGAAGGATTCTGTACTTTAACCAAACCTAATTGCCCAATAACTTCAGTTTCACCGTCAGCAGTTGTTGTGATAATACTTCCGTCAGCGGAAATATTAAAAGCAACTACCTCAGTTGGAATATTGATGGGCTCACCACCAACTCCAAGTACTAAATATCCTTGTGATGTTACTAGATTTCCTACTGCATCTCGCATGAAATTACCAGCTCTAGTTAATAATATTTCTTCACCATCGGCATTAGGTGCTACAGCAAAGAATCCATCACCTTCAATCGCTAAATCGGTTGGAACATTGGTTGTCATAAAAGTTCCTGGAGTATGTATTGTATCAATAGATGAAATACTAGATCCAAGTCCAATAAGTTTGGGGTTAATTCCCCCCCTTACTCCCTCTTCCGGGGCAGTTACACCCGATATCTTTTGACTTAATATGTCTTGAAACAATACTCTACTTGCTTTAAACCCGATGGTATTAACATTAGCAACATTGTTACTAATTACGTCTAATTTTGTTTGGAATCCTCTCATTCCGGCAATACCTGAATACATAGATCGTAACATTATTTATCTCCTCCTTCTCACCGTATCAGTCGTTCAACGGTGTCAGGCCTCCCTTTCGGGTCCAGCCTATACTATTATAGCACTATCAATATTGGTAAAAACATGATCTTTCATTGAATTTTGATCAACTGTCGTGATCACTACTCGATTTGTTATGCTCACAACAAAAGCAAGATTTTGCATCAATATCAATGAATCCTTAGCACCTTTTTGTGCGGCTTTTTGAACTGCTTGGTTCAATTGTGATAATTGAGTAGAATCTAGTTTAATTCCTCTACTATCTAGCCTCTGTTTAGCATGGCTACTAAACTTAACCTCTCGCAAATCACTAAGCTGTAATTTTTCATTAAATATATTATTAAAACTACTTGAACTATTATTGATCCTATTATTTTTTGTATTAATGACTTGTTTAGGGTAAAAGGTATGTCCTACTTTATATGTTTGATCCATAACCTTAACTCCTTATTTAACTTGGTAAAGATCACTAATAATTAATTCATCACCATTTATGACAGCATAAATTTGATTATCTCTTAAAATAAGACTCTCAATTATCCCGCTCATTTGAATACCGTCATCTTTAGACCAATAACCTATCTTTCCAATAAGATTAGAGTAATTAGCTAATAGAAATTGTTGAGCACCTAAATTAGAATTTAGTTCATTTAAGGTTGTTTTTGTATCTTCTTGAATTTCTAAAATCCTCTGATTAATACTACTTATGTTATTTAATTGTTCTAGTGAGCTAAATTGTGCCATTTGGGAGATGAATTCAGTGTCATTTAAAGGTTTTAATGGATCCTGATTCTTCATTTGTTCAATGAGTAATTTAAGAAAGTCATCCTTGCCAAGTATACTTTTATCGATTTTGGTATTCGATTTAGTAATCTGACTAGAAGTGCTTGTTAAACTTTGTAACTCCACTTAACACACTCCTTTAAACAGTATAGTCAATTCCTGATAAACTGAATAAGTTCTGTTCTGAAATTTCTTCTTCATCAACAGTTGGTACAGAATAAGAAGATCGACCATAATACTGTTGCTTTGTCGGTTGATTATCCGAAAAATTAAACCCATTACTATTACTGTAACTTGATGAAGAAGATGACATTTGTAAAACTTCTATCTTTTCAACCTGATACCCTTGTTGTATCAATGAATGTTTTAATTGCTGTATTTGACCCTCCAAAAGTGCTTTCCCTAGAGAAGTATCAGCAATAATTTGTGCAGCTAATTGACCATTACTAGCTGTTAATTTTACACTTATTCGTCCTAATTCCTCGGGATGAAGTTGAATTTTGGTTTCAGTAACCCCATTAGGCATTTTAATATTTTTGATTAAAACTTTACCTAACTCAGATGTGAAATCCTGATTTTCTACGTTAATCAGGTTCTGATAACCATCACTTATATTGATGTTTTCACTCTTAATTTGTTTAATATTTTGAAATTGGAGTGAAGCTAAATCTACTTGGTTAATATCTATCCGCTGTAATTCTATTTGTTTTACGCCACCTTGCTTTAACTGATCCACTTCTTGCTCTGCTGATAGATGCTGTTCAACAAATAAATTATTTAGGTAATTTAATACTTTGTCACCTGGAACAATTTTAGTATTGTCCTTTTCTTTTAAGAGCGAGACATTTTTTGATAATTTGATAGGCTCTTTCTGAAGAAACTCTAATTTATCATCTTGGTCTTGGTTTATATTCATTTCTTGTAATTTATCCCAAAACCCCCGAAGCTTGAACTCATGATCTTTTAACACAACCTTTAACTGTTGATTACCCTTAATAGGTGATAAAAAATTATTTATTGAATCAGCACTATCAATATTAGCTAATATTTGATAAACAACTTCTTGTTGTTCTTGTGATAAACCTTGAAACCAAGTCAATAGCTCATCAGATTTTTCGCTATTTTTAAGGACACTTGACAACCCCATTAATATTTCTTGACTATCAGTTTCATTTTGAGAATCAATAAAAATATTATTAAATATTTGGTAAAAACTTAATCCAGCCAGTTCTTGGGTCATTATGTCCAAGTCAGATAGATTCTTTTGATTATCAGTCCTTAAATTTTTCATATTGTTTACATTACTAGCTGTTGTGGTAGTCATTGAAACTGTTGTTTGTTCCATATTTTTTCACCCCCTTTCGAAAATATTTTTTATATTTTTACTCCACAAGCAATACTGCAATATCCGCAGCATTTGCGGGAGATAATTCATTTAATATTTTAGCTCTTGTTTGTGAGTCCATCGCGGTCAATATTTTTTTGACTTGTACTTCGTCCTGCAAATATAATGACCATACAACATTAGCAGCATTTCTTGGTTCCATATTTGCTAACGTTTTTAATAAATCTTGATAATCCGATTTATCTGCCGAATTATTGTTTTTGAGATTATTTATCTCTTTTAAAAGACTATTTATTCTTGATTGGAGTGCTTGAATATCCTTATCTTTTGAATACTTTTGATCTTTTAACAAAATAGATAGTTTAGCAGCATTTTCAGGACTCATTTTCTCCAATATACTACTCTTTGCATCAATACTCATTTGAGATAATAAGAGAACTGCTTCTTCGATATTTAAAGCAGATAGTATGTTTGCAGCATTTTTAACATTCATATTTGCATAAACCTTTGCAAGATCCGCAATTTCTTGTTCTCTTGATAACTCCGATACATTTTTTTCATTTAATTTGCTTTGCAATTCAGTAATTTGTTGGTTTAATCTATTTATTTCTTCATCCTTTTTTGCTAACTTATTTTCATAATCAGCTAAGTAGTTATTCTTTTCATTCAATGTTTTTTTTAATTCACTAACTGTAAATTGAAGTTGTTCTTTAGTTGGATTATCAATTAAATAATCCTTTTTGATAAACTGTTGGTCATCTATCAACTTCTCAATATAAGGTATCTTATTAACAGTTTGTAATACTTGATCTTTCACCTCGATATCTAATAACCAAAATATCGTAGTAGCAAGTATGGAGATAAATATTATTGGAAGGATAACAATATAAAATATCCATTCCAATTTACTATATTCTCTTTCTGTATTAGACTGCATCTCCGTACCCCTCTCCCATAGCTAATGATTATCTAGCTAACCTTTGAATGGCTATCTCGTCTAATTCTTTCTGCTCTAACTTATTACTTTGATCAATGTAATCTTGCCATTTATTTTCTTTGAGCTTTATCCATTTTTTCTCATCAATTTTTACTTTTATAAGCTCTTTTCGCTTTTTTTGGATTTCCTTTTCTATTTGTCCAATGCTTTTTAACTGTCTGGCAATAAGTTGTTCAATATGATTTATGTATGATTGAGATTGATTTATTTCAACGATTGTAGCTCCATTTAATTGAATAGTTAACAATTCTTCTTGAAGTTTATTTTTTTTCGTAATTAATTCTGTTAGCTTTTCCTTTTCAGAAATTAATCGTTGGTTAAGCTCAAGGTAACTTGACTCTACTTGTTCCCTCATTTTTTCTTTTAAATCTAATATTTTTTGAAAAGGAAAGTTGAAATTACTCATACGTTAATCTCCTTAAAAGTGTCGATTAATTGTTTAATTGACTCATCAAAATTTGTCGTCTCATCAATATCTTGTCTTGTAAATTCTAAAATAAGTGGATAATATTCAACCGCTTTATCAATCAACGCATTACTACCACGTTTATAAGCACCAATATTAATCAGATCTTCTGCATCTTTATATGCTGCTAGTAATTTCTTAAGAGTTTCAGCTGCATTAATATGTTCTTTAGAAACAATATCTTTCATAACACGACTTACACTTTGTAATACATCTATTGCAAGGTAATGCCCTTTTTGAGCAATTTTTCTATCAAGTATGATATGTCCATCAAGTATACCTCTAACTGCGTCAGCTATTGGCTCATTCATATCATCAGAATCGACCAAAACAGTATATAATGCTGTAATTGAACCATATTGATTTGTTCCAGAGCGTTCTAATAATTTTGGTAACTCCGCAAACACTGATGGAGTATAACCCTTAGTTGCTGGTGGCTCACCGATGGCTAGACCAATTTCGCGTTGTGCCATTGCAAACCTAGTTAGGGAATCCATCATCAAATTAACACTTAAACCTTGATCTCGAAAATACTCGGCAATACTTGTTGCAATTATTGAACCTTTTATTCGTACTAATGCAGGCTGATCAGAAGTAGCAACTACTACTACAGATTTTTTTAACCCTTCCTCACCTAAATCCCTCTCAAGAAATTCCCTAACTTCCCTTCCACGTTCACCGATAAGTGCTATAACATTAACATCAGCGGAAGTGTTTCTAGCAATCATTCCTAACAAGGTACTCTTTCCTACACCACTTCCGGCAAATATCCCTAGCCTTTGGCCTTTACCTATGGTTAAAAGTGTATCAATTGTTCTTATACCAAGATGTATCGGATCAGATATTCGTGGTCTAGTTAATGGATTAGGGGGTAATTGATTTGTTGGATAGTAAGCTAATCCCGGTGGGAGCTTTTCTCCGTCTAGTGGTTCCCCCAAACCATTTAAAACTCTCCCTAAAAGTGGAAGACCAACTTTTATCTTAAGTGATGAACCGGTATTAATAACATCACATCCAGGACCAATTGCCCCTAGTTCACCTAGAGGCATCAGTAAAACGCGGTTATTTTTAAAACCAACAACTTCAGCTTTCACAGGCTGTTTACCGTTAGCTGGATAAATGAAACAGAGATCACCAATTTTAGAGTCCGGGCCCAAGGATTCTACTGTCAAACCAATAACTTGGGTCACCATCCCATATATCCGAATAGGATTTGAGTTTCTGATAACTTCTTTGTATTTTTGAATATCGATTGTTGTATTCATCCTCATCTCCTACCCGATATATCAAATAAAAGAAATTTAATTTCTTCTAACTGAGTATCTATTTTAGCATCAAAAGTTCCATAAGAAGATTTAATTATGCAACCACCATCTGTAATTGATGGATCTGGAAAGATCAATAATTCTATCTGCCCATTTAATTCTTTAAGCAGTTCTTCTCTGGCATTATGCAGATATGTAAAATAACTAGGGGCAACTGATATTGAGATTTTTTCAAGTTCTTTTATTCCTTTCAATACCTCTTTTACTAGATTTTTTACCACGCCCATATCTAGTTCTATTTCTTTTCTAATAATTTTTTCAGCGATTGCGACGCTAAGTTCAATTATTTTAGACTCAGATTCTTGGATGATTTGTTCTTTTATCCTAGAAGCTTCTTCAAGGATTTGTTGAGCTTGATCAAATCTTTTTTGATATTGTTCCTGTAGATCTAATTCGGCCTTTGCATGCCCCTCTTCGTATCCCGCTTGGTAACCCTCTTTTTTTAGTCTTTCAATGAGTAGGTCATCTTCCGCTCTTTTCTTATCCCACCATTCATCGATAGCCTTTTTTTCTTTCTCTAGCAATTCCTCTGCCTGTTTTTTTGCATCTCCAAGTATCCGAGCTGCCTGCTCTTTAGCTTCTTTTATGATTTGATCCCGATAATTGAATGTGTCATCAACTAATTCTTCTTGGCTTACCTCTGGTTCGTTTTTTAATTTATGTTCATATGTAATTATCTTCTTTTGATTTTCATTAAGTTGAACTGATTTATAAATTTTAGACAATTATATCATCGCCTCCACGAGCAATGATTACCTCGCCAGCTTCTTCTAATCGCCTTATGGTTGCAACAATTCTAGTTTGAGCTTCCTCTACATCTCTAAGGCGTACAGGACCCATAAACTCCATTTCTTCTTTGAATGTCTCTACCATTCTCTTAGACATATTTCTAAATATCGCTTCTCTAACATCATCACTAGCCACTTTCAGCGCCAGTTGCAGATCGTTATTATCAACATCTCTAATCACTCGTTGAATTGAACGGTTATCCAAATTAACGATATCTTCAAAGACAAACATCCTCTTTTTAATTTCATCTGCCAATTCTGGATCATCAACTTCTAATGTGTCTAAAATAGTCTTCTCTGTAGCGCGATCGACTCCATTTAATATTTGAACGATACTTTGAATACCGCCTGCTGCATTGAAATCTTGTTGCAATGTTGAAGACAACTTCTGTTCTAAAACTCTTTCTACTTGACTAATTATTTCAGGGGACGTTGCATCCATTAAGGCAATTCGCCGTGCAACATCAGCCTGCTTTTCCTGTGGTAAGGATGATAGAATCATCGCTGATTGTTCAGGTTGTAAATAAGATAATATCAGTGCAATAGTTTGAGAATGTTCATTTTGAATAAAGTTAAGTATCTGATTTGGATCAGACTTTCTTGCAAAGTCAAAGGGACGAACTTGTAAGGTAGCTGTCAATCTATTAATAACATCTATCGCTTTTTGCTGTCCTAATGCTTTTTCTAAAACGTCCTTAGCATAATCAATACCGCCTTGAGTGATATACTCTTGAGCAACGGCCATTTGATGAAATTCCTGTAAGACTCTTTCTTTATCAGCAGTATCAACTTTACGCATATTTGCTATTTCTAAAGTAAGCTGCTCTATTTCTTCCTCGCGTAGGTGTTTAAATATTTCGGCTGAAAAATTAGGACCTAAGGAAATGAGTAATATAGCAGCCTTTTGCCTTCCTGATAATTCCTGAATTCTTGCCATAATTACTCCCTCCCTATTCTTCGGATAACCAAGTTCGTATTAGTTTGACGAACTCATCAGGTTTTTGCTTTGAAAATTTCTGAATTTCCTGTTGTAATGCTGCTTCCTCAGTTAGTATCGGGGTAAGATCAATCTCAGGAATCTCAGTTTCGGTAGGAATAACTTCCTCCTCACTCTCACGCTTTTTATTCCCACGTCGTACCACATTAAAACCGATACCACCTATTGCTAAAACTGATAATCCAATAGCCCCATATAATAACAGCGGGTCCCATCCATTATTTTGATTATCAAACACTGATGGTTTATCTTCAAACTCATGTGCTACAACAACAATTCTTTGATCTATATTAGCTAATTGCAAGTTATTGTTTGAACTTTGGTCACTAAGAGCTGCCATTACAATCGGAGATATCAAATTTCGAATCGCCTCGATTGTCTTTTCCGTTTGCTCATCATCTTGTGGGAGATCCACTGCTACTACAATACTTAAATCTTCTAAAGAATACGGACTACTTATTACTTCTTTAGTAATTTCATTAACTTCATAGTTAATGCGTTTTTCAATATGTTCATAGTTTCCGTTACCATTAGAACTTGATGGGTAGGTTGGAATTTGGGTATCGCTGGTACCAGTTATGCCACCAGGTAAATTATCCGTACCCGTAAAAGATTCTTGAATCGTTTCCACGCTTCTAGCAATTCCTTTTCCGTCAACAACTGGCTGGTAGATATTTTCCATCGTTCTCTTTTGGTCAAAGTTCATCTTTGCGAACACAGTGACACTTACCCTACCCGGACCCATTATCCGAGTCAACATTTGATCCAATTGTTTTTTTAAATCTTTCTGAAATTCCTGCTCAATTAATCGTTGTTGATTATATGTATCTACAGTTCCTTGATTAAAATTAGTATACTCAAGTGGGTCCCCATACTGATTAGTCAAAGTGATATTATCAACAGGTAAATTGGGAACACTCTTAGAAATCAGATTATAGATGCTTTTAATTTGGTTAGGATTTAATTGAACGCCAGGCTCGATTTTTAAGACGACAGATGCGGTAGCCTGTTGTTGTACTTCAGAATAGAAGACTTTTTCTTCAGGAAGGGTAATCATAACATTCGCATCAGTAATCCCTTCGATTCCCTTCACAATTAACAAGCGTAATTCTTCTTCAATCGCTCCTCGATTCAATACTTGGAACTGTTGGTCTGTCATACCAAATTTGGCGTTTTCCCAAAATTTTGAATAAATGTTGCCACTTCCTAAATCTTCTTGGGCAAGCATTACCTTCACCCTAGCAGATTGAGATTCAGGAACAGAAATATTGCTTCCCCCTGCACTTAATTGGTATGGAATACCCATTTCTTCTAACTTACTGACAATGGTACCAGCAGTTTTCTTATCTAAATTGACATAAGTCAATTGATACTTAATTCTAGTTGTAAACATCGTCACTAAAACTAGTGTAGTAATCAGAAAAAAGACGGTGGCAATCAACATTATTTTCTGTTTTTTTTCAAGCTGATTCCAAAAATGAGCGAATTTTTCTTTGTAATTTTGTATAAATTCATTCACGTTGTATTCTCTCCTCACTTACCAGATAAATGTTATACCTGCATTCTCATTACTTCCTGGTAAGCCTCAACAACTTTGTTTCTAACTTGAACCGTAAGTTGCAAACCTAAATTTGCTTTTTCCATCGCAATCATTACTTGATGAAGGTCTTTTACATCTCCAGTAGCAATCTTATCACTTAATTCTTGGGCAATTTTAATATCTTCAGTTACTCCATTTAGTGCTTCTTTTAAAACATCGGAAAACTGCTTACTAGAATCGATTTTATTTTGTCTTTTTTCTGTTATAAACTGTCCTTTTACTAGATTAATAGAACTAATACTATTATCCATTTATTTAACATCCTTTCTATCTTCCGATTTCTAACGCTTTTAATAGCATCGATTTGGTAGAATTCAAGGCAGTAACGTTTGCCTCATAGGCTCTAGTAGCTGAAATCATATCAACCATTTCCTTTAAAACATCTACATTTGGTAAATAGATAAAACCATTTTCATCCGCATCTGGATGGGATGGCTGATAAATTTTTTTATATGGAGACCTATCTTCTACAATTCTAGTAACCTTAACACCAGAAAGGGAAGGTTCATTATTCAGTACCTGATTGAAAATTTGCTTAAAACCACCTTTAGAGTTAGGCGCAACTTCTACCATTTTTCTAGTATATGGTTGCCACTTTCCATCAACATATTTTCCTCTTGTGGTTTCAGCATTTGCAATGTTTGAAGAAATAACATCCATTCTTAATCTCTGGACCGTCAAAGCTGAGGCACTAATATCCATTGCGTTAAATAGCTTCATAATCTAACGTCTCCCCTCTGTTATCACATAACGTAACATCGAGAATTCCTTATTAATAACTTGGGTCAAGGTATTATACCAAATGTTATTTTCAGCTAACTTTGTCATTTCGTAATCAATATCGACGTTATTATCATTATTCAACACCGAGGTTCGTCTATTAACCACAATCTTAGGTTGAAATTGACTACTCTCGCTACCTCCGATCACCAAATGTCTTGGATCTGTACGATAACCACGAAAAAGATTTCTATTTGATTGATCTAAATATTTAGCTTCTTTTGCTGCTAAAATCTCATCAAAAGAAACATCCATTGTTTTATATCCAGGGGTATCAACATTGGCAATATTATTACTAATAAGCCGCTGTCTTAATGAAGATATATCAAGTGATCGTTGTAAATTATCTATATTGCTAAATATTTTCACGAGTTTAACCTCCTCAAAAAAAAGGGGAATAAAAAAGTTATAAATCACCGTCTTAATCTATTCCATATCAACATTTAAAATTCCTGCAATTTTCGACATTTTATTGGTTTTTTTAAAAAATAGTTATATTGTATCAAAAATAAAAAGCCCTATTCCTTCTTAGGACTTAAGGCTTATCAGTCGACAAGCAAAGCAATACTACCACTTATCTAACAATGTATTATATAAAAAATATAGAAAAAAATCAAAGTTTTTATAATATATTATCGAACCGTGAAAAAAGAGGCCTTAAAACGGCCTCCTAGTTTCTCATGGATTTATAATTAAATTATTGTTCAGAGCGAATTTTATCTAGTTCAGTCAATAATTTTTCATTTAATACCTTGATATAAGTACCTTTCATACCTAGGGAACGTGATTCGATAACTCCAGCACTTTCAAGTTTTCTTAATGCATTGACAATAACTGAACGAGTTATACCTACACGGTCAGCAATTTTACTTGCAACTAATAGGCCTTCCTTACCTTCTAGCTCTTCAAAAATATGTTCAACTGCCTCTAGTTCACTGTAGGAAAGGGAACCAATCGCCATTTGAACAATTGCTCGATTTCTTACTTCCTCTTCCTTAGCCTCTGCCCGATCCCTTAATATTTCCATAGCAATTACTGTCGCACCGTATTCAGCTAGGATTAAATCTTCGTCGCCGTATTTCTCATTTAAACGTCCTAAAATTAATGTTCCTAGACGTTCACCACTTCCAACGATCGGTACTATTGCAGTATAGCTGTCCTTAAAGATATCGTCCATTTCCACAGGGAAAGAAGTAAGTGGGTTATCAATGCCAATGTTAGAAACAGTTTCGTCTTGTTTTAACAGAAGAGTATTATATTCCTCTGGAAACTTTCTTTCCTTTAACATATTACGAACGCGCTCATTGTCGATTTCTTGTGCAACACATAAACCTAACATTTTTCCTTTGTGGTTTACCACAAAAATATTAGCTTCAATTACATCACTTAGCACCTCGGCCATATCATTAAAATTTACTGTGTGGCCAGCAGTTTTTTGTAATAATCGATTTAGTCTTCTAATTTTTGATAACAAATCCATTTTATTTTCCTCCTAATTTTACAGAATATAACGTGATAAATCTTTGTTTTTAACTATTTTAGAAAGTTTTTCTCCTACATATTCTGGAGTAATCTGAACTTTTTCTAAATAAATATCCGGAGCTTCAAAAGATAGATCTTCTAATAATTTTTCTAAAATTGTGTTTAATCTTCTTGCTCCAATATTATCTGTTTGTTGATTTACTTCTGCAGCTAAATTAGCAATTTCATAAATAGCTGATTCAGTAAATTCAACTTCTATCCCCTCAGTTTTTAATAATGAGATATATTGCTTTGTTAAAGCATTTTTTGGTTCTGTTAAGATTTGAACAAAATCGTCGACCGTAAGGTCTTGTAGTTCAACTCGAATCGGAAATCTCCCCTGTAATTCTGGAATCAAGTCAGACGGTTTTGACATATGAAAAGCACCAGCAGCGATAAACAAAATATAATCAGTTTTAACTGCCCCATATTTTGTCATAACTGTGGACCCTTCCACAATGGGTAAAATGTCACGTTGTACGCCTTCTCTAGAAACATCAGGACCTCTTTCTTTCCCAGCAATCTTATCTATTTCATCAATGAAAATAATACCAGATTGCTCTGCTCTTTCAATGGACTCCTGTATAACTTCATCCATATCGATTAACTTCTGTGCTTCTTCATTGGTCAAGATCTTTCTCGCTTCCTTAATCGGCAACTTACGTTTCTTCATCTTTTTGGGTAAAATATTGCCTAAAACATCTTGCATATTAAATCCCATTTGTTCTACACCAGTTCCAGAAAACAATTCAAACATTGAAGGAGAGCTATCTTCTATTTCAATCTCAATAATTTCTTCTTCAAGTTGACCATTTAATAATTTAAAGCGTATTTGTCTTCTTTTCTCTTGAATCTCCCCTTCTTCATATTGATCTTCGGTTGAGGAATGATTAGTCTTATTAAACAGCATGTCCAAAGGATTACTCAAATTCTTATTCTTACTTTTACTTGGTACTAATATATCTATTATTCTATCATTAGCCAATTGTTCAGCTTTATCTTTGACTTTTTCAGTTTTTTCAGATTTAACCATTCGAATAGCTGTCTCAACTAGATCCCTTACCATCGATTCAACATCTCGACCAACATAACCTACTTCGGTAAATTTGGTAGCCTCAACTTTAACGAAGGGAGCCCCCACTAACTTAGCTAGTCTTCTAGCTATTTCTGTTTTACCAACTCCAGTAGGACCAATCATCAAGATATTTTTAGGTACAATTTCATCCCTAAGAGATTCATCTAATAAACTTCTACGATAACGATTTCGTAAAGCAATTGCTACTGCTCGTTTAGCATCTTTTTGTCCAACTATATATTTATCTAATTCAGACACTATCTCTCGCGGAGTTAAGGGCTTTTGAAAATACATTTTGTTTCCCCCTTACAAATCCTCAACTACGATATTATTATTTGTGTACACACAAATTTCTGCAGCTATGTTCAAAGCAGCTTCAGCTATTTCTTTGGCAGCTAGCTGAGGTGAATGTCTCTTTAGTGCTCGTCCCGCTGCTAGTGCATAATTCCCTCCTGAACCAATAGCTAGAATTCCATCGTCTGGTTCAATCACTTCACCTGTTCCAGAAATTAGTAACAAATGCTCCTTATTCATAACAATCAACATAGCTTCCAGGCGACGCAGTACCTTATCCATTCGCCATTCCTTCGCTAATTCTACAGCAGCTCTAGGTAAATTTCCATGATATTCTTCAAGTTTACCTTCAAACTTTTCAAAAAGTGTGAAAGCATCTGCTACAGAACCAGCAAATCCTGCTATCACCTGATCTTTATACAACTTTCTTACTTTTTTTGCAGTATGTTTCATAATAACGGAATTTCCGAAAGTAACTTGGCCGTCGCCTGCCATGGCAGATTTCCCGTTGTGCCTAATAGCAAAAATAGTAGTTGCATGAAAGGTCTGAGACATATCTCATCCTCCTTTATACCCCAAAAATAGGAGATATATTCAGAAAATTATCAATTAAATATTTTTTGTGACTATGCACGGGGATGGTGGTTTTTGTAAATTTGTTGTAATCTTTCTTTCGTAATATGGGTATATATTTGAGTAGTAGAAATATTAACATGTCCTAATAACTCTTGAACAGAACGTAAATCTGCTCCAGCATTAAGTAAATGGGTAGCAAACGTATGACGCAAAGTATGGGGACTTACACTCTTAGAAAAAGATAGTAGTCTTACATACTTTTCAATCATTCGTCTAACGCTTCGGTCAGATAAACGTCCTCCATATCTATTTAAAAATAGAGCTTTTTCATAATAATTAGTGCTTAGTTTTGCTCTAGCATTTTCTAAATAATTTTTCAAGGCTTCTATCGCATACTTCCCTAATGGAACATACCTTTCTTTCGAGCCTTTTCCAAAGACTAACGCTGTCCCTGTAGTAAAATCTATTGACTCAATATCAAGAGAGACTAACTCACTCACGCGCATACCACTAGCATACAACACTTCAAGAATGGCTTTATCACGTATCCCCGTCAGCTTAGAAAGATCAGGCATATCTAAAAGTTCTATGACCTCTTTAGGATACATAAAATTCGGTAACTTTTTTTCTAACTTTGGAGTAGAAACCATTTGAAAGGGATTCAATTCAAGATAATTTTCCCTAACTAAAAAGCGATAAAAAGTACGTAAACTAGATAGTTTTCTAGAAATCGTTCTTCTAGAATAATTTTTTTTATTTAAATAAGCTAAATAACCTCTTACATCCAAATAAGAAACATCTAACAATGAAGTTAATCCAGTTGAATTTATGTAAGAAATAAAATCACTAATATCCCTTAAATAATTGTCGGTTGTATGGGGTGATGCATTCTTTTCAATTTGCAAGTATCCTTGAAATTCGATTAAATAGTAGTCAAACATATATCATTTTATCCCTCTTAATTAATAAAAGCAACACTATATTAACATAATATAGTTAATTACTGTAGATTAAATTTTGGATGAATTGTGAAAATATCTTAACTTTTTCTAAGGATCTATTAGATAACTGTAAATTTTTCTCCTTTTTATTCCTGATTTTTACCTCAAGCTGTGGTAACAGGCCAAAATTAGCATTCATTGGCTGGAAATGCTTTGGATTAGCAGTTGTAATGTAATGTGCCATACTTCCTAAAACAGTTTCCCTAGGAAATACTTCTGGTGACTTTCCTTTAGCCAACAATGTTGCGTTAATACCTGCAATCATTCCTGAAGCTGCGGATTCTACGTAACCTTCTACCCCTGTCATCTGTCCCGCAAAAAATAAATTATCTCTTTCTCGATATTGGTAAGTTGGTTTGAGTAATTTAGGAGAATTGATAAAAGTATTTCTATGCATTACACCATATCGAACAATTTCAGCATTCTCTAAACCAGGAATAAGCTGAATAATTCTCTTTTGTTCTCCCCACTTTAAATGGGTTTGAAAACCAACAATATTATACAATGTTCCTTCAGCATTGTCTTGTCTTAGCTGAACGACTGCAAAAGGCTCTTTACCTGTCCTTGGGTCAATTAACCCAACAGGCTTCATTGGACCAAACAATAATGTTTGTCTACCACGTTTACCTATAACTTCAACCGGCATACAGCCTTCAAAATATATTTCCTTTTCAAAACTCTTAAGTTCCGCCGTTTCTGCCTTTATTAATTCTTCGTAAAAGTGGTTAAACTCCTCTTCAGTCATCGGACAATTGATATAGGCCGCTTCTCCCTTATCATATCTAGAAGCGATAAATACTTTGTTAAAATCAATACTATCCTTCTCAATAATTGGAGCTGCAGCATCATAAAAATATAAGTATTCCTCTCCCAATAACTCCGAGATTTTCTTAGCTAATTTATCTGAAGTTAGTGGTCCACTCGCTATTATTGTCAATCCCTCGGGAATGTCGGTTACTTCTTCATTAATCACTTCAATCAATGGATGTTCCTTTATTCTCTGGGTTATAAATTGAGAAAAAAGACTTCTGTCAACTGCTAATGCCCCACCTGCGGGTACTGCATGTTTATCTGCACTTTCCATAATAAGCGAATTGAAAATTCTCATCTCTTCTTTTAATAATCCAACAGCATTGGTGAGGCTGTTAGCACGTAACGAGTTACTACATACTAGCTCCGCAAAATTTTCTGTATGATGAGCAGGAGAGTTTTTTACTGGTCTCATTTCAAATAATCTAACAGGGATACCGCTTTGAGCTATCTGCCATGCCGCTTCACTTCCTGCTAATCCGGCTCCTACCACATTGATATGCTTAATATTATTATTCATGGTGTTCCTCCATCATTGAGTATCTTCTTTGTAGTCACAATCAATACACTGAACTTGTGTCTTTTTCTTCGATTTTTTTTCTATTAATAATCCATTACACTTTGGACAGGGTCTAGAAATTGGTTTGTCGAAAGATATAAAGTCACACTCCGGATAATTAATACAACCATAAAAAACTTTTCTCTTTCCCTTACGTTCTACAATATCCCCACCACATTTAGGACATTTGACATCGATCTTTTTTACTATTGGTTTTGTATTTCTACATTCAGGAAATCCGGAACATGCCAAAAACTTCCCATATCTCCCCATTTTATATACCATAGGACGTCCACATTTTTCGCAAATCTCATCAGAAACCTCGTCCTGAATTTCTACTTCTTTCATTTCCTCTTCAGCGTGTTTAAGACTCTTCTCAAAATCCAGATAAAATTCACGTAGTACCTTAACCCAATCTAATGTACCTTCTTCGATTTTATCTAAATTATTCTCCATGTCGGCAGTAAATTCAATATTAATGATTTCTGGGAAAAATTCTTCTATCAATGATATTACCAATTTACCCAGTTCAGTCGGTATGAATTTTCGCTGCTCAAGTTTTACATAGCCTCTTTTTTGAATAGTTTCTAAAGTAGGAGCATAAGTACTTGGTCTACCAATACCTAACTCTTCCATCGTTTTAACCAAGCGTGCTTCCGTATATCTTGGTGGTGGTTGGGTAAATTTTTGTTCAGGATTAATTCCGACTAGGTTCAGTTTTTGATCTTTTTCTAGTGAAGGTAATAACTTATCTTCTTCAGTTTCTTTGTTATCGTCAATACCTTCAACATACACCTTTCTGAATCCTGGGAACTTGACTTTTGAACCAGTCGCTCTAAAAATAGCATCTTTTTCCCCAACTTTTATATCTACTGTCATCGTGTCGAGTATTGCTGGAGCCATCTGGCTAGCAACAAATCTTTCCCAAATTAACCGATAGAGTCTTAGTTGGTCTCTAGATAAATAATTTTTTAATGATTTTGGTGTCCTTAAAACTGATGTTGGACGAACAGCTTCGTGGGCATCTTGTGCATTTTTGGATTTTTTATTTTGCTTTATACCCTTTGAAATAAATTCTTCGCCATAATTTTGGATAATATAACCCTTTACCTCTTCTTGAGCTGTTTTTGAAACCCTAGTAGAATCGGTACGCATATAGGTAATTAGACCAACTGTACCTTCCTTACCCAAATCAATCCCTTCATATAGTTGCTGAGCAATTGACATTGTTTTTGCAGCTCTAAAGTTTAACTTTCTTGCAGCCTCTTGTTGCAAAGAACTTGTAGTAAAAGGTGGAGAAGGATTTTTTCTCCTCTCACTTTTCTTGATCTCAGAAATAATGATAGGCTGATCCTTTATAGTCGCTAATAATTCATCTACATCAACCTTAGATTTTAGTTCTGTTTTTTTACCATTATATCCATAAAACTTGGCTTCAAAAGCTTCGCCATTACTTTCTAATTCTAATATAACATGCCAGAATTCTTCTGGTTTAAAATTAATAATCTCATTTTCACGATCATTGATCATCTTGAGTGCAACGGATTGAACTCTACCTGCACTAAGCCCTTTTTTTACTTTTTTCCATAACAATGGGCTGATCTTATAACCAACAAGTCGATCTAAAATTCTTCTTGCTTGTTGAGCATCTACTAAATTCTTATCTATTGTTCTAGGATGTTTAAAAGCATCTTTAATCGCATCCTTAGTTATCTCATTAAAAACGACTCGACATTTCTCTGAATCATTTAACTGTAAAGCTCTAGATAAATGCCATGCAATCGCTTCCCCTTCACGATCGGGGTCGGCAGCTAGATATACACGCTTTACCTTTTTCTTAGCTTCTTTCAATTCTTTTAGGATGTTTCCTTTTCCACGGATAGTTATATATTTAGGGGAGAAGTCATTATCAATGTCGACTCCTAATTGACTTTTTGGTAAATCGATTACATGTCCCATAGATGCTTTAACAATAAATTTTTTTCCAAGATATTTTCCTATTGTTTTTGCTTTAGCTGGTGATTCGACAATCACTAAATTTTCTGCCATATATTTTCCTCCCCACGAAACAAACATTTTACGTTTGGATATAACATTTCCTATTATTAAATAGTAAGCTTCTCTTTGTCAAATTATTCAATAGATATTGTATTTTTCTGAAATTTATATATAAAGAAATTTATGTTTGACGTACATATAATCCGCCTGATAATTGTTTGATTACCCCTTTTAGTTGCAATGAAAGTAATGATTCGTATAGATTAGATAGGTCCATAGAAACTTGATCGTAGATTTCATCAATATGTATAGGTGTTGATTGAACTATCAGATAAACCATTTGCTCTGAATTATTTAATGAGTTTAACGTTTCTAGTTTTTCTTCATTCTTTTGAAACTTTTCCTTATGTATATATGTAAATTCCTCAATTACATCTTCAATACTCTGGATCAACTTGGCTCCTTGTTTAATTAGTGAATTAGTCCCCAAACTTTTTTGAGAGGTAATCGGTCCAGGTACTGCAAACACTTCCCTAGATTGTTCTAAGGCAAATTGAGCTGTAATTAAAGAGCCACTCTTTGATGAGGCTTCAACGATAATCGTCCCCAAGGATAGGCCACTAATAATTCGATTACGTCTAGGAAAATATCCCGGGTGTGGTCTAGTTCCGGGCGGGTATTCAGATATTACTAAACCTGTTTCTCTAATAGAATCATATATCTTTTGATTTTCCTTAGGATAAACCACATCAATGCCATTTCCCATAACAGCAATTGTTTTTCCTTGTTTTGCTAAGGTGCCCTCGTGTGCTAAACGATCTATCCCTCTAGCCAAACCACTTGTTACGACAAAATCATAATCAACTAATTCTTTAGCTAATTGTTCAGATACTATTTTGCCATAATTAGTTGGACTTCTAGTACCAACGATGGCTATTGAATGTTGATGTAAAAAATTTAGATCACCAAATGCAAACAAAACCCAAGGTGGATTAGCGATTTCCTTCAATATTGCTGGGTAATCGCTATCAAAATACGTGACAATCTTAATATTATTCTTTCCCCAGACAAAAAGTAAATTTTTAAACCTGTTAATCTTATCAACTTGCAAATTATTAATTATCATTTCCGCCACAGAATATTCTATTCCTGAAAGCATTGATAATTCAAGTGGTTGGACAGAAAAAATCTCCGCCAAAGTGTTAAAACTGCTAACAATCCTACTTAATGTGTTCCATCCCACCCCTTTTATTGTATGAAGATATACTAATAATTCTCTATCATCCATCTATTCGCACCTCAGAACTATATATCAATCAATAAGGAATTTCTTTTGATACCGATTATGGAAAAAGAGGCGTTAGACGCCTCTATGAATAAATATAATCTTAATCACAAACTAATCATTTTTAGTAATGCATTTTTCTAGTAAACCTTTTTCTTCAAGCAAGTTAACTAATGTTGATCCGATCTCTGCAGGTGTTGGAGCCACACGAACCCCAGCTTCCTCTAGTTTAGCAACCTTTTCTTTAGCTGTACCTTTACCACCAGAAATAATTGCGCCAGCGTGTCCCATCCTCTTTCCTGGAGGAGCAGTTTGTCCACCAATGAAGCCAACAACTGGCTTTGTCATATTAGCTTTGATCCATTCTGCTGCCTCTTCTTCTGCTGTTCCACCGATTTCTCCAATCATAATAACTGCATAAGTATCGGGGTCTTCATTAAACATCTTTAAAACATCAATAAAGTTGGTTCCATTTACTGGGTCACCACCAATACCAACTGCAGTAGATTGACCAATACCCCTAGTTGTTAATTGATGTACTGCTTCATAAGTTAAGGTTCCACTTCTTGACACAATTCCTACATGACCTGGTAAGTGAATATATCCAGGCATAATACCGATTTTACATTCACCAGGAGTAATGACCCCAGGACAGTTAGGTCCTACTAAACGTGTCTTCTTACCTTCCATGTAACGTTTAACTTTGATCATATCCATTACTGGAATACCTTCAGTAATACAAACAACTAAATCAAGCTCTGCATCAACTGCTTCCATAATTGCATCAGCAGCAAAAGCTGGTGGTACGTAAATTACTGAAGCAGTCGCACCGGTCTTTTCTTTAGCTTCTTTTACAGTATTAAATACTGGTAATCCTAGAACTTCAGTTCCACCTTTACCAGGAGTAACTCCACCTACCATATTAGTTCCATATTTTAATGCTTGTTCTGTATGGAACATACCAGTTGATCCTGTAATACCTTGAGTTATTACTTTTGTATCTTTATTTATTAATATACTCATCTGTACCCCGCCTTTCTATTTCACTAGTTCTACGATTTTTTGTGCTCCATCAGCCATTGAATCAGCAGCAACAATATCCAATCCGGATTCACTTAGAATCTGTTTTCCTAAATCGACATTTGTTCCTTCTAGACGAACGACCAATGGACGATCTAATTTAACTTCTTTAGCGGCGGTTACGATTCCGTTTGCGATGATGTCGCATTTCATTATTCCACCAAAAATATTAACAAAGATACCCTTAACTTTTGGATCAGATAAAATTATTTTAAAGGCTTCTGTTACCTTTTCAGTTGTAGCTCCGCCACCTACATCTAGGAAATTGGCAGGTTCTCCACCATAATACTTGATGATATCCATGGTTGCCATCGCTAATCCTGCACCATTAACCATACAGCCAATATTTCCATCTAACGCGATATAGCTTAAGTCGTATTTAGAAGCTTCAACTTCTTTTGGATCCTCTTCATCCAAGTCTCTTAATGCTTGTACTTCTGGATGGCGGAATAATGCGTTAGAATCAAAGTTTAATTTAGCATCTAATGCTATAACTTTATCATCTTCGGTAACAACCAAAGGGTTGATTTCGGCAACTGAGCAATCTTTATCAACAAAAACTTGATAAAGTCCAAGCATGAATTTTACTGCCTGATTAACTAATTTACTAGGGATATTAATAGCAAAAGCAAGTTTTCTAGCTTGGAATGGCATTAATCCTACAGCAGGATCAATGAATTCTTTGAAAATTTTCTCTGGGGTCTTTGCTGCAACTTCTTCTATCTCTGTACCCCCTTCTTCAGAAGCCATCATAACAACACGATCAGTAGCCCTATCCACTACCAATCCGATATAATATTCTTTCTTAATTTTGCTTCCTTCCTCGATAAGTAAGCGCTTAACTTCTTTGCCTTCAGGACCAGTTTGGTGTGTCACCAGTACCTTACCTAAAATCTCTTCAGCATACTGTCTTACTTCATCGAGATTTTTAGCGATTTTTACTCCGCCAGCCTTACCTCTACCTCCTGCGTGAATCTGTGCTTTAACTACAGTCACTTCAGTAGCAAGTTCTTTAGCTGCCTCAACAGCCTCATCTACGGTAAATGCAACTTTACCATCTGGTACAGAAACTCCATAGCTTCTAAGTATCTCTTTGCCTTGATATTCGTGGATATTCATTCTCCATCCTCCTATTATAAGGTATACCCATTATTTGCATTACAAATAGCGTATGCAAAATTTCTATATCATAAAGTATTTTCGATATGAATCAAAAAAATCCTGCAAAGTATTTAAATTTATTTAAGAATTTTGACTTTTTTAGTAGTAACATAATCTATTTTTCTAACTTTTCCCTCCTAAATGAGGTTTTATTAGCCTTGTAAATAGTCTAACGCTACGGTTCCCAAAACTTTTGCAGCTACGAGCATTGCTTTTTCATCAATGTTAAATTTAGGATGGTGTAGTGGATAATCTACTCCTGCTTCTTTATTACCTGCTCCCGTGAAAAAAAAGGTACCGGGAACCTTATGTAAATAATAAGCAAAGTCCTCTCCACCCATTCTTAAATCTATTTCAAACAAATCATCTTCTTTTATTACTTTTTTCGCTGATTCAACCAATATCCTTGTTTCAATAGAATTGTTCTGAACAACCGGGTAGCCATACTCATATGTATATTTATAGGTAGCACCATAAGCTTGACAAGTTGCGGCAGTAATTTGTTCGATCATCTGATTAATATTATTTCGTATCTTTTCGTCAAACGTGCGAACCGTACCAATTATCTTCGCTTTTTCTGCAATTATATTAAAAGCATCTCCAGCATTAAACTGTCCGACTGTAACTACGGCGGGTTTTGTAGGGTCAATACGTCGGCTAACTATTTGCTGTAAATTATTTACGAGTTGACTTCCGATTATAATGGAATCAATCGTTTCATGTGGCGCTGCCCCATGGCCTCCTCTACCTATTACTTCAATCTCAAAACGATCGGCAGCAGCCATAATTGCTCCTTCTCGATACCCAATTTTACCTGTTGGTAAATTGGCCAAAAAATGTGTTCCAAAGATCACATCTACTCCGTCTAGACAACCATCCTCGACCATCGAGATAGCACCTCCAGGTGCCAATTCTTCAGCAAACTGATGGATAAAGACAATATTACCTTGGATATTTTCTCTCATTCCACTGAGGGCCTTTGCTAACCCTAACATCGTAGCTGTATGAGCATCATGGCCACATGCATGCATTACACCAGGTACTTTGGATTTATATTCAACATCTTTTTCGTCCTGAATGGGTAAAGCATCAAAATCTGCTCTTAGTGCAACTGTTTTTCCTGGCCTTGCACCTCTTAATGTTGCAACAACTCCTCTTCCACCAACACCTGTTCGAACTTCCAACCCAAGTTTTGAATGAAATTCAGCTATTTTCTGAGGTGTACGTACCTCTTTAAATGAAAGCTCAGGATACATATGAAAATCTCTTCGGATAGCAATAATATCTGGATAAATCTCTTCTAAACGAGTATAAAGCTTGTTTAACATAAACATCTCTCCTTTTCACCACACCTTCTCTAACGCCCGATAATTTATTGCTTCTGCTAGATGTGATACCTTGATCAATTCACTTTCATCCAAATCAGCTATGGTTCTAGATATTTTTAAGATACGATCCAAAGAACGACCACTTAAACCCATTTGATTAAAAAAATTATGTAACAAGGTTTCCGCCTGTTCTTCCAATCTACAATATTTCCTAACCTGAATGGAATTCATCTCTGAATTAAATTGAATCCCTTTTTCTTTAAATCTTTTCTTTTGGATTTCTCTAGCTTTCGCTATTTCTTCTCTCATCTCTTGCGAGGATTTCTCTTTTTTCTTTTCACGTAAAGTTTCAATGTTAACCCAAGGGACTTCTATTTGAATATCGATTCTGTCTAGTAAGGGACCAGATATTTTTGCTCGATATCTCTTTACTTCAGTGAGAGAACATTGACACTCATGATTTGGTACATTGGTTCCAAAATAACCACATTTACAAGGATTCATAGCTGCAACTAACATCACTTCTGATGGAAATACATGATTAGCTTTGGCTCTACTTATTTTTACTTTTCCATCTTCTAAAGGCTGTCTTAAACTTTCTAAACTACTTCGATTAAATTCAGGTAATTCATCAAGAAATATAACGCCACGATGTGCTAAACTGATTTCACCAGGTTTTGGAGTAGTTCCTCCACCAACAAGTCCTGCAGTGGAAATTGTATGATGAGGACTTCGAAAGGGCCGGTTATTAATCAGCTTTCCCCTTTCGTTGAGTTCTCCAGCTACGCTATGGATTTGGGTAACTTCTAAGGCCTCACTCCATGTTAACTCTGGTAATACCGAAGAAATACGTTTGGCGATCATACTTTTCCCCGACCCTGGCGGACCAACCATTAAAAGATTATGCATCCCAGCCACAGCTACCTCAATTGCTCTTTTAACCTGATAATGTCCTTTAACATCGGCAAAGTTATTTCTATTATCCATTTCAGCTTCATTTAGATTTTGCTTACTGTTTGTATAAACAGATTGATCTTTAGTATCTAATTCGTCAGCCAAGAAATTAATAACTTCCCTTATATGTGAAAAACCATAAACATCTATCTCACTTACCAGTCTTGCTTCTTCAACATTTGCTCTTGGTACTATAAGTGAACTAATATTATTATCTCTAGCAGCTAAAGTCATCGAAAGAATCCCATTAATACTTTGAATCGAACCATCTAATGAAAGCTCCCCAATAAATAAAGTTTCCCCCAAACTAAACCTAATTTTTTTTATGGATATCTGGTCACTAGCCAAAAGGATCCCTATCGCCATAGGCAAATCAAAACCTGAACCTTCTTTTTTGATATCTGCTGGTGCAAGATTAATCGTTATTCTCTTCATCGGAAAGTTATAGCCAGTATTTTTTATCGCTGCTCTTACCCGTTCTTTAGCCTCTTTGATCGAGGAATCTGGTAAACCAACGATTTGAAATTGCGGTAAACCGTTTGATAAATCTATCTCAATATCTATGATTGAGCCATCGATACCGATAATTGATGAACCTTGCACCTTTGCATACACAATCATCCCCCCTCATAAATAATAATTCAAAAATTTTCCGACAATTCCTTTATTTTTTTGATATTTTTAAATCAGTTTAATAGAAGGAGAAAGCAAACTAAATATACTTGCTTTTTTAATAAAACTTTGCTTATATATTAAGTGCATTATGATACTAAAATGGAATGAGAGGTAACAAAATGGAAAATAACAAACCAATAATCTATTTTATCTGTACAGGCAATTCATGTCGTAGTCAAATGGCTGAGGGTTTTGGCAAAAAATATGCTAACGAAGATTTTGCAATTTATAGTGCGGGAATTGAAGCACATGGATTAAATCCAAAAGCGGTTATTTCTATGAAAGAAGTTGGCATTGATATAAGCAATCAAACATCAGATATTATCGATGATCAATTGTTGAATAATGCAATGTATGCAATAACACTTTGTGGAGATGCAGAAGAACGCTGTCCATATACCCCACCACATGTAAAAAGACTTCATTGGGGATTACCTGATCCTGCAAAGGCAACAGGTACCGAAGAGGAGATCATGGCAGTATTTCGTCACGTGAGGGATCAAATAGACAAATTAGTATATGACCTGCTTCAGGAGATCAGACAAGAAAATACTAATAATGACAAGTAAGGTGAGAAAGATGACTTCTTAAAATATCTGGGGTCATCTTTTTTATTGCTTTTATAATTCAATAACATTTTCTAAATGTTTAATATAAAAAGTTCCATCTATTTTATCGATTGAAATGATGTCAAAACGCACCAAATTATCCCACCAATTCTTATACTGAAGAAAAGCATTTGCCATCCTTACTAATTGTTGTTGTTTTTTGTGGTTGATCGTTTCTAATCCTTTGCCAAACTTACTATTATTTTTTGTTCTTACTTCAATAAATACAATACATTCTTTATCAAGCATGATTAGGTCAATTTCACCAAAACGATTACGCCAATTCTTAACAATCAGTTTATATCCCTTCGCTAACAGATATTGCACAGCCTTATCTTCTCCCCAGTTACCCAAAGCCTTCCTCTTATCAGGCATCTTTTTTGATACCTGCAATTCTTTCAGCTTGATATACCATGGCAAAGATTTCTGCTATGATAGGATAAAGCTCCGATGGGATTTGTTGATTTAGTTCCAATTGATACAATAATTGAATTAAAGATTGATCTTCGTGTATCTTTACATCATGTTTTTTTCCTTGTTCGATAATTTTTTCTGCTACATAACCAGAGCCCTTGGCAATTATTTGTGGAGCTTCATCCTTGGATGGAACATAATTTAAGGCTACCGCCTTTTTCAATGAATTATTCTTCATACTCTAATATCCACTCCCTCGTATGGAGGTTTTAAAGATGGAACAATCTGCTCTCGGTTACTTTCAAACGATTGAAAACGTATACCAGTAGTTTGATACCCATTATCCCTAACAAAATCAAAAAATTCCGCCTCAAATTCCTTCATAATTTCCTTAGTAATGGGATTGTCATTAAATACTTGAAAAAACAGTTGTTTATGAAGAACTTGCAATTTAATCATCAAATCTCCAAGGTTTTCTAATTGAAATAGGAAAACTAGGTTCATATTTTCTGGATCAATTGCCCTATTTTTTTTGTTTTTCGAATATATTTGGATAAAAACCGGATTTTTTGAGAAAGGAAATGGCCCTGGTAATTGAAGGATCATTTGGGAGAAGTCTGATTGGTCAGGCGACATAACTAGATTTTGTCCGACAATATGATTAACAGTTTTATCAAGACTTTTAACTAGATTTTCAGGCAATACTTCTCTCACAGAAAATAATTGCTCCAAATTTTCCTTTAATGAAGTTTCTTGGAGGTTTGGAAGATCAGATGAATGTCTATTTTGAAATGATTCTATAAATTTGATAAGTTTCGGAATTATTTGCTTATAATCAATTTTTTCTCCATTGTAAGATTGTAAATTATCAACCGTTGTCGTGTAGCCATATTCTTCGATTAGTTTTGCTATTTGCTGATGCAACTTCTCCAAAGAAACGATTGTTTTGGTTGGTAAAGATTGATTGTTCGATAATAGTTTAACAACTTCTTTATCTAAATCACTTAATTTATTTAACAAACTGTCATTCTCAAATAACTCATAAACTGCCTTAACATTAGCTGATGTTACTTCTATTTTTTTGTCTTTTAATAATCTTACAGCCTGTAATATATTAATAATCTCTCGATCTTCTGCAACTAATTTTGCAATAGTGTTTATGGTCTCCTTGTCTATTGGTAAATTGATTTTGAGCATTTCGGTTAATATTTGACGATTTTGAACAGTATTTTTCAATTTTAGTTGTTGCAAAACTTCGCCGAGAGATTTTATAGGTTGATTTGAGGAATTGTTTTCAGTAACTATCTTTAATTTGATGTCTTCTCCAGCTGAAGTAACTTGAAACCAAAAACTTTGACCTTTGGACACTGGAACCTCTACCTTAGTTAAAACCTTAGAATTATTTAAAGATACAATGGCATGATGACGGTCGATTATCTCTAAAACCTGACCATGAATAATTTGATCAGGTTTTAAATTTATCAGCTGAGCTTTTCCATTGTTTAGCGATGACTGAAAAAAAGAGTTAATAACCAGGTTTGTTGAAAACAATTTAATTTCCCCCAATTACGAAATTTACCTTTACAAAAGTAATGCTCCTATCTCCAAAAAGACAGAAGAAACTTCTAGCTAACTAGGTTAAATTGAATCAAACAGAGATTGTTGTAGAATATTTCCCAGAAAAGATTTTCTATGTAGAGGAGTTGGACCATGTTTCTTGATCATTTCTTGATGTAATTTTGTTGCATAACCCTTATGTTTCTTTAAACCATACTCTGGATATAGCACATCCCACTCTTCACAAAGTCTATCCCTAGTTACTTTTGCAATTATTGAAGCAGCGGCTATTGATTGGCTAATTGAATCACCTTTAATGAGGGAGATTTGTGGTATATCCATATTTATCTTCTCTGCATCAATTAATAACATTTCAGGTCTTACTTTCATTGTTGTAACCGCTTGTTTCATAGCTTGAAGGGTTGCTTGTTTGATATTTATTTCATCTATTATTTGGGCTTCCACTCTCCCGATACCGATTGAAAGAGCCTCTTTATTAATAACTTCAAATAATTCTTCTCTTTTTTTGGGCGTCAGTTTTTTGGAATCATTTATCCCTTCAATTTCTAAATTGGGGGGTAAGATAACACAGGCTGCAACTACATCACCAAATAACGCTCCCCTACCAACCTCGTCTATACCTGCTATCAATTTGATGCCCTTTGACCATAATTCTTTTTCATTACTTAGCATATATATTTCTCCTATATTTAAGGTTTTTCCAAACAAAATCGTCCTAATTTTCCAGCTCTTAATTCTCTTACGATTATTTCTGCCGCTTTATCAAAATCGATCTTTCCACCAGAAATTAAACAACCTCTTTTTCTCCCAATAAGTTCAATTATCTCTACATTATCTGAGGGTAACTGATCTAAATTATATCGGGTTTTTAGCTTTTCGGGATAATATTTTTTAAAATAATCGACAATGAATAGAGCTATATCATCAAAATGTAATAACTCATCCTTAATCGCTCCGGTAGCAGCTAAACGATAACCGACTTGAACATCTTCAAATTTTGGCCACAAGATACCTGGTGTATCTAGTAATTCTAAAGACTTACCAACTTTAATCCATTGCTGTCCCTTTGTAACTCCCGGTCTATCACCTGTTTTAGCAACACTACGGTTTGCTAAACGATTAATTAATGACGATTTACCTACATTAGGTATTCCTAGTATCATCGCCCTAACTGCTCGAGGTTTTACACCTTTTTTTATAAGTGCTTCTCTTTTTTCTGCAACCAGTTCTTCTGCTGTTCTAAAAATATTTGAAATACCTCTACCACTTGAGGAGCTAATCGATAATGCCTTTAAGCCTTTCTTTTCAAAAAATTCTGCCCATTCATTCATAATTTTGGGGTCAGCTAAATCGCTTTTATTTAATAAGACTATCCTTGGTTTTTGCTTTACAATCTCATCTATCATCGGATTACGACTGGAAATTGGTATCCTAGCATCTAAAAGTTCGATGACAATATCAACTAATTTTAATTTTTCAGTAATTTCCCTTCGTGCCTTGGCCATATGTCCCGGAAACCATTGGATACTCATGTAAATCACCTACTCCAACATTTTTTACTCATTCAAAAATCTAAAACTGTCAATTGGCCAAAATACCAGATCTGCTCTACCAATTACTTGGTCAATATCAATTGTTCCAAACTCACGACTATCTTTACTGTTACGACGATTATCTCCCATTACAAATAACTGCCCATCTTTAACTTTAACTGGTTTAACATCTTCAGTAAGAATGAGACCTCTAGAATGTAATTTTCTTTTCTTTTTTTCTATGTAGGGCTCCGATACCAATTCACCATTGATATATAAATTGTCGTCTTTTACTTCAACTATATCCCCGGGGATTCCAATTACCCTTTTGATATATGCACTGTTTTCATCAAATTGAAATACAATAATATCTCCACGTTTTGGTTGTTCTAATCTATATGACAATTCGTTAACGATGACTCTTTCGCCATCATGTAAAGTTTCGACCATAGATCTTCCATCAACAATATATGGGGAAAATAGAAAGGAGCGAATAAAATAAGCTAATGCAATAGCTAGTAAGATAGCTCTTCCCCATTCAAGCAGTTCTTTCATAGTTGCTTTATATCTTTCATCCCCAATATTACCCATCGCTTATCCTCCCAGATTAATCAATGAATCCTAATTTGTTTAATGGCCATATAACTATTTTTACCCTTCCAACAACTTTATCGATAGCTACTGGACCAAATATTCTACTATCAGAACTGTTATTTCTATTATCTCCCAAAACATAAAGGGTTTCATCAGGCACTGTAAATGGACTTATATCACCTGTATAGACGTCACCTAAATACGGTTCTTCAACAGGTTGTCCATTTACAAATAATTGATTATTTTTAAATTCGATTTTATCTCCTGGTATTCCAATAACCCTTTTTATGTAATCATCAGTTTCAGTAGCATGAAAAACAATAATATCTCCACGTTCAGGTGGATGTATCTTGTAAACTATTTTATTAAGGATTAATCTTTCTCCATTATGTAAAGTTGGCTCCATAGACGGCCCACTTACAATAACGATAGCAAATAAAAATGTATGAATTATGTAGGCTAACAAAGCGGCGATTACCAAGGATTTAAGCCATTCATATATATTCCTAAGCATCCTAAAAACCATCTCCCCAATAAATATCACAACTACTATATATTTGTGAATTTTAATAATGTTAAAAAAGGGACTTGCCTAAACAAGCCCCCCTTTTTTCAAATTCCAAACTACATTCTTTCTTTGATTCGTGCAGCTTTACCACGTAATGCTCGTAAGTAATACAATTTAGCACGACGAACTTTACCACGACGAGTAACTTCGATTTTAGCAATCTTTGGTGAGTGGATTGGAAAAGTACGT
Organism: Vulcanibacillus modesticaldus; assembly: GCF_001730235.1. Classification (GTDB taxonomy): domain Bacteria; phylum Bacillota; class Bacilli; order Tepidibacillales; family Tepidibacillaceae; genus Vulcanibacillus; species Vulcanibacillus modesticaldus. The sequence goes on along the minus strand of NZ_MIJF01000001.1, from coordinate 48,400 downwards.
TCTACACCAACACCATAAGAAATTTTTCTTACAGTGAAAGTTTCACTAATTCCAGAACCACGGCGTTTAATAACAACACCTTCAAATACCTGAATACGTTCACGTTGTCCCTCAATTACTTTTACATGAACACGTAAAGTGTCTCCAGGACGAAACTCAGGAATATCAGAACGAAGTTGTTCCTTTGTGATTTCTTGAACTATATTCATTGTTGATTCCCTCCTTCCACACAGATGTTCATAACTGGTTTAGTACCGCAGTTAGAGGACCATCGTAATCAACAAGTGTTATTCTACCACAATCTATATATAAATACAACTAAAAAAGTATAATCATTAGTGATTTAATCCCGCTTTAGTTCTTTTATTAAAGCCCGATCCTTTTCATCAAGTTTATTTATATCTATAAGATCTGGTCGACGCTCTAGGGTTCTTTTGAAAGATTCTTTTCTTCTCCATTCTTCTATTTTCTGATGATGTCCAGATAATAAAATTTCAGGTACTTTCCATTCTCTGAATACCTCAGGTCTAGTATATTGGGGGTATTCTAACAATCCTGTACTAAAGGAGTCAGTCTCTACCGAACCCTCGTTCCCGAGCACTCCAGGCAATAGTCTTACGACACTATCCATCACGACCATAGTAGCCAATTCTCCACCTGTTAAAACGTAATCACCAATGGATAGTTCATCAGTTACAAGGTGTTCTCTAATTCTCTCATCAAATCCTTCGTAATGTCCACATAAAAAAATAAGGTGTTTTTCTTCTTTTAATTCTTCAGCTATCCTTTGATTAAAAGTCTTACCTTGAGGGGTAAGCATAATAATTCTAGCTTTTTCATGATCTGTAATTGATTCTACAGCAGCAAAAATCGGTTCCGGTTTTAATACCATACCATTTCCGCCACCATATGGATAATCATCGACTGTTTTATGTTTACTAGTAGAAAAATCTCGAAAATTAATCAGATTGATCTTCACTACTTCTTTTTCTTGAGCTCTTTTTAATATACTTGACCCTAATACTCCTTGAAACATCTCAGGAAATAAAGTTAATATATCTATTTTCATCTTCGTCACCTTTTAATCCAATAAACCTTCGATAACTTCAATCACAATCTTTTTATTATCAATATCTACGTCTTTTACAACAGGGTCTATGTATGGAATAAGGAGTTCCTTCGTTCCCTTATGTGGCCTTACGACCCACACATCATTGGCGCCAGGAGATAAGATTTCTTTTACTACTCCTAGTTCTTGTCCATCGGTTGTCACAACATTACAACCAATTATTTGATGATAATAATATTCACCTTCTTCTAATTCCCCCTGCTGCTCCTTCATTATCCATAAATAAAGATTTTTATATTTTTCAACATCATTTATGTTATCAAAGCCTCTTAATTTAATTAAATACATGTTTTTGTACGGTTTAGAGGACTGAATTTCAACCTCTAATTGATTAGGTTTTTCGATGTTTCCAATGTATAACCGATTCCCTTTTTCAAAACGTTCTTTTGGAAAATCAGTATATAAGTATATTTTCAATTCTCCTCTAATACCAAAAGTATTAACAATTTTACCCACTTTTATAAATTGGTTGTCCAAGGGATTCACACTCCTTTCCCTCTAATATCAATTATAACTCCATCTTTTACTACAATTTCTGAGAAGCGATTAATTTCATCCCATGAATCTCCAACCTTAATCTCTATCTCCGACTCTACGGTACTATAAAATATTTCTTCTCCTTCTTTTAGCCTTTCCACTTGTTCAAGTTGAATAACTAATTTATCTAACTTTTCTTTTCTTCTTTGATGCTCGTAACCAATCCTCTCTTGAACTATACGTACCGCTTCATTCCCCTTTTTTTTCGCCTCAGACAAAAGCTTTTTTTGTTGAAATTGAAGCTGTTCCAGTTCAATTTTTATCTGCTTGATCGATTTTTCGATTTCTACTATCATGTTCGCTTTATAATTATTCGTTACGACCATTTTAACCGGAATAGGTACTTTTATTTTCATAATCCCTCCTATATTCCGCTATAAAAATCAGATATAAAACACTTTATTACACTTTGAAAAAAGGCGGAGGTTACCCTCCACCCTTACTTACAAGATCTCAATTGTCACACGTTTTTTCTCTTTAGCTGCTGCTGAATTCACAACAGTCCTTAGAGCTTTTGCAATACGTCCTTGTTTACCAATTATTTTACCCATATCTTCTGGTGCCACGGATAGTTCGTAAACAATAGAACGATCTTTTACCACTTCATTGACACGAACTTCTTCAGGATGATCTACAAGTGCTTTTGCAAGCACTTCTACTAATTCCTTCATTTTAGATTTAGACCTCCAAAATAAGCCAGCTTCTCTAGAATACAAAGATTAGTATTCAATGAAAAGGCTTATCTCTAAATATATACTCAATAAATAAATCAAAAGAATTACTTGCCTTGTCTTAGTTCGTGGAATTTTGTTAAGATACCAGCTTTGCTAAATAGATTGCGAACTGTATCAGATGGTTTAGCACCAGTTTGTAACCATTTTAATGCTTTTTCTTCATCAATGTTAACTTGTGCTGGTTGAGTTAATGGATTATATGTTCCAATTTCTTCAACGATTCGTCCATCACGAGGAGAACGAGAATCTGCAACAACCACACGATAGAATGGAGCTTTTTTAGCACCCATGCGCTTTAAGCGAATACGAACTGCCATGTTTGTTCACCTCCTTTAACCGAATCAAGAAATTTCTACATGAAAGGGAATTTGAATAACCCTTTACCTTTTCTACCCTTACCTTTTTTAGTCATACCAGTTAATTGCTTCATCATTTTTTTCATATCTTCAAATTGCTTAATTAAACGGTTCACATCTTGAATTGTTGTTCCACTACCTTTTGCAATTCGACGTCGTCTACTTGCATTTAGTATCTCAGGATGAAGTTTTTCCTCTTTTGTCATAGATTTAATGATCGCTTCTACACGAGTTAATTGCTTATCGTCTACTTTAAGATCTTTAAGACCTTTTGCCTTATTCATCCCAGGGAGCATTCCAAGAACTTCATCTAAAGGTCCCATTTTCTTCAACTGCTCTAATTGTGCTAAGAAATCATCAAAGGTTAGTTCAGCTTTTCTAATCTTCTGTTCTAACTCCTTAGCTTTTTGAGCATCTATATTAGCTTGTGCTTTTTCAATAAGAGTTAAAACATCACCCATTCCAAGAATCCTTGACGCCATGCGATCAGGATGGAATGGTTCTAATAGATCTAGCTTTTCACCCATTCCAACGAACTTGATTGGACAACCAGTAACAGCTTTAACTGAAATCGCAGCACCACCACGAGTATCTCCATCAAGTTTAGTTAGGATGATACCAGTGAGACCTAAAGTTTCATTGAAACTCTTCGCAACGTTAACAGCATCTTGTCCAGTCATAGCATCAACAACTAATAAGGTCTCAGTAGGGTTAGCTACATCACGAATCTGAATCAATTCATTCATCAATGTTTCATCAATGTGAAGACGACCAGCCGTATCGATTAGCACAACATCACGATGTTCTTGTTTAGCATATTCTAAACCTTTTTGAACGATATCCACTGGAGAAACTTCGTTTCCCATACTAAAAACCGGAACGTTCAGTTGTTCACCAAGAACCTGTAATTGTTTGATTGCTGCTGGTCGATAGACATCTGCGGCAATCAACAATGGTTTTTTATTTTGTTTTAGTAAATATTTAGCGAGTTTTCCTGCATGAGTGGTTTTACCAGCACCTTGTAATCCAACCATTAGGATTATCGTTGGTGGTTTTGGTGCCATCTCAAGCTTACTTTGTTTTCCACCCATCAATTCAGTAAGTTCTTCATTAACAACCTTAATAACTTGTTGTCCAGGTGTTAAACTCTTTAAAACTTCTTGACCAACGGCTCTTTCTTTAACGCGGGCAATAAAATCTTTAACCACTTTAAAGTTCACATCAGCCTCCAATAAAGCCAAGCGAACTTCCCGCATCGTCTGATTTACATCTTCTTCAGTTACTTTTCCTTTTTTACGTAACTTGTTAAATGTTTCTTGCAGTCGGCCAGCCAATCCTTCAAATGCCATCCTGACCGCCTCCTAATCTAATCGCCTTAAAAGCGTTATTTTTTCTCTTAATTGCTCAGTATAACCTTGAGCACTATCATCTTGCAATTGATTTAACAACTGCTCCATATCATTTAAAATTTCTTTTCTTTCTTCATGTTTTGCTAATAACTTTAGCTTACTCTCGTAGTCTTCTAAGAGCATTTCTGATCTTTTTATATGCTCATAAACAGCTTGTCTAGATATTCCAAATTCCTCAGCAATCTCACCAAGAGATAAATCATCTTGATAATAAAGCTCTGCGTACTTCTTTTGTTTCTCGGTTAGTAAATCTTGATAAAAGTCATACAGCATAATAAATCTTGTGGTCTTTTCTAACACGACTACACCACCTAACCTGTAAAGAGAATTCCCTTTACAATATAATATATTAAATGTTTAAAAATATAATGTCAAGTATTTTTTATTGTCATTCTGTTTCTTCATCTAAAAAGCCTTGAGCAAAAATGGCATTAACGAATTGGTTTGGATCAAATTCTTGTAGATCATCTATTTTTTCTCCTAACCCAACAAACTTCACTGGAACATCAAGTTCATGACGGATAGCAATTACGATCCCTCCTTTTGCTGTACCATCTAATTTAGTTAAAACGATACCAGATATATTAGCTGTCTCTTTAAACAGTTTGGCTTGTTGCAGAGCATTTTGTCCAGTTGTAGCGTCTAACACCAGTAATACCTCATGTGGAGCATTTGGTACTTCTCTTTGTATTACCCTAAAGATCTTGTTCAATTCCTGCATAAGGTTAACTTTATTATGAAGACGTCCAGCGGTATCGCAAATCAAAACATCAACATCCTTGGATTTTGCCGACTGAATTGCATCGTAAATAACTGCAGCTGGATCAGATCCTGCCTGATGTTTTACTACATCGACTCCTACTCGTTCACCCCAGACTTCTAATTGTTCTATTGCTCCTGCTCTAAATGTATCTCCGGCAGCCAACATAACTTTATTTCCTTCATTCTTTAGTTTATTAGCCAATTTTCCAATAGTAGTGGTTTTTCCCACTCCATTCACACCAACAAATAAAATGACATTTAATCTACCCGATTCAATGTTAAGCTTATTGGACTGTTTATCATCTTTTAATAGATCAACTATTTTTTCAGATAAAATTGGTTTTAATTCAACCGCATCGGTTAGTTTTTTAGTCTTCACTTCATCCCTAAGTTCATCAATTAATTCTAGGACAGTATGAACACCCACATCGGCAGCAATTAAGATTTCTTCTAATTCTTCATAAAATTCTTCGTCGATTTTTTTATGACGTAACATCAAATCTTCAACTTTTCCAATAAAACTGTCCCTCGTTTTAGTTAGTCCCTCTTTAAATTTATTGGTTGCTTCAGCTGTTTTTGTTGATATGCTTTCTTTTAATTTTTTGAAAAAACCCATACTATGTCCTCCTAATTATTTGTACTCTTTGATTATTATGTCGTTTGCAAAGCTTTTTGGCTATCCAATTCTTTGAACTTTTCCTTTTTTTCTTCTAATTTTACGGAAACCAATCTAGAGACGCCAGACTCTTGCATTGTAACTCCGTATAATACATCTGCTCCCTCCATTGTTCCCTTACGATGGGTTACAATGATAAACTGAGTATTCTCACAAAATTCCCTAAGGTATTGTGAGAACCTTGTAACATTTGCTTCATCTAATGCTGCTTCAACCTCGTCTAGAACACTAAAAGGAACAGGTTTCACTCTTAGTATAGCAAATAATAGAGTGATTGCGGTTAATGCTTTTTCTCCTCCGGACAATAAAGCCAAATTTTGTGGTTTTTTACCTGGGGGTTGGGCGATAATTTCTATACCTGTTTCCAACATATTCTCGGGATCAGTCAAAATTAAATCCGCCTTACCTCCGGCAAATAATCTTGTAAAAACCAGTTGAAATTGTTCTCGAATGGCTTCAAAACTCTCTTTAAATAGTTTGGTCATTTCTTGTTCCACTTCTTGAATTACTTGGTATAACGTTTGTTTTGCTTCAACTAAATCTTCTTTTTGAGTTTTAAGAAAAGTATACCTTTCCATAACTCTATCATATTCATCAATGGCACCTAGATTAACCTCTCCAAGACCTTGAATAAGCTGTTTTAATTTAAAAACTTCTTCTTTTGCTTTATTAATATCCGTTATTTTATCAATGTTATCCCTGGCCCATTCATAGCTCATCTCATATTCATCAGCAAGTTGCCTTAATAAATTTTGTAATTCAGTATCTAAGCGCCCTAGTTTGACCTCTGCCTTATGAAGTTCTGTTTCTGCTATCTTCAGTTTCTTTCTTAACTCCTTAGAGCCGGACTCTTTTGACTCTATTTCTTGTACTGTCTTAATTTTTACCAAGCGCTTTACATCTATTTTCTTTTGTATTTGGTCTTTTTCTATCCTTAAATTCTTTATAATTTGACTAATATCATCTTGATCAACCTTTTGGTTGGATAAATCATTTTCTAATTGAATTAGTGTTTGATGTTGTTGTTCGATAGAAGAATTAATTTCATTTAATTCGGAACTTAACCTTTCAATCAAAACTAAACTTCCGTCCTTTTCCTGATTCAAACGAGCCAAATCTATTTTTAAATCAGTAATTAATTTGTTCATTTCCTCTTTTATAGATTCGTCCTTCTCGCGTAATGATTCAGCTCTAGCGATATTTTCTTGCAATTCCTTTTCTTTAAGTTGTTTCTCCGCAAGCGACTTACTGAAATCCTGTTGCTTTATTTCTAGATCCTTTAACTCTGAACTTAATTGTTCAATCTCGAGCATTAAATATGTTGAGCGCTCAGTGATTCTCTTCTTTTCATACTCTAACTGTAAATAATTCGCTTGTAATTCCTGTTCCTTATGGCGATTACTCTCTATTTGAAAACCAATTTCTGCTATTCGACCTTCAACCTGAGTGAGTTTTTCAGCAATTTCTCGAGAAAGAGCGTGTTCCTTGGCGATTTTGCTTTTAATCTCTTCAATTTGAGCGGATAAATTCTCAATTTCCCGTTGTCTTCCTAAGAGATTTGATCTTTTCTTACCCAGACTTCCACCAGTCATTGAGCCACCAGGATTTACGATCTCGCCCTCAATGGTAACAACCCGTCTTGTATAACCCAGAATTCGAGCAATTTTGTTTGCAACTTTTAAATCAGAAGCAATAATCACTTGTCCTAATAAATAATCGATAATCGATGTGTATGTAGTGTTCGTCTCAATTAGTTCTGAAGCTAGCCCGATATAACCAGCAATATCTTTTATAGCATCTAAATCGTATCTGTTTAATCTTTTGCCCTTTATTACGTTCAGTGGTAGAAAGGTTGCACGACCAAGTTTGTTGTTTTTTAAGTAAGCGATGGCTTGTCTACCAATCTCTTCTGATTCAACAACAATGTATTGCAATGCTCCACCAAGAGCAATTTCAATTGCTGTTTCATACTTTTTAGGTACAGAAATTAGTTCAGCAACGGCACCATGGATTCCTTTAAGCCTATTAGATTGTCCTAATTTTAATATTTCTTTAACACCATGTTGGTAACCGGCAAAATCTGATTGCATCTCAGTTAAGACTTCTCTCCTAGATAATAGAGAGTTTAACCTTTGTTGTTCTCCACGAACTACAGATTGTATAGATTCACTTTTCTTTATTAAATCATTTTTTTCTTGTAAAATTTGATTGTTTTCATCTGTTAAATTTACGATCTCATCTTGAATGAGCTTGATTTCTTTTTCCAAATTATCTTTTTCATCTGCAATAGAAATCAACTCTTTTTGGACTTGTTCAAGCTCATTTTGTAGTCTATCAATGCGGATTGAAATACTTTCTTTTGTCTTAGCTACATGTCTGATCTCATTTCGAATTGTTGCCATTTCATTTAGACATTCGAAGAACTCTTGCTTATAAATTTCTATTTGTGATTGATGGTCTGTTATTAATTTATTTAAAGAAACCTCTTCTTTCGATAATTGTTGGGAAAGATTATCGATTTTGACTTCAATTTGCTCTAACTTTTCCTTTTCCTTTTCCAGTTGGCTAGTTGTTTCTGACTTTTTAACTAACAATTTATCAATCATTTCTAAAGCCATGACTCTGTTAGTTTCGTGGTTTTTTTCTCTTTCCCTAAGAACTTCTCTCTTTCCTTCTGCTTGTTCAACTTTTTCGCTAATTATTACTAATTGTTGATGAAGTTCTTCCAATTCCCTTTCAATTTGATTTACTGTCAATCGTTTCTCTTCTATTAAGGCATCAACTTGACTTACTTTAGAGCTAAGTTCCAATTGCTCGGTTGATAATTGTTGCTTCAGTCTGTCAGTAGTTTGCCATTCTTCATAGGATTTTTCAATATCATGTACGTAAATCTTAATATTTAAATCCTTTAACTGATTAGCATACTCTTTATATTGTTTAGCAACTTCGGCTTGTTCTTCTAACGGAGCAATCTGACCCTCTAACTCAGATATTAAATCAAAGATACGAACTAAATTTTTTTCTGTATCTTCAAGCTTTCTCTGAGCTTCCTTTTTTCTAGTTTTATATTTAACAATCCCAGCTGCTTCTTCAAAAACTCCTCGACGCTCTTCAGCCTTTGAGCTTAGAATTTCATCTATTTTACCTTGGCCGATAATTGAATAAGCTTCTTTTCCAAGGCCTGTATCCATAAATAACTCGGTAATATCTTTTAACCTACATGATTGTTTATTGATAAAGTACTCACTTTCACCTGATCTATATAATCTTCTCGTAATCATCACTTCAGAATAATCAATATCCAATGTTCTATCCTGATTATCCAAAGTTAAGGACACTTCCGCATAGTTAACTGGTTTTCTACTATCACTACCCGAGAAAATTATGTCTTCCATCTTAGAACCACGTAAACTTTTAGCACTTTGTTCACCTAGAACCCAACGAATTGCGTCAGTGATATTACTTTTACCACTTCCATTTGGCCCAACAATCGCTGTAATCCCAGGAACAAATTCAAATTCTGTTTTATCTGCAAATGACTTAAAGCCACTAAGTTCAATTCTCTTAAGATACATAAAATTCTCTCCTTAAACTCTATCTCAATTCTATAATTGTATCATAAGACTCAGTGTTTTGTTGAAAAAACATTTCAATTTTACTACGAATAAAGAATAAAAATATTACCTCGTTAATTGATGATTACGAATCATTTCATAATAAAATAGCTTAGCTACCTGTCGCACAGATTCGCTAAGCCATTTTGTTTTTATCTATTAAATATTTTGCCTAAAAATTCATCTACTTCTTTTGCATCTGTCCAGCGGTTATGATAAATCACTTTTCCTTGTGGATCGATAATATAAATCATATTAGGTGCTCCCCCATATAATTTGGAAACCTTCCTTGGAACCTCATCAATTAATAGGGGTATCTGCATTTTTGTTTCATTTTTTAATTTACGAGCCAAAGATATACGTTCTTGCAAGTTCTTCGGTTGTTGGATATTTTTAAAGATACCTTGCTCTGGGTGGGGTTCTATCTGATAAATCACAAAAAAACCAAGCTTTTCTTTCCATTTCTTATAAACATTTTCCATAGATGCTAACTGCATCCGATATGGTGGTCAGGTATAGGCTCCAAATTCTAATAAAACATATTGACCTCTTAAATCAGATAATCGAAACTTGTCTCCCTCTAACGTTGACAGTTCAAAATCAGGGGCAGTAGAACCAACCGGTAAAAACTCTTCAAAATCATCAATATGAACATCTGGACTACTTTTATAGTCCTTGGTTTCTTTAATGACTTTTTTAATATCTTTATAAAATTTGAAGTTAAATAATAACTTTAACAAACTTTTAAAAGTATTCGGTGGTCTTTTATGCACCTTTAACATCCCCTTTGATTTAATATAATAGGGTATTGAAACAACTATTTCAGTTTACCTACCCTCTAAAAAACTTAAAGGATCTTTAGCAACGTTGTTTACTTTTACTTCAAAATGTAGATGCGTTCCTGTTGACCATCCTGTATTACCCATGATTCCGATTTTCTGATTCTTTGCAACTACATCTCCAATTTTAACTAAAATCTTATCAAGATGACCATATAAAGTTGTTATTCCTTTTCCATGATTGATGATTATTGTATTACCATAACCCCTTACCCAACCTGCATATGTTACAACACCATTATCTGGCGCTTTAATTGTATAATCACTAACACCTGCAATATCAATACCTTTATGAGTGGTACCCCATCGTGGACCATATTTACTAGTAATTACACCACCAACTGTAGGCCACGAAAAGACCCCTGTACTCTGGACTTGAGGTATTTTAATACCCCTTAAAACAATTTTATCCTTTTCTTCCTCTATTACAACAGTATCAATTACATTTTTTTCAATAACTATACCATTTTCCTTGACTATTGAGTACTTTACTTTCTTCTTTCCTTCTTTTCCCTCTTGAATAGTTTTTCTCTCATTTATGTACATTGAACTATCATTTCGATAGATTACTTTATATGGTATAGTCTCAATTTGAGTAACAATTTCACTAGTCTTTACTGTTACATAAGGAGTTAACGCTGTAACATTTAGTACATCCCCGATACGAATTAATTCGCCTTTTATATCAGGATTTAATTGATATATTTGAGCCGTAGTCAACCCATGAGCGGCAGCTATCTCTGAAATTGTATCACCCTCTTTAACTACATATTGCTTTTCTTCTAATGTTCCCTTTTGAAGTATTTCTTGCATCATAGATTCAGACATAATCTGTTCTGGTAGAACTTGAGTCACTTTTGTACTAATATTTTCTTTAATCTCAATATTTTTCACCTCAACATTCTTATCTGCTATATTATTTGAAGCAGCTACAACTTTATTCTTTTCTTGGTTAGAGATATAACTATTTTTAATATCATTCAAAATCTTCTCGACTGTTGCTTGATCTTTTACAAACCCGATTAATTTACCATCAACATTAACTGCAACAGCTTCAGCCTTAAAAGACAAACTATCTTTTAAAGCAGATAAAGTCTTTGCATTATCAAATTTACCTTTATATTTCTTCTCCACTTTATAGGTTATATCATTTTTTAGAGCTAAATTGATATTCCCATATTGTTCTTTTTTTTCATCGAGCTGTTCGTCAATCCATTTCTCAATAACCGCTTTATCATTGACCGTTCCAATTTCTTTACCATCAAGATATACACGATATAAAGTTACTGCATTAGCTTGATATTGGAAAATACCCAAAGTTAGAACAGCAAAGAGACCAATACTTATGAAGAATGCCGATTTTTTTTTCTTTTGAAAATAATTACTAAAGCTTGTCCAGTTATAAGTTACTTTCATAACTTCCTCCTATCATAAAAATTTAGTACACACCTTTATATTATAAGGGAAGATTATCAATAAAATATAAAGAAAATATGGAGAAAAAAAAACATCAGCTATTTACAGAAATTTGTAAATAGCTGATTCGAAAAAAGTTGTTTAGTAATTCATCATTCCACCATAATTGAAGCCTCTAGAGGAACCTCTATACATACTGTTATAAAAATCTTGGAAATCATCTTCATCTAAATCTGGGTTATACTGTTGCATATATTGTCCCATTTGATTAAAATTAATGTTTTGTCCTTGCATAAAGTTTCCCATTTGATTATAGTCTAGATCATAATCTTCCATGTAATTCCACATTTCTTCGAAATCCATTCCAGAATTCATAATTTCTAACATATCATCAATTTCTACACCTAGTTGATCCATGAAATTAAACATTTGTTCAATATCGACTCCAAATTGACCCATAAATTGATACATTTGATCTAAATCTACTTCACCATCGAATTGCTGTCCCATATAACGGTACATGTCTCCCCAATTGAAGCTTTGTTGACCCATAAATCCATTTCCAAAATTTTGTGATTGAATAAAACTGTAATTATCATTTAAACCTTTTCCAGCGTAATTAACACCATGAGCATAAGTTACATAAGCTGTTGTACCAAATACTAAAGCTAACGCTAATACTCCTATTAATAATCTTTTATTCATTCTTCTCACCTTCTCCTTTTAATGATCTTTATTGTAATTTCTTTTTTAATTCTTCGTATTCTTCTGAGGTAATTTCACCATTAGCTAAACGTTTTTTTGCTATCTCTAAAGCATCAGAATATGTATTGTTTGTTCTGATGACTGAACCTCCGGAATTTTGTTGAGCTTTGATAATAAGGTAAACAACTAAACCAATAATTATTAAACCAAAGAACATCATTCCAAATCCACCTCCTATTCCACAATTATTCAAAAATCCATATCCATAACTAGACCACATTTCTTATATCCCCTCCTTATTCTGAAGTTATTTTCTATCCTTATCATAACCAGAGTTTATGAAGCTTTTATGAAGAACTAATAATTAATTGTTTTTGCTTTGTTTAATTATAAATTAACAGCAGATTATGGAGAAAAAATGGAATTAAATAAAATTAAAAAAAACCAAGGATCAGTCCTTGGTTATATAATTTACATTTTCTGTTTATTTGTGATTTTTATACTTTCCAATGTGCTCCTGTAGGTGAAGGAAAGGATTCCTTGACTCCTAAATAGAATTCTGAATCATTATTACTTATTATCCTGTGTTAACTCTAAGGAAATATTCGTTTTTCCTAATTTATTTGCAAAAGGAATAAAAATAACAAACGCCAATCCTAACATAGCCGTCACAATGACCGAGATAAAAGTATAGTCAAAATTTACACCAGGATCCATTAAACTTAGAAAATAAGTAAAAAGCACCCCTCCAGTAATACCAAGTATTAATCCAATGAGGATATAAAGAATGACCTGTGTTAAGATAACTTGAATAATTCCTTTTTTACTAACTGATATTGTTCGCAAAATAGCTAACTCTTTCCTTTTAGAATTAATATTGTTAATCAGCGTATTGAATACCCCTAACATGATACTGAGCAACATGACGACGATAACAACTATAAAGATAGACCATCTTTGGAAAAACATTTGTTTTGACTGTTCCAACGATTGTTCATAGCTATTAAATTGTAATTGTGCCGGATATCGTGTTTTCAACTCTGCTAATTCTTGTAGTGTAGTCTTTGGATCATCCGAACTTACAAACACTTTATTAAAGAAGGTATGATCAGTTCTATACGTTGTGTTCTTCCAGTCCATATAGGCGTCATAATATGAACCTGGCAACTTTTCAACAATGTTCGCCACAATTACTGTACCAGATGGTATTATTTTCTGAGCCGAATCTAAGTACAGACCTAGTTCAATTGTATCTCCTACCTTAAGTTGATGTCTGTCTGCAAAATTCTTAGTTACAATGATAATATTGTCAACTTTTTTGGGAAGGGTTGGCAGTAATCCTTGTTTCTCCATTTCCTTCAAATCTCCCATTGCATAATTAAAGGAAACGTAATTATTACCTTTCTTTAATTCAGCAACTGCAGTTCTACTTAGCGTACTAGCTCCTTTCACAGTCGTCATATCTTTAATCGTTTTTTGTATCTCAAACGGATTAATCGTCGAATTGGCACCTACACGACTTGTCACTACGATATCTGTTGGGTATTGTATTTTCAAATATCGTTCCTCGTTCTTTTCATTAGTTTTGAACAACGCCGACCCAAAGACAGCTATAATCATCATTGTACTAATAGTTAGTACGATAAACGTATTCTTCCTTACTTGTGGTATTACGTTTTTGACTGCAACATAGGATACATTGCCAAACAAGAATCTCAAAATCGGTAATAACCTGGTTAAGATAGGTGACAGATAGATCGGAAACAATCTAAATATTCCAAAAATCAATAAAAATGCAGCAATCAACAGGGGTAAAGCTTCATTATTACCTGAGGTGGCAAAGATTTTCCCGTAGATGATGAAGAAAAAACCGCTAATCAGTAGAACTTTTCCCAGTTTTTTACCTAATTTCTTATGGTAAAAGTCATTTTGTTCATTCTCGCGTATAATTTTTAACGGTAACACTTTCGCACTTCTAAAGGAGGGAATGAACATGAACATTTCAATAATTAACATGCTAATAAGCATCACGACGATAGCTATAGCATAATTAAATTCCAATACACTACTCTCAAAAGAAAATAACTTTTCAAACCACTTTAGCAAAAATTTATGGCTAACGAGTGAAAGTAAAAACCCTAATACCGCACCTACAATATTGATTAGACTACTTTGTAGCAATACAACTTTAAACATTTGTTCCGTTGTTGCTCCAAGCGAGCGCATGATAGCAAATTGATTTCTATATTTGTATAAAAACGTTTCAAAATTCGAGATTATTAATAATGAGGTGACAATTAATATGAGAAACGATAAAACTATCATAAATATATTTAAGGAGTCTAAATTACTTTTTAAATATTCGTCTTCCTCAGTCACATCAATTCTTATATCCGGATCAATCTGTCGAATATGATTGGCTAACGATAAAATATCTGTATTCTCTTTTGCTTTAATTAAAATGTAGGTTACTTCATTGTTTATACCGGTCTTTTCATATATGTGCTTTTGAACCGTTTCTCTAGATAAAATAAGTATATCTGGAGCAAGTCCGGTAGCACCTAAATCGGCTAACACTTCCTTCACCATAAATGGCTTATCTTCAATTAATAAGCGATCTCCTGTTTGAACATTCAAGGCTTCAGCTAGTGAATTATTGAGACTTACTTCATGTTCGTCTATATCTTGATTAAAGTGATACTTACTTTTTGCCAATGAGTCACTTTCTACACCAACGGTATACACATCTGCATTTAATTTATTGACTTTAAATCGGGTAACTAACACACCTGAAAACTGTTGAATATTTTCTTGTGATGTGATCTGATTGAGTAAGGACTTATCTATGATTTTATTTTGATTCAAGTTATAGCCAACCGATAAGTCCATGTCGCCATACATTTTTTTCATTTCATTAATAAGCGATTGTTTGGCATTGACGGCAAAAACACTCATGGTAATGATTAAGGATATGGACAACATCACACTAATAATAGACGACCATGCAATAAATTTATTCGCTTGAAAAAAACGTAACGATAATCCTTTAATTGACTTGATCATTGTGAATTCTCCATTATCTTCTAAATTTTTTAAGAATATTGTCCATATTCTTTTGTCTATCAGTGCATTTATATAAGTCGACAATTTGTCCGTCATGAAAGAAGAGTACCCGATCGGCATAAGCGGCAACATACGGATCATGTGTTACCATGATGATACTTTGATTAAATCTATTTTTCATATCAACTAATACATTTAAAATGTCAGTTGATGTGTTAAAATCTAAATTGCCAGTCGGTTCGTCTGCTAATACGATTGGTGGTTGTATAATAAGCGCCCTGCCAATTGCAACTCGTTGTTGTTGTCCTCCGGATAGTTGAACAGGCCGATGTGATCTCCAATCAGTCAAGCCAACAAGTTCCAACATTTGCTGGACTTGTTCGTCGATTTCTTCTTCTTCTGTTCCTTTTAAGATAAGAGGTAAGGCAATATTTTCTTCTACTGTCAAATCTTTTAATAGATTAAAAGATTGAAAGATAAAACCGATATTTTCACGGCGATAATCTGTTGCGTATGGTTCGGTAAACATATTTTTATTCACTTCACCATTTAGCGTAATTGTTCCCTCATTCGGTTCGTCTAGTGCACCAATAATGCTGAGTAATGTACTTTTACCTGAACCACTCGTTCCCATAACAGCAAGCAACTCACCTTTGTACAAGTCAAAGGATACATTTTTTAAGGCTTTGACTTCGTAACCAACTCCTTTATATGTTTTTGATAAATTATTGACCGATAACACAACATGATTTTTGCTCATATTACACCGTCCCCAATTGAATTACGTATTTGTTATATGTAAAAGCGACCCAAATACTTGTCATTTGGGTCGCTTCTCTGTGGAGATATTCTTTTTTTAATCCTTGACTACTCCCAATTTAATCAAAGCCTGATGTGCCGCCTGTTGTTCAGACTCTTTTTTACTTTTACCTACACCTTTGCCAAAATACTTACCACCGATTAGTACTTCAGAATGAAACTCCCTATCATGGGCTGGGCCTATCTCATCAACGATTCGATATACTATATTTCCTAAGTTGTCATGTTGTACATATTCTTGTAATTGACTTTTAAAATCATGTAATTGATTATAGTACCCATGATCTACCTTAGGAAATACGTATTTCTCTAAAAATCGTCTAACTGACTCGATACCCTGATCTAAATATAACGCTCCAATAAAGGACTCAAAAACATCTGCTAATAACGCTGGACGATGTCTACCTCCAGTTATCTCTTCACCTTTACCAAGCAAAATATAATTTCCAAAATTAAGGGATTCAGCAAAATCTACAAGTGAGGCTTCACACACTATGGCCGCCCTTAATTTAGTCATTTGACCTTCCTTCATATTCGGAAAAGTCTTGTACAGATAATCTGAAACAGTTAATTCTAAAACGGCATCCCCTAAAAATTCTAACCTTTCATTATCCTGCAAATGTCTGTTTTTATGTTCATTTACATAAGAGGAGTGAGTAAATGCCTGTTTCAAATATTTCTGATTGTTAAAGAATATACCTATTTTATCCTGTAAAGCTCTGAAGTCAATTGCCAATTATTTTCACCACCGAGTATCATTCTTCGTATTTTTTCATAACAATTGTTGCATTATGTCCACCAAAACCTAAAGAGTTTGAGAGAGCCACTTTGATCTCCTGTTTTCTAGATTCATTAGGAACATAGTCAAGATCGCATTCAGGGTCTGGGTTTTCATAATTGATTGTAGGAGGTATGATTCCATGTGTGATTGCCATAGCAATGGCAATACCTTCTATCGCTCCAGCCGCACCTAATAAATGACCTGTAACACTTTTAGTGGAACTAACTGCAAGTTTATAGGCATGGTCAGTAAATACCGACTTGATAGCCATGGTTTCATATTTATCATTCAATTCGGTTGAAGTACCATGGGCATTGATATAATCAACTTCCTCTGGTTTTATATTAGCACGTTTTAGTGCAAGTTTCATAGCCCGAGCTGCACCCTGGCCTTCTGGCGCTGGAGCAGTAAAATGATAGGCATCTCCGGTTGCACCATAGCCAATAACTTCTGCATAAATCTTAGCACCGCGATTTAGAGCATGGTCTAATGATTCTAAGATGAGAACTCCTGCTCCCTCACCCATTACAAATCCATTTCTATCCTTATCAAAGGGGCGACTAGCTTTCTTTGGTTCATCATTCCTAGTCGATAGGGCTTTCATTGAAGAAAATCCTGCAACTGCTAATGGAGCAATGGTAGCTTCAGCTCCGCCTGCAATCATTACATCAGCATCTCCACGCTCGATCATTAAAAATGCATCACCTATTGCATGGGTACCGGTTGCACATGCAGAAATAGGAGCATAATTTGGACCTTTTGCACCAGCAATAATTGAAACTTGTCCTGAAGCCATGTTACTAATCAACATCGGAATAAAGAAAGGTGAAATACGTTTTGGACCTTTATTTAATAATACAGTGTGTTGTTCCTCAATGGTTTTTAGTCCACCTATTCCTGAACCAATGTACACTCCTACACGTTCAGCATTAGCTTCATTGATTGTTAAATCAGCATCTTTAATTGCCATTTTTGAAGCTGCGATGGCAAATTGGGTGAAGCGATCAAGCCTTCTTACTTCTTTCTTCTCAATAAAATCTTCAGGTTTAAAATCCTTTACTTCAGCAGCTATTTTAACAGAATAATTTGTTGTGTCAAACTGGGTAATATAATCGATTCCTGAAATACCATTAACTAATGAGTTCCAAAAGGAATCTAGATCATTGCCAACTGGAGAAATAACCCCCATACCGGTCACTACAACCCTTCTCTTCATGCCAACACCTCCATACAATAATTACATCTATCTATAAGTTCAATTTGATATGAACTAACATCCTTATTTAATGATAAAATATATTAGATAAAAAGTATAATAATGACAAGTCATCTTCATTGTGGAGAAAGTCCCGTTATAAAGTACGGGACTTTTTTTGATTATTGATGAGATTTTATGTATTCTACTGCATCTCCAACAGTAGAAATCTTCTCTGCATCTTCATCATCAATTTCCATATCAAACTCATCTTCTAACTCCATAACCAATTCTACAATATCTAAAGAATCTGCCCCAAGATCATCTTTGAAGGAAGCTTCCATTGTTATCTTTTCTTCTTCGACGTCTAGACGATCGACGATTATTTTTTTTACACGTTCAAAAATGTCTGCCATGATCGTTCACCTCCTCTCCAAGTATTATACGGGATTATTCCTTAAATTACTAGTTACATTACCATTCCACCGTCAACGTGTAAAACCTGTCCTGTCATATATGAAGCCTGATCAGAAACTAAAAATTTAACAACATTAGCTACATCCTTTGGAGTTCCAAGACGTGCTAAGGGAATTTGATCCAAAAGTTTAGATTTAACATCTTCTGATAAATTTGTTGTCATATCAGTTTCAATATAGCCAGGAGCAACTGCATTCACTGTAATTCCTCTAGTTGCCAATTCTCTTGCTAAAGTCTTTGTTAGTCCAATCACCCCTGACTTGGCAGCAACATAATTGGCTTGACCAGGATTACCTAAAACTCCAACCACAGATGAAATATTGATAATTCTTCCATATCTTTGTTTCATCATCGGTCTTGAAATTGCTTTACTTAAAAGGAAAACACTTTTTAAGTTAGTGGCAATAACTTTATCCCAATCTTCTTCTTTCATTCGCATTATTAGATTATCTCTGGTTATTCCCGCATTATTAACCAGAATATCTACCTTTCCAAAATGAGATAATGCAGTAGAGATTAAATTATCCACCTGTTTACTATCAGATACGTCAGCTTGGATTACTAACGCTTCTCTTCCCATTTCTCTAATCTGCCGTGCAACTTCTTCTGCCCGTTCTTGATTGCCGACATAATTTATCACAACATTAGCACCAGATTCAGCTAAGGTTAATGCAATCTCTTTGCCAATACCCCGTGAAGCACCAGTAACTATGGCTACCTTTGAATTTAACATCGGTTACTCCCCACCCTTTACTTCTAACTCTTCGATAAAAGATTTAAATGACTGTACATTTTCAATAGAAAAAGTTTTAACATTACGATTAATCTTCTTAATCAATCCAGCCAAAACTTTTCCTGGACCTACTTCTATAAATGTATCAACACCATTTTCAATCATCCATTCCACCATATCTGTCCATAGCACAGGTGAAACTACTTGCTCAATTAAATTTTCCTTAATTGATGAAGGATTAGATTCTGGCTTGGCATTAACATTCATAACTAAAGGAATAGTAATTTTATTTATTAAAGTTTGATCAACAAGCGGCCGTAAACGCTCCTTAGCAGGTTGCATAAGTCTTGAATGAAAAGGGCCACTTACTGATAGAGGGATTACTCTTCTTGCTCCCCCTTCTTTAGCCAGTTTACTGGCAAATTCTACCCCTTTTACAGTTCCAGATATCACAATCTGATTTGGAGTATTCATATTTGCAAGTTGAACAGAATAACCATCATTTGTCACTTGATAACAGATAGTCTCAAGCTCATTTCGTCCAATTCCCATAATAGCAGCCATAGTACCTTCACCTTTTGCAACAGCTTCTTCCATGAATTGTCCCCGGTTTTTGACAAGTTCTAGCGCATCTTCAAAACTGATACCACCAGCTGCAGTCAAAGCACTATATTCACCTAAACTGTGACCAGCCATATAAGCCGGAGAGATTGTAATTTTTTCTTTGATAACGTTCCAAATAGCAATACTATTGGTAAGGATAGCAGGTTGGGTATGTCTTGTTAAGCGCAATTCATCCTCTGGACCTTCAAACATTAGCTTAGATAGTGGGTAGCCCAAAATATCGTCAGCCGCATCAAAAATAACTCTAGCTGTACTATATTCTTGATAAAAATCCATACCCATTCCAACATATTGTGAGCCTTGCCCCGGAAAAACAACAGCTAACTTTGCCAAACTCCCACTCCTTTCTTTATTTTTTACTATACCATTTTAATATTGCTGCTCCCCATGTTAAGCCACCACCAAAGCCAATTAAAAGGACATTATCTCCGTGATTAATCCTATTTTCAACCACAGCCTCATCTAGTGCTATTGGGATTGTAGCTGATGACATATTACCGTATTTATCGACATTTACGATAACCTTTTCATCATCTAGTTCAAGCCTTTTAGCAGCATAATCAATAATTCTAATATTGGCCTGATGTGGAACAAGGAGGTCAATATCTTCTTTCTTCAAACCCGCCTTTTCAATAACTCGAATTGAAGCCTGTTCCATCGTCTTTACTGCGAATTTAAAAACCTCTTGACCATTCATTTGGATGTAATGTAATCCTTGAGCTACCGTTTCCTCAGAAGCAGGGAGTCTAGAACCTCCTGCTGGTTGCTTCAAAAGATTACCACCAGAACCATCTGCGCCAAGTTCAAAGGATAATAATCCATATCCTTCTTCAACAGGACCAAGTACTGCTGCTCCAGCTCCATCACCGAATAATACACAAGTATTTCTATCAGTCCAATCGGTGATCTTTGATAAGGTCTCTACTCCAATGACTAATACATATTTGTAGACTCCAGCTTGAATAAACTGTGCAGCTGTAGTAATACCGTATAAAAATCCTGAACAAGCAGCCGACAAATCAAAAGCTGCGGCTTTTTTAGCACCAAGTTTATCCTGCAAAATACATGCAGTGGAAGGGAATAGGTGATCAGGAGTAACAGTTGCAACGATTATTAAATCAAGCTGTTCTGCGGATATTTTAGCTTTTTCTAGAGCACTTAATGCTGCTTCATAGGCGAGATCGGATGCCGCCTGTTCTCTAGTAACAATCCTTCTTTCTTTTATCCCTGTTCTACTAACAATCCATTCATCACTAGTATCCACCATTTTCTCTAAATCAAAATTAGTTAAAACTTTTTTGGGAAGATAAGAACCCGTTCCAAGAATACCTACATTCATTTTAGATTCCTCATTTCAAATCGTTATTTCATAACATTTAATTTTCTCAAATCTCACTTTCGATTTTCTTTGTAACTTCACTTTTTAAAAATGCTCTAGCTTGACGTACAGCGTTCATGATAGCTTTAGCATTTGATGAACCGTGTGCTTTAATAAAAGCCCCGTTAACACCAAGCAATGGTGCTCCGCCTACTTCCGTATAATCCATCACTTTTTTTAAATTTTTAAAACTCGGTTTCAACATTAATGCCCCTAGCTTTGAGAGAAATGTTCTTGTAAATTCAACCTTTAGAAGTTGAAAAATCGAACTTGCCAGTCCTTCTGTTAACTTTAGTACAACATTTCCAGAAAAGCCGTCAGTAACTAAGACATCACATATCCCTTTTGGTACATCTCTTGCTTCAACATTACCGACAAAATTAATCGGAAGTTCCTTTAACAACGGAAAAGTTCGTTTCATTAAGTCATTACCTTTGGTATCCTCTGTACCAACATTAAGAAGACCGATCCTAGGATTTTCAAAGCCTAGAACCGATTCAGCGTATACCTTCCCCATCAAAGCATACTGCACAAGATTTTCCGGCGTTGGGTCCATGTTGGCCCCCATATCTAAAAGCAATACACCATTTTTACCAGTTGTAGGCAATACCGATGCTAAAGCCGGCCTATCAATCCCAGCTAACCGCCCACCTATTAATAATCCAGCTGTCATGAAAGCTCCAGTGTTTCCTGCTGTTATTACAGCGTCTGCTTTGTTCTCTCTTACCATCTTTGCAGCAACAACTAGTGAAGAATCTTTCTTCCTCCTTACAGCTTTAACAGGTTCATCTTCTGTATAGATAACTTCAGTCGCATTAACTAACGTTATATTTGAAGGTACATTAGATGGTAAATATTTATTTACTTCTTCCAATTGACCGACCAAAACCACTTCAATATCATCATAACGCTGAGCCGCTAGAATAGCCCCTTCAACATTACTTTTTGGTGCATTGTCACCACCCATGGCATCGATAACTATTCTCACAATTACTCCTCCTATTCTGTTTTAAATTCATTAGAACGATATACAGTAAAAAGACCTTTAAAAACTAATTCGTTATTTACATAAGTGTTAACTTTTATTTCACTACGCTCACCACTAGTGCTTACTACCTTTGCCTTAGCAATTAGCCTCTCGTTCAAATAAACAGGTCGGATAAAACGAATATCTGCTTTTGCAGTTAATGCAATTTCTTGGTTAATTAAAGCAACTGCTAAAGAATTTGCTTGAGCGAAAATATAATGCCCTCTTGCAATCCCTGTCTTTTTGAAAACTTGATCTTCAGTAATCTCCAGTAAAGAAATTCCGAATTGATCTAATTGAAGGTCAATTATTTCTCCAATTACCTCATTTAGGTGTAGCGATTTTACATTATCAAAAGTTTTTGTAGCCATCTTTTTCATTCGTTCCCTAAGTTCTGGAATTCCTAATTCCATTCGATCTAATCGAATGGTTTGGATGCTTACGTTAAATTTCTTTGCCAAATCTTCATCTGTAATAAAAGGATTATTCTCTATGTAATCAACTAATTTTTCTTGTCTTTGTTTTTTTGCTAAACGTGAGATGACAACCACCACCTAAATTTATAACCTATTTTTAGTATCAGGTACTAATTAAGTATATAAAAAAAATCATTTTATTTCAACTATCGAAAAATAACTAAAACCACATAAGTAATGAAACCAGCAATTTTTCCGATTAAATAGATAAAATAAAAAGCTTCAATCATTTCACATGACGAAGCTTTTATTGATTAGTACAAACGTAAAAATACTTATTATATAAAATATTATTCACTTACAACTTCTTTTCCTTTGTAAGTACCGCAATTCTTACATACTCGATGAGCTAATTTATACTCACCACATTGTGGGCACTTAACCATACCAGGAACTGATAATTTGTAGTGTGTACGACGCATGTCACGACGAGTTTTAGAAGTTCTTCTAAAAGGTACTGCCATTATTCCCACCTCCTTGGCGTAATAAATGAAAATATTTAATGAAATAAATTATTAAACACAAACAGCAATGCCAAACTATATTTTACTCAATCAGCATCATCTTGGTCAAACCATTTAGCCAACTCTGCTAGTCTTGGATCAATTGTTTCAGTCTCACATTCACAATCAGTCTCGTTAAGATTTGTACCACAAACCTGACACAGACCTTTACAATCTTCATCACAAACAGGTATGTAAGGTACGTCCAAAAGCATGGCTTCTTCAACAATAGAGGTGATATCAATTTCATCGGATTCTAAAGGACGGATATTCTCACCCTGTTCCCAATCCACATCAACATCTTGAGGAACAAGCACCTCTTTAAAATCACTCTCTAAATGAAAATCAAAAGGTGTTAAACACCTTGAACATTGTAACTTTATGGTCGCCTTGACCTTTCCTTCAATTGTGTAAACATCAGCCATCTTACTAGCTGAACCAATAACATTAACAGGTGAAATCTCAATAATTTGATTGATTTCTTTTGCTAAATGATTTAAGTTTTCGGTATAATTGAAATCAAGTGATCCGTTTTGATTGTCAATCTCCCAGATTCTTATTTTCATGGTTTTCACCTCAATGGACAACAAAGTTTATTATATATTATTGCTTTAAAATTTGTCAATCATAGATTCAATTAGTTTATTCACCCGGAGGGGATTATTGTGTCTACACTTGGGATAATAGTTGAATATAACCCTTTTCATAATGGTCATCTATTTCATTTTCAACAAGCAAAGAAGATAACAAAGGCCGACACAACCATTGCTGTTATGTCAGGTTCGTTTTTACAACGAGGTGAGCCAGCAATTATAGATAAGTGGACGAGAACAAAAATGGCTTTAGCTCAAGGAGTCGATTTAGTTATTGAATTGCCTACTATTTATGCTACACAATCAGCAGATTGGTTTGCCTATGGTGCCACTTTCTTACTTGA
The DNA here is from genome assembly GCF_001730235.1 of Vulcanibacillus modesticaldus. Classification (GTDB taxonomy): domain Bacteria; phylum Bacillota; class Bacilli; order Tepidibacillales; family Tepidibacillaceae; genus Vulcanibacillus; species Vulcanibacillus modesticaldus. The sequence continues at coordinate 24,210 of NZ_MIJF01000001.1, read as the reverse complement.
TCAGTTGAACGTCGACCATTTAGTATTTGGTAGTGAAAGAAATTCACTGGATCTTTTAAATGATGTATCAGATCTTTTGTTAAATGAAACGACGAGGTTCAAAAAGCATCTAAAAGAAACATTATCATTAGGGCATTCTTACCCAAAAGCTTTAGCATTATCCATAAATCACTTTTTAGGAAAGGAAGACATAGAAATAACCCAACCCAATGATATATTAGGTATTCAATACATCCTGAATTTAAAAAAAATGAATAGTTCAGTAAAAGTACATACAATTAAAAGAGAGTATGCTGGTTATCATGACCCTAATATTTCCTCTCACCCAATCGCAAGTGCAACAGCAATTAGAAAGAGTATCTTTACCAATAATAGTTTGAAAGATATTTTATCCGTTGTACCTAATAGCACGTACCAACTACTAATACAAGAATTCAAACAAAATAGATTCAATTCTTGGGATAATTTTTTTACTACACTACAAATAATGGCAACTGGTAAGGACAAATTAGAATTAAGTAATATTCATGGAATGCTTGAAGGACTCGAAAATCGCATTAAACAACAACTTTTAGCAGCAAGTTCTTTCTCTGAGCTGATGAACCTTCTTACAACCAAGAGATATACTAAGACCAAAATCCAGCGAACGTTACTTTATTTATTGCTAAATCTTACTAAAGACAAGGTGCGCTCACTAAATGTAAAAAAAGGACCGCAATATATACGAGTATTAGGTTTTAATGATGTTGGTAGAGCATTTTTACGAAGAAAAAAACATGATTTAAATTTACCATTGATCACCAACATTCCTAGAGACAAACCGTTAATGTTAGAAATAGATATTAATGCAAGTAAAATTTATGAAGCAGGATTTAAAAACCCATCAATGATTATTGACGAATACAAGCAAGCACCTATTTATTGGAAATAGCTACCGGAGTTTCTTTCACCGGTAGCTGTTCTAGATAATTTATTGCATCACTTATTGTTGACACTGAAATGATTTTCATAGGACTACCCAAATCTTTGTTCGAATTTTCAGCGTCCCTTTGGTTTGTATCATTCACTTCTGTATCTTTGGGGACAAAGAAAATCTCAGCCCCTTTCTCATAAGCTGCTTTAACCTTTAATCTAGCACCACCGATTTGCCCAACAATTCCATTTGGCGTAATTGTTCCCGTTCCAGCAATTTGATACCCTTTTGTTAAATCATTTGGGATCAATTGGTTAATAATTTCCAATGTGAACATTAGTCCTGCTGAGGGCCCCCCGATGTCTTCTGTCTTAAAAACTATATTTTTGGAAGTTATGACCTCTTTCTCCTCTGATGGATAAATACCTAAGCCTACCTTTTTTGAAAAATTGTTTTGATCATCATCTACCAAATTAACTAAAGGTATCTTAGAAGTACGAATCTCCTCATCCCTTATGTAAGTTACGTTAATTATTTCTCCTTCTTCTTTTTCTTTAAAATATGAAAGAAGATCATCTGTTCTTTTAATTTCCCTATCGTCTACTTCAATAATTAAATCCCCGACTTTCAAGATTTTTTCACTGGGCACCCCTGACAATAAGCCCATAACTACAATACCTTTATCTGTAACTTCAATAGGTAGTTTTAAATAATTAAATGCGGCAATAATTGAATTTTGTTGAGATTCGCTCATAACTTTCAATTGTCTTTTAGTATAATCTTCAGGATCTTCGTCATCAGACATTATATATTCTTTAGGGATTAATTCTGCATTTTTACTAAATTGTGAATATATAAATGATGATAATGTTCCTGGCATGACCTTAACTGTGGTCAACATAAAGTTTCCAGATTCCTGATAACCACCCTTTACTTCCACTAATGAATTTAACTCAATCGCTGAACCGGGCATGGAAACGTAGTACGGTACGGGAATATAAAAAGATATAAAGATTAAAATAATAATACCTATAAAAAAGCGTTGTGATCGTTTAACCTTTGATTTATTTAAATTTAATTTCCTTGGGTTAACCATCACTTCTCCTCCCAATTATTAATCAGTTGCTTAATTTCACCAATTGATTGACTAGCTCTAAGGTATCCTTCTTCAATTATTTCTTTTACATTTGTAAAAGAAAGAGAGCTTATGTGTCCTACATCAGGTCTAATTATATAATCAGCACCAACAATTTGACGATGATAATTTTCTCTTTCCATAATATCTATTGTTTGAGATATTACATCAAAAATATTTTTCACTTCCATCTTCGCATCGTATAAACCAACATCAACAGCGATGATAAATTCTGCCCCTAAATCCTTTACTGACTGAATCGGAACCCTTTCGACAACCCCTCCATCAACAAATAACTTTCCATTAACTCTTTCTGGTACAAAAATTCCGGGTATCGAAATACTAGCTCGAACTGCCTCATATACTGGGCCCTTGTTAAAGACATATCTTTCCCCATTCTCAATATCTGTAGCTACTATTGCTAAAGGTATAGCCAAATCTTCAATATTTTTCCCATGAGTAAGTATTCTTATAAGTTCTTTCACCTTTTCTCCTTGGATAAACCCTATTTTAGGAACTGTTAAATCTAACCAATGCTTTCGTCTTAATGTTACCGCTAATTTTTCTAACATATTGAGATCAATTTTATTCGCGTACAAAGCTCCTATAAGACTCCCCATACTACTACCTGAAATAAAATCAATAGGAATTTGATGTTCCTCAAAAACTTTCAATACCCCAATATGAGCCAATCCCCTAGCTCCTCCCGAACCTAAAGCTATCCCTATTTTAGGTCTCATAAAATCACCTCAAATCAATAATATGCTCTATGTGATATTACCATGTTGGGAAAAATAATCATTTTATTTGGTCTAAATAAGACAAACATAACGTAGATATTTAGAAGAAAAGTAAGGAGGTTGTCTATGAACACCTTAACTAACACTAGAAATAATTATATTAAGACCTTAGCTTTTGGAATAATTATACTAATGTTAGCCGCATCAATTATCACCTACCCTGATGAAGCTTTTAAAGCCTCTTTAAAGGGACTAAAAATTTGGTGGGAAATCATCTTCCCTTCATTGCTACCTTTTTTAATCACTTCGGAAATTTTATTAGGTTTAGGTATCGTTCATTTTTTAGGTGTATTACTTGAACCATTGATGAAACCATTATTTAATGTCAAAGGTGTAGGAGCTTTTGTTTTAGCGATGGGATTTGCTTCTGGTTATCCAATGGGAGCAAAATTAACGTCACGTCTTAGAGAGCAAAATTTGATTACCAAGACAGAAGGAGAGCGACTTGTTTCCTTCACAAGCACTTCTGACCCATTATTCCTATTTGGAGCAGTTGCGGTTGGTTTTTTCAATGATGCAAGATTGGGAGCACTGATTGCAATTATTCATTATTCATCAAGTATCGTTATAGGTTTTATAATGAGATATTACAAAATAAATAAAGATAGAGAACATAATGCAACAATGACAGAAAAAAATTTAGATGGGAATATTATCATTAAGGCTTTTCAGGCTATGCACGAAGCCAGAATAAAAGACGGACGAAAATTCGGTACCTTAATGGGAGATGCTGTTATGTCCTCTATTGAAACCCTCCAGATGATCGGCGGATTTATCATGATTTTTTCAGTTGTACTCACAATTTTAACCAAGCTACAGATAACTTTACTGATGTCGATATTAATCAGTAAGATCCTAATGATTCTAGGTATTTCTACTGATTTATCTAATTCGATAATATATGGTCTTTTTGAAGTTACATTAGGAGCTAAGTCAGCCAGCGAAGCAGCAAGTAGTATCCCCATGGTTCAGAAAATTGCAATAGTTAGTGCAGTATCCGCATGGAGCGGGATCTCTGTACATGCCCAAATTGCAGCTATATTACAGAAAACAGATATCAAATATATGCCCTTTTTATTCGCAAGGATAATTCACGTAATAATTGCTTTTTTGTTTGCAGGAATCCTATGGAATTATCTTAATCTAGAATATTTAAGTGGGAGTTTACCAGTCTTTCTATTTCAAACACCAGCTCATCCTCCATTTTCGATCTGGTTAACATACACTTACATCATTAGTTACTCGATCATTTTTCTTTCCATCATGTTATTACTCGCGATGCTTATGTATTTTTATAGAAAACGATTAAATTAAAGACAACTTCATACTACTACTTGGTAATGAATTTTCCTTTAAGAGCATTTTCAACCACTTCAGGCACTAAATCATTGACAGAACCTTGATGTCTTGCAACTTCCTTAACAATACTAGAACTTAAGAAAGAATATTTATTGTTAGTCATCATAAAAAACGTTTCAATGTTTTCATCCAGTTTTCTATTAATTGAGGCCATCTGTAACTCATACTCAAAATCTGAGACTGCTCTTAATCCTTTTATAATCGTATTCGCATTTTTTTGTCGCATGTAATCGATTAATAATCCATGAAAACTATCTACTTCCACGTTCGGCATGTCTTTGGTTACTTCCTTAATAAGTTCAACTCTTTCTTCCACTGTAAACAGTGGATTTTTATATGGATTGATTAAAACTGCAACAGTCACTTTATCAAAAATCCTTGAACCCCTTTGAATAATATCCAAATGTCCATAGGTTACCGGATCAAAACTTCCTGGATAAACAGCATGAATCATATGAATACTCCACCCCCTAAGTTAATCAGTGAAACTGTTAGATAGACTCATTAAGATAGACTGTTACCCCAATACTCCCATATGATGTCTGTTTAATGACTTTTAAAGATTCTATTTTATCTGGTAAACGTAATTTGGCATCATGTTCAGCCACAATGATTCCACCTGAACTGACTAGATCACTTGTTACTAAATTCCTAATTATCTTTTCTAATATTTCCATCTTATATGGAGGATCTAAAAAAATAAGATCAAAAAGAAGTTGTCGTTTATTTAAAGCCTTAATAGCCCTCTTAAAATCATTTCGATATACTTCAGCTCTATCAGTAAAACCACACATTTCAAGATTTGCTTTTACGACATTTACACTATTACGGTCATAATCAACAAAGATTGCGTGATCCATTCCTCTACTTAAAGCCTCAATCCCTAATCCGCCCGTGCCTGCAAATAAATCTAAGACCAAACCTCCATTAAGATAAGGACTAATCATACTAAATAATGCCTCTTTGACTTTATCAGTAGTAGGCCGGGTATTTTTTCCTAATACAGATTTTAACGCTCTTCCTTTTGCAATTCCAGCAATTACTCTCATTAGTTACCACCCTCTTTAAAGCTCATAATCTATGGTAGCACATTCAAGTCATTAGGTAAAATAAGTTAGCAAAATTCGATGATTTTTAGAAAAAAATTCATTAAAAAAGTATAACTTGATAAATTTAGGTAATCATATAATTAGCGATACCTTAAAGGTGTTGCTGATAACCGCGGAGAAGACTTACGTTTCCCCATAAGCTCTTCCTCCGGTTTCTCCTCTCCCATTTCGTTGATGCACATCAAGTGCATTGACCCCGCGGGGAATGCCCTGCGGGTATTTTTTTATGCTTAATAATGCTAATAGCTCTTAAAAAATTCTTGCAAATTGGACACTCATGTAGTTTAATATAGTCTGAACACAATATTTTGTGTTTGTAATCACTCGACAACGGAATATATAGTTTTGTTTTTATGCAAAGGGTTAAGGTGTCAATACGACTTAATAGGGAATCTGGTGAGAATCCAGAACTGTTCCCGCAACTGTAAGTGCTTACGAAATGAGCATACCACTGTATAAGTTACTTTATTGGTTCTTATATGGGAAGGGCTCAAAGTAGGATTAAGCACGAGTCAGGAGACCTGCCTTAACGCTTGTTTCATCTTCTTCGGGAGTTGAGAAAATGGAACGATTGTATAAATGGGATTACTTTTGTTTTAGCTCATTTATATACTCGTCCAGCCCACTCAATTCCTAGTTGAGTGGTTTTTTTATATGATTGATAATTAATGAAACTGGGGGAGTTTAAATGTTTAGTAATTCCAAGGAAATCATTGAAAAATTTATTTCGAAGGATGAAGACAAAAGGACAGACTACTTAAAAAGAGAAAATAGCAACTACGTCTATTCTCTGCCACTTCTAAGACTCAACCTAACCAACTTTGCAGAAGAAAATCATCTTATGGATAACATCCTTCCCAAGGAATTGGTAGACCTATATCATGAAGGAATTGTCTATATTCATGACAAACAACTTAGCCCTTATTGTGTTAGTATAAGTTGTTTAGACGTTGCTTTAAAGGGAATACCTACGTTGGCCAAAAATATGCTCACCTCAAAACCAGCAAAAAGATTAGATACATTACTTCGCCATTTTAGTAACGTAGTTACTCTTATGTCTCAACAAGTATCTGGAGCTGTAATGCTTTCCCAAATGACGGCAATATCAGCTTCATATTTATATTTTGAAGAATTAGAAACTGGTAAAAAATATACTGATGACGAGTTAAAACAATTATTTCAAAGTTTAATTTGGGAATTAAATATGCCACTTCGTAGTGGTTCACAATCAGCATTTTCAAATATTACTCTCGAATTTGGAAAACCTTCAGAGGAAATTAAAGAAGAATATGTAGTCGTTGCAGGTCGTCCCAAAAATATACAGTACAAAGATATTCCAGCGATATATTTTGATCGGATCAATAAAGCGATCATTGATGTAATGGCTGAAGGAACCGGTACAGGTATCCCCTTCACCTTTCCATTGATCACCGTTCAAATAGATGATCATTTTAATTTTAATAATTCATTATTTCTTTACCTGCTCGAAAAAATGTATAACTGGGGAGGCGTTTACTTTGAAAACTTTAGAATGACTCCTTTTGAAAACGAATACTATAAAAAGTTAAACCCTCATATTAAACCAAGAGATCCACAAGTAAACCGTTCATTATGTTGTAGACTTCAAATAGATTTAACCTTACTTTCTAAAGTAGGAAGTGGAATCTTTGGTAGTTCAACAGGCTCAACCGGTGCTGTCCAAGTTCTGAATTTGAACATGAACCGATTATTAATGGAATTTGGGCATGATAAAAATTTATTAAAGAAAAAAATAAAGGAATACATGGAAATTATGCAAGAAGGCCACCAAGCAAAAAGAAAATGGATAGAAGAAAATAAAGAGCTGTACCCAACATTTTTTGCTTATAACAGGGGTTTGAAAAATTATTTTAACGTATTCTCAATTACAGGTATGCATGAAGGTTTAATTAACATAGGGTATAAAAGCGGGATAAAAGATAACAATGGTCGAATGTTTGCACATGAAATAATGCAATACATAACTGACATTGTAAATGAATTTATTGTAAGAGATGAAGTAGCTTGTGGAATTGAATATGCACCAGCTGAAAATGCAGGAATTAAATTAGCACGTCACGATGTAAAATGGGCAAAAGCAAAAAATAGAGATATTTTTGTTCAAGGTTATGGAGATGATATTTATCTCACTTCAGGAGCCATGCTGCCATTTAGTGATGAAGATTTTCTCGCTCAAATAGAAAATGCCGCTGAATTCCAGGGCTATGCAACATCAGGCAGCATATTACACCACTTTTTAGAAACTAAAGTTTCTGCTAAGCAGTTGGCAGATTATATTGATAAAATATTTCAAAAACCAATCAACTATATTACTTTAACTCCAACCCTTTCAAGTTGTATGTCTTGTGGACAACAAATTGTCGCAGAAGATGCTAAAAATCTCTCGATATGTCCCGTCTGTGGTAGCGATGATATTGCAACATTTAGTAGAGTTATAGGATATGTGAAAATGATATCTAGAAAAAATATCAAAGTGGATGAAAATGGATTTTATCAAGGACAGTATAATTTCTGGAGTAATGCGAGAAGACATGATTGGAATCAAAGAAAAAGATTTAAAGAGGAAATAATCAATGAGTTAAACAAAAATCTCGTACTCGAAAAAGTATAAGAATTACCTATGGATAATATTTGTTTATGAAAGGGGGGTAGATTCCTCTTTTTAAATTAAGAGGATCAAAAAATTGAAATTTTACAAAAATCTGATCAGAACTTTTAATGACTTACCTGAATATACCTCGGTACTAATTCATTCGTTAGTTGGATGTAATTTTTATTGCTACGGCTGCCATAATTATGGTGAAATAGTTGCCAAAAAACATAGTGAATTTTTTACATCTGAAGATATCATTGAACAGATCAAATTAAACGGCTTTTTATTTAACGCCATTATTTTCAGTGGAGGGGAATTTTTAATAGAAGATTTTAATTCCATAACTAAGTTACTAAAGGAACTTAGAGTAATTTTTGACGGTAAAATTATCATTAATACCAACGGCAGTTTCCCAGATAAGATAAAATATTTACTAGAATTTCAATTAGTAGATGGATTTCATATCGATATGAAACTACCATATCATGCTTTAGATATTAATAAAGACCAGGAAATATATAAATCGATTATCGGATTTAAACCTAGCCAAAGATTAATTAATAATATGTTATCTTCCATCGAACTTATAATTGAAAACAACAGTCCTATAAGTCAGGTAAGAACGGTTAAATATCCTATTCTTGACCAAGATTTTTTTTCTGAAATTGAAAGTTATATTGTTCAATTAAATAAAAAATTTAATTCCAATGTAACGTACAAGCTGAATGAATTTTTAATAAAGACTAATACATGAATAGTAATTTTTAAACATAAAATATAGAGAAAAAAACAAAGGCACAATAATAGCCCTAATGGGTTATACTTGTGCCATAATTACCACTTTATCCTAAATCTCAGTTTCCAAATTATTAAGAGTTTTAATCTTATTAATCTCCATATCGTGTTTTGAAATTTCATTTGAACCCTTTCAACCATCAATTGTTTGTTTTTCGAATACTCCTAATTGTTTCAGTTTCTTCAATAATTTGTTCCATTTTGAGTTTTTCCACAATTCTCCACTGATTACCCATTTTTCAGCATCACTTCGTGCAACTTCAAGGGTCCTGTAATCATTAATCAAATCTGCAAGTTTAAAATCTGGCACACCACTTTGCTTAACTCCAAAAAGATCGCCAGGGCCACGTAGTTTTAAATCTCTTCTAGCAATTTCAAAACCATCATTGGTTTCTACCATTACCCTCATTCTTTCTTTTCCAATTTCAGATTTGGGATCAGCTAATAGAATACAATATGACTGGTTAGAACCTCTACCAACTCTACCTCTTAGTTGATGTAGTTGAGCAAGACCAAATCTTTCAGCATCATAAATCACCATCACTGTTGCATTTGGTACATTTACACCTACTTCTACCACAGTTGTTGAAACTAAAATATTAATTTTATTATCCTTAAATTGAGTCATTACCTCATCTTTTTCCTTTGAAGATAGCCTTCCATGTAGCAAACCAACACGAAAATTGGGAAAATGATCACTTAATAAAGCGTGGATGTCAATTGCATTTTGAACATCCAGCTTATCTGATTCTTCAATTAATGGGCAAATTACATAGGCTTGTCTACCTAAATTGATCTGTTTATCTATGAACTCTAAAACCCTCGAGAAGGCATCAGGTTTCACCCAATAAGTCTCGATTTTTTTCCTACCTAGCGGTAATTCATCAATTGTTGAAACATCCATATCACCAAAGGCCGTTATAGCTAGTGTTCTAGGTATTGGTGTAGCAGTCATAAACAGTACGTCAGGAGTTTTGTCATTTCCCTTTCTCCTTAAAATTGCTCGCTGCTCAACACCAAATCTATGCTGTTCATCGGTAATTACCAGTCCAAGATTTTTAAAATATACATCTTCCTGAATTAAAGCATGGGTACCTACAACAATATCTACTATCCCCATTTGTAATTGTGCAAGTACGTTCTTTCGATTACTTGTTGTTAATTTCCCTGTCAATAAAGCGATCTCAAGACCGAGTGGAGCTAAAAGAGTACGCAATGATTCCAAATGTTGTTCCGCAAGAATTTCAGTAGGTACCATTAACGCACCTTGAAAACCTGATAGATAGTTGGCATACAGAGCCACAGCAGCTACTACCGTCTTACCAGAACCAACATCACCTTGCAGTAAACGATTCATAGCATAATCTTTTTCCATATCAAATAAAATTTCATCTAAAACTCTTATTTGGGCTTCAGTTAATTTAAATGGTAAGCTTTCAACAAAAATATTAATTTTTTCTCTATCTATTTTCCTAGCAATTCCTGGCCAATTCTGACGATTGTTCATTTTATAAATTTGAAGCCGTAACTGATATAATAATAATTCGTCATAAACCAGCCTTCTTCTTGCTAACTTTCCATCTTGATAGTCTTTTGGAAAATGAATTCCCCGATAAGCATCTCTTAAATTATACAATTTATACTTTTGGATAATATCCATAGGTAGAAAATCATCGATGGAATGGTAACACTGGATTAGTGCATTATTCATGATATTTCTAAAGCCGTTTTGTTTAAAATCTTGAGGCAGAGAATACACGGGTAACAAATTTCCTTTTTTGGAGTTGGTTGAATTATCCAAGAACTCCGATTCTGCAACTGTTATTTGTAAACGGTTTTTATCCCACTTGCCGGTTAGTAAAATTTTCCTGCCTCGTTTTAGCTGATTTTTAAGGAACATCCGGTTAAACCATGTAGCTGTTATTATTAGACTATCAACTACTACTTTGACAGAGATAAGATTTCGTTTATTACTGAGGCGCTTTACCAGTGGTTCAGTATAAATCTCACCTTCCACTGTAACTTTGTCTCCATGGTTAGCTACTGTTAAATCTTTTATCCGAAAATCGTCGTATCGATAGGGAAAATAATTAAATAAATCTTCGAGGGTATTTATACCCATCTCAGCAAATTTAAGTGCCTTTTGCTTACCAATTCCCTTCACACCAACTATATGTTTTTCTAAAACGTTATCGCTCATAGTTTTAATGGTTTACCAAAGATCTCTTTTTCTAACTTCCTTGCAGTTGGTGTATCAGCTAGTCCACCCATAGCTGTTTCTTTTAAAGAAATTGGAAGCGCACATCCAACTTTATACATGGCATCAATCACCTCGTCAGCTGGGATTACGCTACTAATACCTGCTAAAGCCATATCTGCAGCAATCATGGCATTAGCAGCACCCATAGCATTTCTTTTAACACAAGGCACTTCAACTAGTCCTGCTACAGGATCGCAGGTCAAACCTAACATATTTTTTAGAGCTATTCCCAAAGCGTTTGCTGATTGCTCCGGAGTCCCTCCAGCCATCTCTACAACGGCCGCTGCAGCCATTGCCGTAGCCGAGCCTACCTCTGCTTGACATCCACCTGCTGCCCCAGAAATAAAAGCATTATTTGCAATAACCAATCCTATTGCCCCTGCGGTAAATAAAGCATTTATCATATCATTTTCTGATGAATTTAGTTTGTCAGCAGTCGCAAATATTGCCCCGGGCAAAATTCCAACTGATCCAGCCGTTGGAGTTGCTACAATAATTCCCATCGCTGCATTAACTTCAGAAGTAGCTACAGCCTTACAAACAGCTTCTAAAATAGTTGTACCCGATAAAAATTTTCCCGACTTCAAATATTGGAAAAGTTTTTTACCATCTCCTCCGCTCAACCCGCTTCTTGATTTAATATCTTCTGTTAAACCAGTTTTAATAGCATCTTTCATCACATAGAGGCTTTTTCTCATCCCATCAATAACTTCTTCCCTTGATAAGTTATGGGTTTCCATTTCAGATTCAATCATAATCTCGGATATTTTTTTTCCTTCTTTTACAGTCAATTCGATCAGATCTGCGATTGAATTAAATTTCATATGTTGTATCCTCCACTAGCTTATTTTTAAAATTGCTACTCGTTTAACGTAAGGTAAGTTTTTTATATCTTGAATAACTTTATTATCTACCGGTTGATCGGTTTCCATCACCATCAATGCTAAAGAACCCTTTTCTTTTCTAGCAACTTCCATATATCCAATGTTTATTTTATATAATCCTAAAACATTGGCAATGGACGCAATTACACCAAATCTATCTTCATGAATCACAAGCATAAATGGTGAATTTCCGGAAAATCTAATCTTAAATCCATTTATTTCAGTGATTTTTACTTTGCCACCACCAACCGAAACTCCAACTATTTCAAATTGATCATTCTCATCTTCCAAAAAGATTCTAGCAGTATTAGGATGATCTGTCTCTTCATCACTAATTACAAACTTAATATCAATTCCCATATCTTTAGCAATAACCTTTGAATCTATGATACGACGATCATTAGTATCGAAATCAAGTAGCCCACCAACTATGGCTACATCTGTTCCATGTCCTTGATATGTCTTAGCAAATGAACCATAGAGTGTGATCGTAGCTTTCTTGGGCTGTTTACCAAAGAGTCCTCTAGCAATTTTACTAATCCTTGCAGCTCCAGCTGTGTGAGAGCTTGATGGCCCCACCATAATTGGTCCAATAATATCAAACACTGAATGATATTTCACAATTATTCCTCCAATATCTATATATATAAAGATAAATATTTAAAAATAATGGAATTTTTGTTTTTTTTAATTGAGTTTAATCTATTGAATATTCTGTCATTCTCCCGAAAAAAAATCCCTCATTTCAATATTTTGATAGAGGGATTTTAACAGGATGAAAAAATCGACTAGCGGTAAAAAGTGCTTGTTCTGAGGTTTTATTCAATTGGATACATTGTTATTGCAACAGTACCTTGCCCAACATGTGTCCCAATAACAGGGCCTATATTGGTTATTACAAAATCCTGGATATCGAAAATTTCCCTTAACTTATCCTCAAATCTCTTTGCTTCGTCGTAATTAGCTGCATGAGATATTCCAACGTTCACTGGTTTATTATGAGCAAAATCTTTAAAGAATTCCAATATCCTTGAAGTAGCCCTATTGCGACCTCTTACCTTATCAATTGCATAAACTTCACCATGTTCATTTAAGGACAGAATGGGTTTAATGTTTAACAATGAACCAACTAGATGAGATGCTCTACCAATACGCCCACCTTTGTACAAATAATTTAAAGATTCCACTAAGAAATAAACTTGCGTTTCAGCAACCAACTTTCTAGCTAATTCAGTAATTTCTTCATAGTTCTTACCTTCTTTAATCGCTTTAGCTACTCCAACCACAATAATTCCAATAGAATAAGATGCCTTTTTAGAATCAATCACCGTAACTTCAATACCATCTTCTTCTACCATAGTCTTAGCCAACAAAGCAGATTGTACCGTTCCACTTAACGCTGAAGACAAATGAATAGACACTATTTTTGCTTTTTCTCCACCTGCCAACCTCTTATAAACTTCAACAAAATCTAAAGGCGAAGGTTGTGATGTGGTGGGTAATTGATCTGATTTTTCTAGTTTTTTATAAAATTCATTAGCCGTAATAGTCTCTCCATCAAGATAGGTCTCAGCTTCAAAATGAACCTTCAAAGGTACTACTTCAATCCCCAAAGATTTAATCAAATCTTTAGGAATGTCAGCGGTACTATCCGTTACAACATAAACTTTTTCCATTCTGTCACCTCTTTATTATTCAATTCCAAAAATGAAGTAATACAGTGGTTGCCCTCCATTATGCAATTCAATTTCTATATCCGGGAACTTATCTAATAATTTGTTTTCCAACTCTTCAACTTGTTCGCTTGTTACATCCTCACCATAAATAACAGTTAATATTTCAGAATCCTCATCGATCATTTCAATTAATAAGTCGTAAGAAGTTTCAAGAATACTTTTAGAAGTAGTTACAATCTTCCCGTCAGCAATTCCTATAATATCTCCTTCATTAATCTCAATATTATCAATCTTCGAGTCTCTAACAGCATATGTTACCTGACCAGTTTTAACATTTTTTAGTGCACTAGTCATTGCCTCTTTATTTTCTTCTAAAGATGCTGACGGATCAAATGCTAACAAGGACGATATACCTTGTGGAATAGTCTTAGATGGAATTACTGCAATTGGCAGTTCGATAAGAGATTGAGCTTGTTCAGCAGCTAAAATAATATTGCTATTATTCGGTAGGATGATAATCTTTTCTGCATTTATTTCATTAATGGCATTAACAATATCCTCTGTACTTGGATTCATTGTTTGTCCACCACTAATTATTACATCTACCCTTAGCTCTTAAAAATTTCAGAAACTCCATCGCCTAATCCTACAGCAATAATACCATAAGGCTGGGGTTGTCCAATTACTTCTACTTCTTGTGCATCAATTTCATTATTTCCATTTTCCTCTAACAATATATGACTGTGCTGTTCACGCATATTGTCGATTTTTATTTTATGCAAGCTCCCAAATTCCATTGCTAAGTTTAATACAGTACCAGGTTGTTCGGTATGTATGTGAACTTTAACTATTTCATCGTCCGCAATAACTAATAGGGAGTCACCATATTTAGATATATTTTCTCTGAAGTCTGTTTCATTAAAAGATTGCGTATTTACAATCTCTTCCTTAAGACTAATAATAAATTCGGTACAATAACCAAATTCAATATCTTCTGTGGATATCTGTGCCTGTACAGGAAGATGTTCAAAAGTAACTTCTTCTGATTGAGACTTCACCTGTGACTCTGCAAAATCTATGGTTGATACAGTCTCACCTTTTAGAACTGCCAGAAACCCTTCGTAAATGTATAGAAGCCCTTGCCCACCAGCATCTACTACACCTACTTCTTTTAAAATAGGTAATAATTCAGGTGTTTTCGCTAAAGAAAGTCTTCCTTTTTCTAAAACAGCTTCCATTACTGTGAGGATATCCTTTTCCTTTTTTGCTACCCTTAAACCTTCCTCAGCAGCCTCTCTAGAAACTGTAAGGATAGTTCCTTCTACGGGCTTCATCACTGCCTTATATGCAGTATCAACACCCTGTTTTAGTGCTTCTGCAAATTGCATACTATCAATCTCTGCTAATGAATTAACGTACTTTGAAAAACCTCTAAATAATTGGGACAAAATCACCCCAGAGTTCCCTCTTGCACCCATTAATAATCCTTTAGCAAGTGCATCAGCATTTTTACCTAAGTGGTTGGAATTTTTCTTCTTCAGTTCGTTAACTCCTGATGTTAAAGATAAATTCATATTAGTACCAGTATCTCCATCCGGTACAGGGAAAACATTTAAAGCATCTACATCTTTAACGTGTTGATTAAGATTTTTTGCTCCTTCTAGAACCATTTGTAAAAATAACTGTCCGTCTATCTTATGATAATTCACACAAATCCTCCTAACTACACTTGACTAACACGAACACCTTGAACTATCACGTTTACTTTAGAAACTTTGACACCAATAGTATTTTCTAAAGTGTAAATAACTTTTTGTTGTACATTATGAGCAACTTCAGAAATTCTAGTGCCGTAACTAACTATGATGTACATATCGATAATTACTTCCTCATCTTCTGTCCGCACTTCAATGCCCTTACTTAAATTTTCTTTTTTTAACAATTCAGCTATACCATCTTTTAATTGCTTCCTTGATGCCATGCCAACAAGTCCAAAAACTTCCATAGCAGCAATACCTGCAACAGTTCCAATCACATCATTTTCAATGTGAATTTTACCTGTTTTATTTATTAATTCAATGGCCATTGTTTTACCCCCTAAGAATTAATATACCTTTGGGCTATACTATATTTTACTATAAACAACAATATAATAAAAGCTTTAGATTATTTTCATCAAACTTAACTTGAAAAAAGGAAAATCATATGCTAATATAACCAAGTATCTGATGTTTTTTATTATTGCACTAATTTGAGAAGATATTTTAAGTAGTTGGATATAAAGGAGGTTAGAAATATGTCTCGTAGATGTTATGTAACTGGTAAAAAAGGACATACTGGTAACAAAGTAAGTCACTCCAACCGCAAATCTAAGCGTAGATGGGGAGTTAATGTACAAAAAGTTCGTATTTTAGTAGATGGTAAACCTAAACGCGTTTATGTAAGTACTAGAGCTTTAAAATCTGGTAAAGTAACTCGCGTTTAATAGCAAAATATACACCTCAGGTGAAGAAAAAGCACCAAATTGGTGCTTTTTATGGTTTAAAGACTTCCATTACCATATTTAGGATACGAAGTCTTTATTTTTATTTTTTTATTTACCTCTTTGAAAAATATTTAGAATCGCTTTTACTACCCCTCCAAGAAACTTCGGAAGTTTGATAGTATAGAATCTCACCCCTATCCCTCCTCATAAACAATTATATCCTTTTAAAGCTTGTTTCGTCCAAACCAGCTATAACACATTCTTATTAGTACAGTATATTCAGTAGCCTAAAAAAATGTACTAAAAAAGATATAGTTGCTTAATCCTTACTCTCAATTATTAATAATATGCCTGTATCAAGTGAAATAGTCCCATTATCTTCTACTATTTCGTTACTGACTCCGTAAGGAAAGCCGATCTTCATAACTCCTTTTACAAGCGGATACTTAAATCCTTCAAGAGTGACTCCTGCTACAACTTCTGTGAAAGGAAAAATAGATACGTATGAAAAGTGGCTTTTCATTATTTTTTTACTTTTGCCCGACAACAACACCCTAATCCTATTATTTGTTCCATAAATTACAGATGATATATCATTTCTCTCTGCTTGTAATAAAATATGAACATTTGCAATCACATGGTCCAATCTTGAACCCGTACCACCAAAAATTATAATATTTTGGGGCTTTAAAGAGATCGCTAATTGCATTGCTAACTCTGTATCAGTTTCATCCTTTTCTGACGGATATATTTTAACCTTGTTAGAATAGTACTTTTTAATTCTTTCCAATAGTACAATGTCAATTGAATCAAAATCCCCAACAAAATAATCAGGAGTAATTCCATGGTTGATTAACCAATCGACTCCACGATCAACCCCAATAATTATTCCTTCATCTAAATTGTTATATGATAACATCTCATCCGTTAATGTCCCACCAGTAAAAATGTATACATTCTTTAATCGAGTCATCCACAAGCTCCCCTATGCTATTAATTGATTTATTTATATTTGTATAATTCCGAATCTGATTTATATAAAACTCTTGCTGAGGGCACCTTTCCAGAAGCTAATTTCACGTGTGTATCTTGATCATCAAAAAAAATATGGGCATTGAACGCTTTTAACACTTGATCTTTAGGCAATCCTCCTAGAAAAAAAGCTTCATCCACCTTGACTCCCCACGCCCTTAATGTTAATATGACACGTTTATGGGCCGGACTATTTCTAGCTGTAACAATTGCAATTCTGATCAATTTTTCATTTGAATTTTCTTTCTCCTTAATCAGTGACAAGGTTTTCAACAATTTGCTAAAAGGACCTTCTGGTAATGGTTTGTTTACGTTTTTTTTCTCATTTTCAATAAAAGCGTCTAATCCCTGTTCCTTAAAAATCTTCTCCGATTCTTCAGAAAATATGACTGCATCAGCATCAAAAGCAATTCGTATCTCTTGTTTATTAGGATCAAAATCATCAGGTGGTTCATAAATTAAAGCTGAAGCAATCCCTGAATCTATCGCCTGTTGAACATCTTCTTCATTTTTAGATAAAAATAGATCAACGTCAAAAGCCTTTAGATATCTAGTAATCTGTTCACCACCAGTAAACGCACCACGTTTAATATCTATTTCGTAAGCATTTATGGAGTTAAAAATTCTCAAACCAGTTTCAGGACTATTCCTCGAAATTATTATCACTTCAACAATTGGATCTTCAAATTTTTCATTTAATCTCAGTAATGCTTCTACTAGAGGAAAAGCCGAACCTTTTTCTAACAAATCATCTTCATGTTCCAGTTGGTATTTTGAATACTCTTCGATCCCTTTTTTTTCGAAAATATCATTTTCATTTTCTAAGTTAAACAGCGCTCGTGACGATATGGCAATCACTAATTTATTTTTTAAATCATAGGCCATCTAACCTCTCCTTTCAATCAACAATATACTATATATTTCAATCCATTTTTTTCTGAACTCCTTTTATTATAATTTTACCATTCATTTTGTAAATTGTGGTATTTATCCACTAACTTCGATATAAAAAAAGGAAGCTACTGCTCGCTTCCTTTCATTTCATAATTAACCTTTTCCATGTTGCTTTTGCTTTATCGGCATTTCCAAGTAGATAGTGACTATATCCTAAATAAAAATCCAAATATGGAAAGTTGATACTCATGATATTGGATTCTTCAAAGTGATAAATAGCTTGTTCTGGTTTATTTTGATCTAAGCTTATTAATCCCCTTACCACATGCCCTAGTGCCCTGATTGATTGTTTATTCGCCTCCAATAATAACCGACTGAAATGATCTGACTTATCTAATCATTATTCAAGTAAAAAAGTCTAGCTAAATTGGCAATCAGATAAAAATTTTGATTGTTATTAACACCCTTCACAATTTCCATAAGTTTATCGATTACCAATAAAGCCATTTTGTCATTGTTGTCAGTAAGTATCCAAGCATATAGTAGAAGCGCTTCAGGGTTTTGATGATAAATTGTAAGGGTTTTTTTCAACAAAGCTAAACCAGTAGCTTTATCTCCACTAAGCCATGTATTCTTAGCTAGTCCCAAAAGAGCCTCAAAAGATTTTGGTTCTTGTTTCAGCCATTTTCGGTACCAATAGATTGCTTTTTTGAAATGGCGTTGCTCTTCAAAATGATGCGCAATCTGCTTGATAATAAGAGGTTTTTGAATAATTTCATAGGCTTCTTTTAAATATTCATTTGCCTTCTTATACTGTTTCAATTTTTGATAACATTTCCCAAGGTACAATACAACTTCCCAATCTTCCGAATGAACATCGTATAACTCTCTAAAGGAATTGATCGCATCATGAAAACGATTAATCTGGTAATAAATAATTGCTAAATTGAATTTTGGCTCAGTCCAATTATTTTTTAAATTTATCGCTTGTTGAAAATGAAATATCGCTTGGTTATATTCATGTTCATAACTATAGATAGTACCTAAAATATTGTGACCTAAAGAAATGAGGTCATGATCATCGGAAAATTTAAATAAAAGCAGAACTTCTCGTTTCGCCCGATTATAGTCCTTCTTCTTTAAATAGGTCATAGCTGTATAAAGTCTAGCAAGATTAAAATCAGGGTATTTTTTTATAATATTTTCTAAGTGAATGATCGCCTGATCATACATAAATAAATCATAAAACCCTATTCCTTTTTGAAAAGTTAAAAAATCATCTTCATCAATCTCTACAACAACCTCATCATCTAAACCTGCATCTAAATTCATGCCATGCTCTGTATTTGATGAATTATGCAACTCTTGATCTGTTTGAAAATCTAAATCAGTTAAACCGTGATCTTTTTCAAATTGCTGTATTTTTACAATTAGCTTATTTAGTTCGCTTGTAATTTCTTCACTCATTTCTTTAACAGTTAAATATTTTTCTAAAAGCGTTAACTCTTCATCTATATCATCAACAGTACCAAACTCATAATTTAATTGATCAAGTGTCTGATGCATTTGAGAAAATAAATCTTGGAACATATAGGTCCCCCCTCTTCTTATTACTAAGTGTTTGCTAGTACTAAGAAGAATATTCTAGAGAAAAGAGGGGGTATAGGGCCGTTTAGATAAATTCAACGACTCCCGAAACCACTTCTTTGACTGACCCATCTTCTTTCTTTATTAAAAGATGCCCATTTTGATTGACTCCCTCTATTAATCCAATAACTTTACGATTGAAATTAGTTACAATCACCTTTTTCTCCTTTCCATATAGTAAGTTATTATATTGGTCAAAATATGCTGTAAAACCTAGTTCGATAAATCTCTCATAACCTAGTTCAAAGTTATTTAGTATTTCTGTAATCAACTCCACCCTGTTTGGACTTCCATCTATTTTTTCCTCAATAGATATTGCCTTACTTTCTATTTCTACAGGATATTCTGTTTTATGGGTATTAATCCCAATTCCAATAATTAAATAATGGATTTGATCCTGTTCACCATGAATCTCTGAGAGGATACCGGCACATTTTCTGTCATCAATATATATATCGTTTGGCCACTTAATTTTAGAGGTTATTCCATATACATTTTTTAGTGAATCAAAAATTATGATTGAGGTTAGTAATGTTATGAGAGATATCTGCTCATAATCAAAATTAGGACGAAGAATCATGCTCATAAAAATCCCTTTTCCTTTTTCAGAATACCATTTCCTACCTAATCTCCCCCGTCCATTTGTTTGTTCGTTAGCTATGATAATTGTTCCATGTTCAACTCCCTGTCTAGCTAGATTGTGTGCTTCTAACTGGGTTGATTCGGATACATGACGATAAACAATATCTTTCCCCAGCCATTTAGTGGATAAACCTTGCTTTATTCTTTCTGGATATATATCATCAGGGTTATTTATTAATCGATAGCCTTTTTTTCTCACTGCTTCAAACTTATACCCTTCCTTCCTCAATCCCTCGATTTGCTTCCATATCGCTGTTCGGGAAATTTGTAGGCGTTTGCTTAACTCTTCACCAGATATGAATCGATGATCAGAATTTAAGAAAATCTCCTTAATTTTTTCCTTCATCCTTTTTCTCCTCTAATATTAGTTTTGCTTGTTGTAATAAAATATTGGTTTCATTAGCCAAGTTATCATAAATTACCATTTCTAGTAATCGATTAAGGATTACTTTGATCCAAGGTCCACCTGGTTGATTAAAATGATTTATCAAATCCCTACCAGAAATAGCTAAATCTTCAATTTCTTTTGCCGGTAAATCGCCATTTATCCTCATTACCTTTTTGATCAATTTGTTTTTTTCTGATTCGGTTATGTGTCCAAGCAAAAAAAAGATCTTAACTAGTTTCAAACAATACGACTCACCAGTTTCCACTAGACATTTTTTAAAATTTACCTCCTCAAGTCCAGCTTCTAAAATTGAGTGCGCTTGAAATATCTTTTTCACGTTGTCCCTTTCTTTGTTAGAAAAACGTAAGTGAGACATTATTAGTGAGTGATCTTTTTGATCAATCTGTATTAATAGCAAAAACCAACGGATTAATGGGTCCTCTGTCAATTTAATAAATTTACATACCTCTTCATAATTGATCCTTGTGATACTTGTGTGTTCAAAACCTTTAACCCAGTTAATCAAAGTAGTCTCATATAGTAGTTTTATTCCTATTTCTGGGAACTTTGAAACCATTATTTTATCAAGCTCAATTTTTATCCGTTCTGTAGCAATGTATCTAAGGTACGGAGCTTTAGCCACTATCGCCCTATATGTTTGTTCCTCAATTTTAAAATTCAATTGAGAAGCAAAACGAATAGCACGCATCATTCGCAAGGGATCTTCTAGAAATCTTTTTTCAGGGTTACCTACTGCTACGATCATCCCATCTTCAAGAGCCTTTTTACCATTGAATGGATCAATTATATCTTCATTTTTGCTCATTGCGATTGCATTAATAGTAAAATCTCTTCTGCTTAAATCTTCTTCTATATTTGATACAAATTTTACTTCAGTAGGATGTCTGTAATCTAAATATTTTCCCTCCGAACGAAATGTGGTGACTTCAAATGGAATACCTTCCATTAATACCGTTATCGTTCCATGTTTTTTCCCAGTTGGAATCGTTTTTGAGAAAATGCTCATCACTTTTTCAGGATGAGCGTCTGTGGCAATATCTATATCGTTGATTTCCCTATTAAGTAATAGATCACGAATAAATCCACCGACAAAATAGGCTTTATATCCATGATGTTCAAGTTCGTTTAAGACTTTTTTACCAAGTTTTATTTTATCCATTATTAACTCCTTTTTATCGAACATCCTTGTATATTTTTCCAATACACAAACAAAATACCAACCCATCTTTGATTAGGTATTGTATTTTGTATAAGTTCGGATTTTGGAAGTTATGCTCGGATATACTAAGAAAAGCTTCTAATCGAAGCTTTTACGAACTAGTTTGTCTAAACATTATTTGTTTTTATATTTATGAATAACATCTCTCCAAGCAAAATCTCCTTTTTCAAGGGCACGTACTAATATTTCAGCCGTAGCTACGTTTGTAGCAAGAGGAATACTATATACATCACATAAACGAAGTAAGGCACTTACATCAGGCTCATGGGGTTGAGCTGTTAATGGATCTCTAAAAAAGATGATAAGATCCAATTCATTTTCAGCAATCATAGCACCTATTTGTTGATCACCCCCAAGTGGTCCTGACATAAAACGCTGGATTTTCAAATTAGTTTGCTCCATAATTTTTGTGCCAGTAGTCCCGGTCGAAAAAAGTTCATGTTTCTTAAAAATCGGTTCGTATGCAATCATAAAGTTAACCATCTCTATTTTCTTCTTATCGTGCGCAATTAATGCTATCTTCATTTTTATCACCTAGCTTTATTTTTATTTTTATCAACTTAGTCTAATAAGTGCTCTAATCCATATACAATTCCAGATAAAGTTCTTACTCTTTTAATTGCTAAATTAACACCAGGCATAAATGATTCCCTATTAATAGAATCATGACGGATAGTTAATGTTTGTCCTTGGTCACCAAATATTACTTGTTGGTGAGCTACTAAACCTGGAAGCCTCACACTATGTATTCTAAATCCTGAATATTCCCCTCCTCTTGATCCCTTGACAATTTCTTTTTCATCTTGATGACCTTGTAAGATTTCTTTTCTTTCCCTAGCTATAAGTTCTGCCGTTTTTATCGCAGTTCCCGAAGGTGCATCAAGCTTTTGATCATGATGCATTTCAATAATTTCAACGTTTGGCATGTATTTAGCTGCAATTTGGGCGAATCTCATCATTAACACAGCACCAATAGCAAAATTCGGTGCAACAATACCACCTATTTCTCGTTCTTTAGCCAGCTTGTCCAATTGTAAGATTTCTTCATAGGTAAGCCCTGTTGTTCCGATAACGGGGCTTACCCCCATTCTTAATGCAATCTCAGTATTTTGTTTGACCGTTTGTGGAGTTGTAAAATCAACTACTACATCTGGTCTTCTTTCAATAATTGCCTCTTCAAAATTTTTGTATAATGGATAATTCTTTAAAATACTTTCATTTTCGGCAGGAAATGAGGGATCAATACCACCGAGATATTCGAGCTCCTTATCTTTCAGAACCATTTGAACTACTTGTCTTCCCATACGACCATTTGCACCCGCAACCATTACACGTATTCTACTCATTCTTTTCACCTTCTTGATACAATTTAATAAAATATTCTTTTAGTTGTCTAGCTTTTTGATGATAAGGGTTTAAATTTAGTAAAAGATTAAATTCTTTGATCGACTTACTATATAGTTTAGTCTCACCATAGTATATTCCAAGTAAAAAATAAGCATCAATATTCAAAGGATCTAAGGTTTTAGCGTGGATTAACATTTTTTCAACATCTTTTAAAAAAATACCCTTGTCTATTTTTTCTGCTGCCAATAGTACTAAATTTTTTGATTGTAGTATCTGTAAATGATAGCGATAATTTTGATTTTGTGAAAGTTCATATGCTTTTTTCGCAGCTGCCAATGCCTCTTTCATATCTCCATTTCTAGAATAAGTGATCGATAATTTATGGTAATATGAAGCATTTGTTGGATCACAATTTATCGCCTTTTTAAAAGCAAGGATCGCTTTTTGAAAATCATTCTGATATATGGCTTTATAAGCCTCTTTCAAATAACTTTTACATGAACTCATATACATACACACCTTTATATTTGGCTATATCAGTATATGAAAACCATCAAATTTCGGTGTTACTAAGTTCAAGTATAAGTTTTTGAACACGATATATTACATGTTTTTTCATATCGTTATCGTAACTAATTTTTACTAATAAATCAATTTTATTATTGATTTATACAGTTATTATTGAAAATTTGAATATTCAGTCTGTATAATAGGATTAGTGCTTTGGGTAGTGTCAAAAGTTCTATGAAAAATTAAACGTTTGGTGAAAAAGAAATTAAGAATGACAAAATTGGGGAACAAAGAACTTCACAAAGGGTTAAACAAGTATAGCAAAAGCATGACTTCATTTAAACAGTGACAAAAAAGAGCATACTGAAGCAGACTCTTAAAACAGAGCCTAATTAATACTGTTAGATTAAGCAGACTGTTGCTCTAAAATAAATTCCTGTGACAACTCAATAAGTTTAGACC